>NZ_CP027570.1:1047500-1352500 GCF_003010495.1 Megasphaera elsdenii DSM 20460 | reverse complement strand
GCATGCGGTTGGCATAGACAATCGTCGCCCGTTCCGGCCGACGGCCGGCTTCTCCGCCGGGTGAATAACTGTCGTGGCTGCGGAATTTCTTGGCCGCCGTCTTTTCATTGAGCATGGAATCCAGATTGCCTGCCGTAATCAAGGCAGCCAGCCGCGGCCGTCCCAATTGCTTGAACGGTTCGTCACTGTGCCAGTCGGGCTGGGAAATGATTCCGACACGATAGCCCCGGCTTTCCAATACGCGGCCGATGAGGGCTGCGGCAAAACCGGGGTGATCGACATAGGCATCGCCATTGATGTAGACAAAATCGAGTTGGTCCCAGCCGCGGCGTTCCATGTCTTCCCGGCTGGTTACTAAAAATTTCTCGCGCATATTGCTCCTTATTTAAATTAAAATCCAAATGATGAGCAGCAGGAAAATGATGATACCGGCAATGATAGTGATTTCCGGCCATTTCCCCTGGCGCTGCTTCTTCTTTTTAGTACTATCTTTACGGATTTTCTTCTTTTTCACGGGCATAATAGTCCGCACTTCCGGCTGCGGGGTCCGCTCTTCGACGTTTTCCTTATATTCCCGGGCCAGGGCAACGCCGTCCAGTTCCAGGAAATTGCCATAGTTGCGGAGGAAACCTTTGACGAAGACGGCACCGGGGATGGCATCGTATTCGTCTTTTTCCAGGGCTTCCAGGTATTCCCGCTTTATATTGAGGGCATAAGACACATCCTGCAGCGTCAGCCCCTGTTGTTCTCTTGCCAGTCGCAATACTTCGCCAATCGAAGATTCATTCACGGTTATTCCTCTCCCTACTCTCTATAATCGTATCTTTTATTATATAACAGATACGGCAAAGGGTACAGGGGGTCAGCTCAAATACTTCTGCTGGACCTCATCGGCCGTCATGAGGATTTCCCGCGGCTTGCTGCCGTTATTGGGGCCGACGATGTGCATGGCTTCCATCATGTCGATCATGCGGGCTGCCCGCGTATAGCCGACGCGGAAGCGGCGCTGGAGCATGGACGTCGATGCCTGCCCCGTTTCCAGGACCATGTCGATGGCCTGGCGCATGAGGTCGTCTTCAAAGAAATCGACGCTGTCTTCGGGATTTTCCGACTGGGCCTTCTGGACAGCTTCATCATACTGAGGACCGCCCTGGGCTTTGATAAATTCTACCATCTCATCGATTTCCGAATCAGAAATGAAGGCCCCTTGGACGCGGAGCGGCTTGGATGCGCCAAGGGGATAGAAGAGCATGTCACCCTTGCCGATCAGTTTTTCGGCACCGGCCATGTCGAGGATGGTCCGCGAATCGACCTGGCTGGAAACGGCAAAGGCGATACGGCTGGGGACATTGGCCTTGATGAGGCCGGTCAGGACATCGACAGACGGCCGCTGTGTAGCCAGGACGAGGTGCATCCCGCAGGCCCGCGCTTTCTGACCCAGGCGGATGATCGACTTTTCGACGTCGTCCGATGCCGTCATCATGAGGTCTGCCAATTCGTCGATGATGATGACGATGAAAGGCATGGCATCTTCCGGATGGAGTTCATTATACCGGGAAATATCCCGCGTATGAGTGATGGCGAAGCGCTTGTAGCGGTCGTCCATTTCCCGGACAGCCCAGCGCAGGACGCTGGCGGCTTTCTTCGGATCCGTGACGACTGGCGTCAGCAGGTGAGGAATACCGTTGTAATTCGATAATTCGACGACCTTCGGATCGATGAGGATGAGCTTGACGTCTTCCGGCCGCTGTTTAAAGAGGATGCTGGCGATGAAGGTGTTGATGCAGACACTCTTGCCGGAACCGGTCGAGCCGGCTACCAGGAGGTGAGGCATCTTGGTCAGGTCGGCGACGATGGGATTGCCGGCAATATCCTTGCCCAGGCAGACCGGGACGCCGCCAGCGGCCTTGCGGAACGTATCCGTGTCGATGACGTCGCGCAGATTGACGCCGGTCAGCTTCTTGTTCGGCACTTCGATGCCGACGGCAGCTTTGCCGGGAATCGGCGCTTCGATACGGATATCCGTCGCAGCCAGTTTCAAGGCCAGGTCGTCGGCGAGATGGACGATTTTGCTGACCTTGACGCCAGCCGCCGGTTCCAGTTCATAGCGCGTAATGGACGGCCCCTGGCTGGCATTGAGTATCTTGGCGTCGATATTGAAGCTCTGCAGCGTTTCCTGGAGGATGCGGGCATTTTCCCGGACTTCATCGCTCAGGCCGACGGCGTGCTGCGGACCCGGTTTCAACATGCTCACCGGCGGCAGATGGTACGTCTTTTCACCGGCGGCTTTGGGAACGGCACTGCTCCCTTCTTCGCTCGTATCGACGGCGACGCTGCTCTTTTCGACTTCGATGGGTTTGAGGTCGTCCATGTCATGACGAAGGACATCCGTTTCCTGCGCCAGCGGCGTTTTTACTGGGGCGGCAGGCTGGACATCGTGGGCCGTCGGTTCCGTATCGCCGACGATGGTTTCATGGATCTGGCTGAGCTTTTGCGGTTCCGGTGAAGATTCTGCTTCTTCAAAACCGTCGCTGGCCCAGTCATACGGGACGTCTTCTTCGATGGGGCTGGCGTCGAAACGGACTTCTTCCACGCCGTTGCCCAGGTCGCGGGCGTCGGATATGGTCGTCGCTGCGGGATGGTCCGAGTTCTCGGGATGATTGTCGATTACGGGATTCCCACAAGCGGGCCGCCCTTCCGGGACGGCCCCTACGCCATGCGAATCATCGTGATTCCCACAAGCGGGACGCCCTAACGGGTCGTCCCCTACAACCGCCTGCAAATCGAAGATGCCGCGGCGTTCGTGCCACTGTTTCAAGGACTGGGATGCGTCCTGCAGGCCTTCGACGGCCTTGCCCGATACTTTGGCCGCTTCCTGTCCGGCCTTATCGGCTACGACAGCCACAGGCTTAGAAATAGACCAATTCTTCCAGACCAGGAAGGTGACGATGCAGGCGCCGGTAATAGCCATGACAGCCCCAAAAAATCCGAGAAACCGGCGCAGGACCGAGGCCATGACAGCCCCGACGACACCGCCGCCGACGGACAGACTGTGCGGCAGAAATTCCGTCCCCTCCGGAATGACCAATAAATGGACCAATCCCAGGAGGAGGACATAGATCCAAGTCCCGACGGCCCAGGATTTCGTAACCGGGCAGGCCTTGCGGATGACGATATACTTCAGTCCCAGGACGATGAGGGACAAACTGACGACAATCCGGCCCAGGCCGAAAATATACGCTAAGATATCATCGACGCTGTGGCCGATGCGGCCTGTATCGAAGCCGATGAAACCGACCGTCGCAAAAAGGCCTACGAGAATACAACAGATACCAATGATTTCATATTTCAAAAGCGGCGATGTCCCTGCCTTCCTGGCAGTCTTCGCCTTCTGACGCGTACCAGCAGTCCGCTTGGAACGGCTGGTTTTACGAGTCTTTCCTTTCGCCAAAACATTTCACCTTCTACTAATAGATTACTTACCGCCGCGGCGTTTGTGCCAGGCAGCCGTCATAGATTGTTCCTGCCCGTAAGGCCGTTCCTTGTAATACGACGCCTCTTTCAAGGCATCCGGCAGATACTGCTGGGCCACCCATCCCCCATCGAAATCATGGGGATACCGATAGGTCAGGCCATGGCCCAGAGCGGCTGCGCCGCTGTAATGGCTGTCGCGCAGATAATCGGGCACATCACCGCAGTCTTTGTGGCGGACATCGGCCAGAGCCGCATCGATGGCCAGATAGGCACTATTGCTCTTCGGCGCACAGGCCACGTAAATGACGGCTTCTGACAAGATGATGCGTCCCTCCGGCCAGCCGACGAACTGGACGGCCTGGGCAGCGGCATTGGCAATGACCAGGGCCTGGGGATCGGCCAGTCCGACGTCTTCGGCTGCACAGATGACCAGGCGGCGGGCAATGAAGGACGGCTGTTCGCCGGCTTCGATCATACGGGCCAGGTAGTGCAGGGCCGCATCGGGGTCGGAGCCGCGCATGCTTTTGATGAAAGCCGACACCGTATCGTAATGGGCATCGCCTTTTTTATCATACGTATATACTTTATGACCGGCTACCTTTTCAATGGCGTCGTGCGTGATATGGCCGCCAGCCGGTACGACCAGGCAGACCTGTTCCAGCAGGTTCAGGCCGACGCGGGCATCGCGGTCAGCCAGACGGGCCAAGGTCCCCAGCATCTCATCGCTGGCGGAAATCCCCAGCGAACCCAGGCCTTTCTCCCTGTCCGTCAGGGCCCGCCGCAGGACGGCTGTGACGGCCTGTTCCGACAGGGGTTTCAATTGGATGACGCGCAGGCGCGACAATAAGGGGCGGTTGACTTCGAAATAAGGATTTTCCGTCGTCGCCCCGATGAGGATGACCGTCCCGTCTTCGACATACGGCAACAGGACGTCTTGCTGACTTTTATTGAAGCGGTGTATTTCATCGATGAAGAGGATCGTCCGCTTTTGATATAGATGGATGGCATCCTGCGCAGCGGCAATGACCTTGCGAAGTTCTGCCGTGCCTGCCGTGACTGCGTTGAGGGTTACGAAACGGCTGTCCGTTTCATTGGCAATGACATGGGCCAGTGTCGTCTTGCCGACACCGGAAGGACCGTAAAACAACAGGGACGGAATGGTGTCCTTTTCGATGAGGGTCCGCAAAAAACTACCGGGCCCGATGAGGTCGTCCTGGCCATAGATGTCATCCAGAGATTCCGGCCGCATGCGGACGGCCAGCGGTGCATAGCCCTGGCCGCTCCGTTCATCAGCCATAGAAAATAAATCGTCTCCGCTCATTTGTTTGCTCTCCAGACTAAATAGAACGCCGCTAAGTCTCCTCAGCGGCGGACAAGTAACTAAATTCTCAAATAAGAAAAGAGCCCCACCATGCCGTTTATAAACCGAGTTTTGAGCCTGCCTAAGCAGGTGGGTGTTCTCCTATAAAGGTCGACAGTCCAGTGAAGGCATTGCCTAACGATATAGAGCCCGAACTCCCAATGTAAAAAGTGTTGGTTCAAAACATCGAGACCATTTACGCACACAGTAGGGTTTCTTCTTGTTCTTAGTATAATAAAATACGCAAGAAAAATCAAGCCTTGACAAATGGAAAAGGTGCTCCTGCATAAGCAGAAGCACCTTTTCGTGGTTCGTGGTTCGTTTGGCGTTTGGCGAAGTGGCACACAAATACCGTTTTTGGATGTCCACAGGACTCAGTCGGGCCGCCCTTTGGGACGGCCCCTACGAGCCACGAGCCACGAGCCACGATTATTTCACGACTTTCTTTACAGCGGCTACGACGTTTTCAGTGGTGAAACCGAATTTCTTGAATAAAACGCCAGCCGGAGCGGATGCACCAAAGGATTTCATGGAAACCGTCGTGCCGTCGAGGCCGACGTATTTGCCCCAGCCGAAGTCCGAAGCGGCTTCGACAGCGACACGGGCGCGGACGGCTTTCGGGAGGACCTGTTCTTTATAGGCTTCGTCCTGCTGTTCAAAGAGTTCCAGGCAGGGCATGCTGACGACACGGACGTCGACACCTTCTTTAGCCAGTTCGTCTTTGGCGTTGACGGCCAGTTCGACTTCCGAACCACTGGCCATGATGATGGCATCGGGAACGGCTTTCTTGGCATCGGCGATGACGTAAGCCCCTTTCAAGGCTTCTTTGCTGCTGCCGGCGAGCTGCGGCAGGTTCTGACGAGTCAGGACGAGGGCCGTCGGCGTCTTCTGGCTGGTAGCAGCCAGGTACCAGCCGGCAGCCGTTTCCGTAGCGTCAGCCGGACGGAAGACGTTGACATTGGGAAGGGAGCGGAGCATGGCCAGCTGTTCGATCGGTTCATGTGTCGGACCGTCTTCGCCGACGCCGATGCTGTCGTGCGTGAGGACGTAGGTCGTCGGCAGGCTCATGAGGGCAGCCAGGCGGATCATGGGTTTCATATAATCGCTGAAGACGAAGAACGTACCGGCATACGGACGGACGCCACCGTGGAGGGCCAGGCCGTTGGTGATGGCACCCATGGCCAGTTCGCGGACGCCGAAGTGGACGTTGCGGCCGCTGTAATCGGCTTTGCTGAAGAAGCCTTCGTCTTTCATTTCCGTCTTGTTCGACGGAGCCAGGTCGGCACTGCCGCCGAAGAGCTGGGGCATGATGTCCTTCAGACGATTGATCATCGTGCCGGACAAGCTGCGCGTAGCCTGCGGCTTATCTTCATAAGCCCAGAAAGCTTCATTATTCAAGAGAGCCTTGGCATCGACATCGCTGTGGAAGGCATCCCATTTGGCCTTCATTTCCGGGAATTTAGCAGCGTAGTCGGCAAAGAGTTTCTGCCAGTCCGCTTCGGCTGCGCCGGCTTTCTGGCTCAATTCAGCATAATGCGCATAGACTTCGTCGGGAATGTAGAACGTTTCCTGCGGTTTCGGCCAGCCCAGGTTTTCTTTCATGGCGACGATATTTTCTTCACCCAACGGCGAGCCATGAGCGGCAGCCGAACCCTGTTTAGCCGGGCAGCCATAGCCGATCTGGGTCTTGATGGTGATGAACGACGGATGTTCTTTATCGGCTTTTGCTTCTTCGATAGCTCTGCCGATGGCGTCGAGATCCGTGCCGTCTTCGACGGTGATCGTCTGGAAGCCGAAAGCAGCCATGCGGGCCTGGACATTTTCGGTAAAGGCGATGTCCGTGTTGCCTTCGATGGAAATGTTGTTGCTATCGTAGAGGACGATGAGTTTGGACAGGCCTAACGTCCCGGCCAAAGAGAAAGCTTCCGAAGAAATACCTTCCATCAAGCAGCCGTCGCCGCAGAGGGCGAAGGTGTAGTGGTCGACGACGGGATAGCCCGGTTTATTGAAAACAGCTGCCAAGTGAGCTTCTGCCATAGCCATGCCGACAGCCATGCCCAAGCCGGCACCGAGGGGGCCTGTCGTCGCTTCGACGCCCGTCGTGTGGCCGTATTCCGGATGCCCCGGAGTCAAGGAGCCGTCTTGACGGAACTGTTTAATATCGTCCATGGTCAGGCCGTAGCCGTAGAAATGGAGCAGCGAATACAGCAGCATCGAGCCGTGGCCCGCCGACAGGATGAAGCGGTCGCGGTTCGCCCATTTCGGGTCCTTTGCGTTGTGGTTCATGTGGTTTGCCCAGAGTTCGTATGCAATGGGAGCTGCGCCGAGGGGCAGGCCGGGATGGCCGGAATTTGCCTTCTGGATGGCGTCAGCTGACAATACACGAATGGCATTTACACAAGTCGTATCAATGGTGCTCATTAGTCAAATCGCTCCTTTTTATGTAATCGAAGATAAATAGACATTCACCTTATTATGTAAAAAAAGGACCCCTTCTGTCAATGGCAAAAGGGGATTTTGAGAGAATTTTATATATGCTATAATAAAGCAGTTTATGAATTTTTCGAGAAAGGATAGACTCATGACGAAAAAATACTTTTTCTTCGATATCGACGGGACCCTGGGGCTGGGGATTTCCAGCATCATCCCGGCCGATACGCTGTACTGCCTGCGCCGCCTCGTCCAGGAAGGCCATTTCATCGCCATCGCGTCGGGCCGCCTGCAGCACGACACGCAGACCTTTGCCGACCGCTATGGCATACCGGCCGTCGTCGCCGACGGCGGCAACAGCCTGTCCCTGGACGGCAAAGTCCTGGAAATGACCGGCCTGCCCCTGGAGAACTGTAAAGCCCTCCTGCGCGACCTGACGGCCCGCCACTACCCTTGGGCCGTCGTCACCGATAATACCATCAACCGTTATACGCCTTATGTCGATTTCCCTCACGACGACCCGAGGAACTACATGGAAACCGTCGTCCGCCCAGTCGACATCGAGAGCCTGACGGCCGTCTATAAAATCATGTACGCCCGGCCGCAGCGGCCCGAAGATGAAGTGCCTGCCTACGGATTGCCCCACTTGGAATACATCGACCACACGTACCTCATCGAACCGACGGACAAGAGCCGCGGTATCCTGCGAATGCTGGATCTCGTCGGCGGCAGGCCGGAAGACGCCGTCGTCTTTGGCGACGGCCTGAACGACATTTCCATGTTCCGTAAGCCCTTCTTCTCCATCGCCATGGGCAATGGCCGGGATGAATTGAAAGCCCGCGCCGACTACGTCACCGGCGACAACGACAAGGGCGGCATCCTGGAAGCCTGCAAAAAATTCGGCTGGCTGTAAGGGATAGTCCATAGTTTGTAGTTTTTAGTTGTGACCGGCGCCTTTTAACAGGGCTTCCCGCAGGCGGTCTTCGATCTGGACCAGTTCTGCTTCCGCTGCCTGCCGCTTCTGGCGGCCTTCCTGCTGGATGCGCAGCGTATCTTCAATGGTGCTGATCAAATCTTCGTTGACCTGTTTGACCGTTTCGATGTCGACGATGGACCGTTCATTTTCAACAGCCGTATCGTGGGAGTTCTGCTTGAGCATGGCCGCATTGCGCTTGAGGAGCTCATTCGTCGTATTGGAAACGGCCTGCTGCATTTCCAGGGCTTCTTTCTGCCGTCCCAGGCCCAGGGCCAGGACCATCTGGTTCTTCCACAGCGGGATGGTGTTGTAAATGGCACTCTGGATGCGGTCGACGAGGATCTTGTCATTGTTCTGGATGATGCGGATCTGCGGTGCCGTCTGGATGGCGATGGTCTTGCTGATCTTCAGGTCGTGCACTTTCTTTTCAAAACGGCTGACAGCATCCTTGAAATCCTGGACGACCTGGACGGCCATGGGATTATCCGATACCTGGGCCTGGGCTTCCAGCTTTGGAATCGTCGTCTGGTTCAATTCCTGTATCTTTTCTTCGCCAGCCTGGATATAGAGCTGGAGCTGCTTGAAATATTCCAGATTCTTGTCGTAAAGGCCGTCGAACATGGCAATGTCCTTCATGAGGGTCATTTTCTGGTTGTCCAGGCCGGCTTGTATCTTGTCAATCTGGGCGGCCAGCGTCGTGTAGGATTTGGTCAGGGCTTCACCTTTCTTGAACAGCGAGCCGACGACGGGCAGGCTGGCAAAAAAGCCCTTGTCTTCATCGTTTTCGTCTTCAAAGGCTTTGACCCGCTTGACCAGGTCGTTGAGCAGGTCGCCGGCTACGGCCGGATCCGTACTCTTGACAGTCGACAAGACGCTGTTGGAAAAGTTGGCAATGTTCTTCTGGGCGCCGCTGCCATACTGGACGATGGCGTTGGAATTGACCAGGTCGATGGAATCCTTGATGGTGTCGATCTGCTGCCGTTCTTCCGGCGTCAGGCTTTCGACCTGAGCATTGAACTGAGCCACTTCATGGCCCTGATCGACGACGGGTACAGCCGGCTGGCTTTCAGCATGCCGTTTTTCTAAGAGGTCATTCAAATTGATATCAGCCATACTATTTACCTACTTTCTTTTTGTATTCAAAAACTGGTCGGCCAAATCGATGATTGTCCCGACCAGGTCATCACTGTGCTTAGCCTTGCTTCCGGAAGACGACGTATCCTGCCGGGGGGCTTCCGTCTGGATGCCGTCAGCGGCCATGTTCTGCTTCATGACCTTCATTTCGGCGTCGAGGTCCATGAGCTGGGCGTTGAGGACTTTGGAGAACTGGTCTTCATAGGCTTCATCGAAATTATCCAGGAGCTGTTTGATTTCCTCTTTCGCCTGCTGCACTTCCTGCGCTTCCAGGCCCGTCTTTTCCAGTTCCTGGTATTTGCGGACCAGGAGCAGGGCCCGGTCCTGATAATAGTCGACGAAGCGGCGGGCCAGGCTCATCCGTTCCGGATGCTGCTGGAGATAAGTCAGGAAATTATTGGCAATACCCTGCATCTTGCGCAGCTGTTTACGCAGCTCGTTATCCTGGACGCGCTTCAATTCCTTCTCCAGGGCATTGAAATCGTCGACAGCCTTGTTGAAAAGTTCATCATTGAGCTTGTCCAGTTCCTCATTACCGCTGGAAAAATTCAATTGCGGCTTGGCATGTTTCTTTTTCCGGCGATGAGCCCAATAAAGCATGAGGATGCCGAAGATGATGCTGAAGGTCCCGGACAGATGGCCCGTAGCGAACCAGTTATAACCAGGAATGGCAAAGCAGACAAAGGCGATGAGATATAAAAAAATGTTCACAGTCGTCCCTCCTAAGTGAAGAATGTCTTTTCTTAATCATAGCATTTTTCGACATCTACTACAAACTGCAAACTGCAAACTGCAAACTTAATACTCAAAAAGGCACTGTCTTCATGAGACAGTGCCTTTTTCAGCTTGTTTGTCTTTATATCTTTTTGTCCATTTCCAGCGGTTGTGCAGCCAGAACCAGTCTTCCGGATACTTGCGGATATGGGCTTCCAGGCGGTCGTTCAATTCCTGTGTCGTTTCGTACATGATGCGGTCCTTCTCTTCCTTGGAGAGCTTGTGGTCCGCCGTGTACGGCTTGATAGGCGGCAGGACTTCGACGACGTGGTGGTACGGCCGGTCTTCATGGATGAAAGTCGACACGATGGGGTAGTTGGCCAGGCCGGCCATCTTGGCCGGTCCGTCCGCCGTCAGCGTGTCCATGCCGAAGAGCTTGACCATGATGCCGGCATAGCCCGGGTCCTGGTCCATGAGCAGGCCGATGTAGTGGCCTTCCCGAAGGAAGCGGACCATGTCGCGGATGCCCGTCTTATAGGTGACGTGCTGTTTCATCATGGCCCGGTACTCGTTGATGAAGGCATCGGCGCTCTTGCTGTTCTGTTCCTGAGCGACGGAAATAAGGGGATAGCCGTTCATGGCCAGGACGGCCCCCAGGAGTTCCCAGTTGCCGGCATGGGAGGCCATGAAGACAGCCCCTTCGCCGCTGGCTTTGAGCTCGTCCAGGTATTCCTTGCCGTGCCAGGTAATCTTTTCGTCGAGGAGCTCCTTCGTATAGCGAGGATACGACAGGACTTCGACGATCATCGGACCAAAGCGGACCGTACTGGCCCTGGCAATGGCCATGGCCTTGTCCGGGTCCTCTGTCAGGCCACAGTCCAGGATCTGCTGCTGGGCCAGCACTTTTCGCTTCTTCGGGACGAAAGTCCAGAAAAAGGCACCTAAAAAGGTGCCCAGGGCCCGGCGACAGCCTTCGGGAATGTGGCAGATGATCCAGCTCAGACATTTCATAAAGGTGTACATAGGCAAATCCCCTTACTGTTGTTCTAATTTCTTTTCCAGTTCGGCGATTTTTTTCTGCAAGGCCTTGACGGTCCTGGCCATTTCCGGCAGGTGCTTCAAATAGACCTGGGTACGGCTCCATTCCATATGGGGACGGGCCGGGAAGCCCGCATAGACCTGATTGCCCTTAATATTGCCGGTAATCCCGGTTTTCCCGGCAAAGACGGCATTGTCGCCGATGGTGATGTGGCCGGTGCAGCCGGTCTGGCCGGCAAAGATGACGTGGTTACCCGCTTTGGTGCTGCCGGCAATGCCTGTCTGGGCGATGAGGAAGCAGTCTTCGCCGATTTCGACGTTATGGCCGAGATGGACGAGGTTGTCGATTTTCGTCCCCCGCCCGACTTTTGTCGAACCCAGCGTGGCATTATCCAAGCACGTGCAGGCCCCGATTTCGACGTCGTCGCCGATGGTGACATTGCCGATCTGGGGGATGCGGGTATGCTTGCCCTTTTCCGTGGCAAAGCCGAAGCCTTCACCGCCGATGACGGCATGAGCCCGGATGACGGCCCGCTTGCCGAGGACGCAGTTTTCGTGAATGACGGCGCCAGGATAGATGACCGAGCCTTCGCCGATCTTGACGTTATCCCCTAAGAAGACATAGGGATAAATCGTCGAACCCTTGCCGATTTCGACGTTCTTGCCGATGACGGCATAGGGCATGATGGCCACGTCTTCGCCAACGGCAGCACTGCTATCGACGATGGCCGTCGGATGGATGCCCGGCGTAATCGACTGGCGGGGATGAAACAGCACGAGGAGCTGGGAAAAAGCCAGGCGGGGATTTTCTACGATGACGAGCGTATTATCTCCGGCAGGAACTTCTTTTTCGACAATGACGGCGCCGGCGTGGACCTGCGGCAAATATTCCGTATACGGATCGACGGCGAAGGTAATGTCCTGCTGGCCGGCTTCGGCCAGGCCCTTCACGTCTTCAATGACGGCGTCACCATTGCCGATGACCGTACCGCCTAGCAATACTGCTAATTCCTGTACTGTTTTCTTCACGATATACAACCCCTTTTTTTACTGCAATTTGGCAATTAAATCGTCGGTAACGTCGATTCCGCCAGACGGAACGGCTTCTTTGACGACGATGATGCCGACATTTTTATCCTTGGCGATGTCGCCTAACTTGCTCTGGATGTCCGACATGAACTGACGCTGCATGCTGGCGCCGAAAATATTGAGTTCCTGCTGGGCCTGCTGCTGTTTCTTCTGGAAATCTTCAGCCGACATGTTCTGTTTGGCATCTTGTAATTCTTTTTCGATGGATTTCTGTTTGTCCTCGGTTTTCTGTTTATACTGCTGGACCAGGGGCGCTTCTTTCTGTACGCGCGACATATCGACGACGCCTACATTATCCTTGCCGCCACAGCCGGCGAGCATGCCCGTCAGGGCCAGCATTGCTGCGACGATTCCTAAGCGCTTCCAAACTTTTTTCATTGCTAAAAGCCTCCTGTTATGCCAACTTGGCAATAATATCATCTGTGACATCCGTAGCCGTGCCGATGCCTTCATAGTTGGAGAAGATCATATCGTAGCCCTGTTCCTGGGCGACATCGGCGGCTTTATCGCGGATATCTGCCATGATGGCGTCTTTCACATCTTTCATTTCTTTTTCTTTCGCATCGAGCTTGTCTTTCCATTCCTTGTTCCACACAGCCGGTTCCGGCCGGTCCTGCAAGACGCCCAGCTGCTGCTGGAAGACCTGCTGGCTGTCGGCCTTGCGCCCTTCCAGGTCTTTCTTGACCTGCTGGGCATAGTCGTCGAGTTCCTTCTTGGCCTGGGCCTTGGCCGGGGCCATGAGGGCGGCGATTTCATCGGCAGTCCGCGTCGTCACCTGGACGTCGGCCTGGCTGCCTTTGAGCAGGGCCTGGAGCTGTTCTTCTGTCGCTGCCCGCTCTTCTTTGGACAGGGACAGGGTCTTCAGTTTCAACTGGAGATTGACGATCTTCAAGGTATCGGCCTGGGAAATGACAGGCGTCGTCGTCTTCTTTTCCTGGACGAGCGAATCGTACCGCTGCTTCAGGCGATTGTTGAGCTCGTTCTGTTTGAGGGCGACTTTGGCCTGTAATTCCTGGTCGAGGGCGGCAGAACCGGCGGCATCGGCTGCGGCGAAGTTCTGGACTGACCTCCCTTCGGCGGCTGCCTTCTGGGAATAGTTCCACTGTTCAAACTGATATTGGGCAACCATAGCATTGTACTCCAATTCTAAATGGTGATACTCGCTATAGCGCGGATGGCTCATGACGACGTGTTCCAGGTCTGCATAGGCATAGACCGGCGTCGCTGCTGTCGAAGGGGCCGGATGGCTGCGATGGCTGAAGAACCACCCGCCTGCCACAAGACAGGCCATGAGGACCGCGGCACCGGCTGCCGCATATATCCGTTTCATAAAGACTCCTTACTGGTTGCTGCTGGAGCTGTCCGAACTGCTGGAATTGCTGGAGCTGCTGTCGGAGCTGCTGGAGCTGGAATTTTTGTTCAGTTCTTTGGCTACCTGATCGGTAATATCCGTACCGCCATAGAGGACGACGCTCTTATCGACGACGAGGCTCAGGCCTTTGGTCTTGGCGACATCACTGACGGCGTTGTCGACTTTATCTTTGATGCCTTTGAAAATTTCCTGGCGTTTCGTGGCCAGTTCCCCCTGCATTTTCTGGAAGAGCTGCTGTTTCTGCTGGTCATCCATGCCGGCCGACTGCTGTTCGAACTGTTTCTGCATGTCTTCGCCAGCCTGCTGGAGCTGTTTCTGTGCCGCAACGGCATCCTGATTATCCGGCGTAATGATCTTGCTCGTATCGACGACGCCGATATTGCTCGACGGAGCCGCATTGACAGGGTTGCCCGTCTGCATGATAGCCAGGCCGGCGACACTGAAGACGAAGATAGCTGCGATGACAGCCGAAAAAATCTTGATATTGCGTTTCTTACCCATTTCAGACATCATAATAAAACTTCTCCTTTGTATTACAAATAACCGATAATCCGGAGCCAAGCATCATGGTCGGACACGATATATTCCAAACCGACATAATCATCGACGCGATAGTGAAGGCCCACTTCGGAATCGTCATGGGTCAGGTCACGGTCATAGCGCAAGGTCCAGCGCCCTCCCAATGGCTGGCGCAGCCACAGGTGCTGGCTGTCGTCGAGGCTTTCGAACTGGTATCCCGCCTGGGTCCCGCTGCGGAAGCGGTAAAAGTAGCCGGGCATGAAGTTCCAGTCCAGGGAAGACGGCATGAACTTGACGGCACCGTACACTTCGTGATGGCTGCCAATCTTACGGCCCACATGGGCCATGAGGGCCGTATCGTCGTCGCTGCTGTGGTCACGGCCGGCGTCGATATAGGCGCCGCCGCGGATGTCGTAAAAAGCCGTCTGTGACGTAAGGTCGATGGCCGTATCCTCACCGAGCGACAAGGACGGCGTCACGTGCAGTCCGTAGTTCTTGACGACCCACTGTCGCTGGACATCGCCCTGCAAGGCTTCGGCAATATCCCGTTCATGGCGCCGGACAAAAGCCACGGGCAGGCCAGCCAGGCCGGCATAGGTCCGTTCCAGCTGGTTGCGGGCGCTGAGGAAGATGACCTTCGGTACATCGTCGCCCTTGATAGCCACGCGGACGTTGCGCACGACAGGCAGCTTGGGCAGCATGTAGACGGTGACGTCCGTTTCCGGACCGCCGTGGATGACGATGTGCGGATAAAATTCCGGCACCCGTTCTTCCAGTTCATTTTCCAGGACCGATTTGACGGCGCCATTAGCCCAGTCCAGGGCATCGACAGGCAGGCCGATGAGCAGGCTTTCGGCCATGTCCCCGGCATGTTCCAAGTCTTTATCGACCAGTTCCTGCCCCATTTTCGGCAAGGCTCCGTAGTCGACGGCGAAGCGGACGTTGCGGATTGTATCGCCCCAAGGGCGGATGCGTACATCCAGCTCCGTCCGGCTGCCGGGATGGATGGAAATGGATTCCACCGTATAGCCTATGAGGACGCGATTGATGATATCGTTGACGGTTCGCTCGTATGCCTCATGACGGCTGGCGATTTCATCGCTGTCGTGATTGAGGAATACGTGGTTCCCTACAGTTTGGATGCTGGCAGCAATGCGTTTCTCTACTAATGGCGGAATCGCCTCCTCTACGGAGGCGACATGGACCGTCACTTGTTCTACCGATGCTGCTATAGCACTACTAAGACTAGCACAGACGGCACAGACAGTCAATAAACAAGTGCGGATTTTCATCATCCACGACCTTTCATTGTCTTAGAACTTACCGCCAAAGCTGAAGTGGAACTTGCCGCCATCCTGGCCTACGGCATAATCCAGGCGGATCGGACCGATCGGCGTCGTAATGCGGAAGCCCAAGCCTCCGGAGTAGTGGAGTTTGTTGTTTTCATGGTACCAGGGGATGTTTTCTACGCCGCCCCAGGCATTGCCCAGGTCGGTAAAGACGACGCCCTGGATCTTCTTGGCAATGGGATAGCGGTATTCGACAGTCGCTTCGTACATCTTGTTGCCGCGAAATTCGTCATCTTCATAGCCGCGCAGGTTGTCGGCGCCACCGAGGGTGAACAGGTCGTTGTACGGCATATCGCCGGTAGCGATACCACCCATGAGGCGGACGGCGATGACGTGGGCCCGGCCGACTTTGTAGTACAGGCGGTTTTCGGCGATGAACTTGAAGTAGTCGAAATCGCCGCCAAAACCGTGGCCCGCCCAAGTCCCGTAAAGGACAGGCGCTTGCCTTTCGTCGGATCGTAGACGTTGTCGCGGTTATCGAAGACGTGAGACCAGGTCATGCTGTTCGTGCGGCCAAAGTTGTTGTCCAAATAATTTCGATATTTCGACGGTAAGGAAGGATCATTCTGCCATTCACGATAATTATAGCCGCTGTCATAGTCGGTATACTTCGTCCGCTTCGTTTCCAGCGTGACGTAATCGCTGACGTATTCGCTGCGGACGCGGCCATAAGTGATGTTGAAGCCATTGGTCCGGCGGTCGTATTCAGCGACGGAGTCGCCTTTTTCATTATAGTCGTCATATTCCGATTCGCGGTCGAAGATGCTGAAGCCGATGGAGTCGCCGGCATCGTTGAGGTAGGGATGGGTATACGAGAAGATATAGTTCTTATTGGTATCCGTATTGCCGCCAAATTCCCAGCTGATATTGGCCTTGTCGCCCGTACCGCGCAGGTTCGTTTCAGCCAGGCCGAGGATACCGACGAGGCCGTCCGAATCGGAGTAGCCGGCACCGATGGTGACCGACCCAGTCTTCTGTTCGGTGACGTCGATTTCGACGATGACGTCTTTCGGATTGCGCTGGCCCGGCAGGAGGCGGACGTTGACGTCTTCAAAATAGCCCGTGTTATAGACGCGCTGGATACTGCGGCTGGCGGCGTTCTTGTTGAAGATATCGCCTTTCTTCATGCGCAGTTCGCGCATGATGACTTTATTCTTGGTCTTGGTATTGCCGCGAAGGTTGATATTTTCAATACGCGGTTCAGAAATCGCCAGATGCAGCGTCCCTTCATCGTCGAGGCGGACATCGGAGACGCGGCTCATCATATAACCGGCATTGGCAAAGGCCGAGTTGATATTGGCCACGTCATGGCTGACGACAGCCGTGTTGAGCGTCGTTCCCGGCGTCGTGGCGACGAGTTTCATCAAGTCCGCCGTGCTGATTGATTCGTTGCCGACGATGTCGATTTTCTTGACGACCGGATTCATCTGGACTGTATAGTTCAGGGCAACGCCTTCCGGTACGGTCGTAAAGGCCGGCTTGACCGTCGAGAACAGGCCCGTCGCCCCGATGACGTTGAGGTCGTGGCGGATGTAGTCCATGTTGATGGCATCGCCGACGCGCATAGCCAGCTGAGGCAGGAGTTTCTGTTCAATCTGGGCTTCCGGGACGGGACCGACGGTAACGGCCGTAGCTACCTTGTCGACATAAGGTTTCAAATCGGCATCGCTGACGGCTTCACCATAAGGCAGGGATACATCCTGACCGGGCTGGATGACAGCCATGGGATAGCCAGGAACGGACGTATCGAACTGCATGTCGCTAGTACCGCTCATATAGCTGATTTTATCGCCAGTAATCTGTGGCGTCGTATCGACAGGAGCCGGGTTGAGGATTTCATTTTCCTTGTGGACGGCTTCGGCTGTTTCCTGCTGAACCTCTGCCGGGCTCTTGCCGGCGGCAATAGCAGCCAATTCTTCTGCCGTTTCATAACCGGTCAGGCCCGATTTAGCAGCCTTCATGGCGTCTTCTTTCGTCGCATCATCGGGAGAGGTCGTCACGGTATTGACAGCCGTTTTCTGGTCGTCTACCGGAGCGGCTGCCGAGCCAGACGTAACGGTCTGGCTACCGGACGACTCGTAACCGGTCGCCGCAGTCGTATCTTCAGCCCAAACAGGGCAGGTCATCATCGCACTGGTTACCATCAGGGCGAGGAGTTTCTTCTTCCGCATATTCATAAAAATCCTCCATTATCTATTTTGTCGTACTCGTACCGCGCAAAGTATGACGTGCTTCTTGTACCGTAGCTTGTACCTGGCGGTCCGATAAGACTGCCTTCGTTTCTGTCCGCACCGGAGCCGGCGCTGACTGCACTGGCGTCGCTGGTGCGGTGACAGCCGTCGCGGCGGGCTGTACCATAGGTTCGTCCCTATCCGGGGTGGCAGGGGCTGCTGGCTCCGCTGGCGGTGCCGGTATGGCCGGGGCAGGAGGCGGTACCTCCTCGGCCGGGACTGGCTCTGCTGCAGGCGCGGCCTCAGCTGCCGAGCCCTGGCCAGCTGCCTTCCCGGCTGTCGGCGCAGGGGTGACAGTTCCCATGACAGGTGGCGATGCCCCCTGTCCATACAGATGGAATCCATACCAGCCGCCCAGGGCCAGGAAAAGAGCTGTAATGACGGCCCCGGTCCGCAGCCAGCCTTTGCTGACGGGATGGTGTTTGCGCAGATTCTTCATTTCTGCTTCGGCCAGCATCAGATTGAGTTCGCCTTTGATATCGGACTCTTTATCAAACGAAGCTTCCGCCTTTTCCAGCCAGGACCGGACGGCCCGGACCCGATGAACCGTATCGCGCTGGGAATGTTTCATACAGCCCTCTCCTTTCTGCCTAAACGAATACGTCTATAGTATCGGGAAAGGACGCATGAGTTTATACCCGTAAAAGGGCGCAAAAACATGCCATAATCTATATTTTACAGCATTTTCCGATTCTTTTCACCTAAAAACGGGCCAATTTTAAGAAAATGTAAAATTTTTTTAGTGGCGGCTCTCATGGATGAACCGGCTGAGCATGCCGCGGACGCGGCGGATGCCCCGTTTCTGCAGGCGATAGACATAAGGCAGGCTGATGTCCAGGCTCTTGGCCAGGTGCTTCTGTTCGACATCGTTCAGGTATACGCCTTCGACGACGGCCTGCTCCTTTTCGGGCAGCCGTTTCAGGACATGGCCGACCTTTTCCAGCAGCAGCTGGCGGCTCGTCGCCTCTGCCGGGTCCTGTTCCTCGTCGCAGAGCGTATCCTGCAGGGTCACGCCTCGTTCATCGGGTTCGTCGAGGGATACGGCGCTGACGGCACCTTCGCGTTTCAAATAATCGAGGATGGCCCCGCGGATACGATGGACGGCAAATAAGGGAAAGGCCACGCCGCGGCGGTAGTCATAACGTTCTACGGCTTCCATGAGGCCCAGCGTCCCTTCCTGCAGGGCGTCGGACAAGATGTCGCGATGGATGTGCCAGCGCATGGTTTCCTTGAAGACCAGCGGCTGGTACTGTTCGATGAGGCGGCTCCGGGCCATCATATCCCCATTGTCCTTATATGCCTGCCACAAGGCCCGTTCTTCGTCGGGTTCGAGGAGGGTTATTTTTTGCAGTTCTTTCAGATAATCGTCTAACATGGCCTTTCACCACCTTTTCAGTTCATAAGATTCACACATATATTGGAGTGGGCGCCCCACGTGGGCGCCCCTACAGGGGCAACGTCGTATGACATATACTAAAATGAATATTTATATACGCCGCCGATGAATTGGTTATCGTCCGATGTCCAGGCATTGACGCTGAAGTTCCGCCCCAAGTCGTACATGACACCGAAGCGGTCGTCGCCGTGGTTGAGGCCGAAGGCCGCTGTGACCATGAAGTCGTTGAACAGGTATTTCCCCATTTCAATGTTATAGTAGTTGCGGCTCATATCCGTATTGCGGTCATTCAAATCGAGTGAGCCATTGGTCACGGTGAGCATATCTAACGACAAGGCCCTTTCCAGACTCTGGGTAATGCCCAAGCTGTTCAGGGTCATGCGGATACCCGAGCCGATAAGGCTGTCTACATCTTCGGCATTGAGGGAACTCTGAGGCCGTTCATCGCCGTTGCGCAGGGTAATAAGCGATACGATCTGCGGTTTCGTCAGCGGCGGGTCAGACCGGAGCATGAGGTCCATGTTATCGGCCCGGCCGCGCAAAGTCAGCATGACGTTGTACTGGCCGACGCGGCTGAATCCTTCGGCATCGATATAGGGCAGGAACGAGTCATACCGCGAGAAATCGGCTTTGGCCTTGGTCACGCGGAAATTGGTATCCAAATAGTGAACCGTGCCCCTTGTCGCTTCAAAACGGCCCGATGGCTGCGGATGATTGAGGTTCCCCTTAAAGGTAACCGACCCGTTGACCATCAAGTCATACAAGGCCGGACTGTAAAGCCGAACTTTGTTACCCAAAGTCAGGGTAAAGTCCAGATCCAAATCGGGGCCGTCACTGCTGCTGGCCAGGGACAGGGGGATGTCGACAGTCGTATTGTCAACCTGCATGAGGCCGCTGACTTTCGGCCGCCCGTCGCCCGGTTCGACACGGAGATACCCGGTCAGGGGCCCTTCGTAATAAGGGCAATCCAGGTAAAGGCCGGAAAGGTCGGCAGCCAGGGAATACGTATCCAGGCTGCGGCCGCTCCAGGAGGCCTGGCCGTCGAGGCTGACACGGCCGGGGTTCTTCTTCCCTTTTTTGTCCATAGTCCCGCTGCCGCTGAGGACGGCTGAATTTCCCTTAAAGGCCAAATCAGCGTTGATGTCCGCCAGGGGATACTGGGTATCTTTGAAGCGGATTGTCCCATTTTTAATGGCAATATCGCCGTTGACCCGCGGTGCATCGAGGGTACCGCTGACTTTGATGCCGCCCTGGATGGGGCCGGAGGCTTCCGTGACATAGGGCGTCAGGAAGGTCAGGATATCGAGACCGGCGTTGTCGAGGCGGACGTCGAGGTCCATGGATTCACTTGTCTGGCCGCCTTTCAAGGCACTGACAGGAATGGTCCCGCTGGCGCTGACCTTATAGGGATCGCGGCTGCCGCTGGCCTGCTGGACCGTAATCATGCCGTTGCGGATGTTGAACAGGGCATAGGCGCCGCTAAAGGCAATGCCATTGGCCGTGCCGCTGCCTAATTGCGCCGATACGTCGGCCTGGAGGTCATCGCCGGTACCGCTCAGGTCGGCTGCAAAATCGATGGGCGCATCGACGACGAACCCGTTCTGGCCGAGAACATCGGTCAAGGCTTTGGCCGGGAACTGTTTGGCTGCGACGGACAATTTCACTGGGCCGTGCAGGGCATAGGTCCCTTGGGCCGCCAGGACGCTGTTGCCGATGTGCAAGGCCGCCTTGTTCAGATGGACAACACCGTTTTCCATCTGGACATCGATATCGGCCGGTTCGACAGGCTGGCCGCCGAACGAGCCGTCGCGGATATTCCCTTTCATGGAGACCGTCGGATTGTCACTGGTTCCGCTGATGTCGATCTGACCATTCAGCTTGCCTGCCACATCCTGTACGGGCAGGGCTGCCACCTTGAGAAGGCCGGCAATATCACCATTGACGACGGTCGCCTTGCCCCGCAGGAGAGACGACTGCGTGTTATACAGCAGATTGCCGTCATACACCCCGCCGAGCTGGGCGAAATGAAGGTCCGTCAGGCGCAGCAGGTCGTCGTAATAGGCGAAATCGCCGTGGATATCGTTTAAGACCATGTGGTTGATGACCAGGTTCGCTGCCTTCAGGGAACCGGCCGCCGTCGGATTGTCCAGGCTGCCGCCGATATGGGCCTGGATGTCGAAGTAACCGCTGCGGGGCGTCTTATTCTGGGGAATCAGGCGGGCGATGTCGACATGTCTGCCGGTCAAATCGAGATCCAGCGTATCGCCGACAGAACCGGACAGGGCCAGGGACGCCGTATAGGAGGAAATATCCCCGTTGGATAAATAGACCGTACCATTATCCAGCCGGTAGTCGGCGCTGATATTCTTGTACAGATAGCCGGCATAGGAGCCGCTGGACAGGCGGAAAGATCCGGAAGCCGTCGGATTATCCAAACTGCCGCTGAGGGTAATCGTGTTGTCAGCCCAGCCCGTCAGGGGCAGGTCTTCTTTGCCCACTGCCGGCAGGAGCTGTTCGATGCGCATATGCGACGTCGTCAGCACCGCCTGTACCGTGCGGGCATCGAGGTCGGCCTGACCGGTCAGGACATGGGTCCCGTCGCCGCGGCGCCAATAGAGGGCGGGAATTTCGATGCGGCTGCCCTGGCCGCGAGCCGTACCATCCAGGCTGTCAAAGGGAACGCCTTTGATCTGGCCCTGGCTGGCACTGAAGGCCACATCCCATTGCGATCCGTCGACATGGCCGGAAAGGTCCGCTGTCCCCGATAAAGGAAGGGATACGAAAGGCGAAGCCATATCCAGGGGCAGGTCATGGCCGGTAAAGGTCAGATGCGGCGTCTGGCTGTCGACGTCATAGGAACCGCTGACGTCGATACTGCCCCCGCCTGCCTCAGCATGGCCACTGCGCAAGGTCACGATACGACCATCATAGGCCACGTCGCCGGCTGCCGTATCGACAGTCAGACCATTATAGGACAGATCCGACGCCTTCACCTGGCCCGTCGCCACGATAGAACCGTCCTGGCTGTTGCCGGCTGCATGGAGCGAGGCTGACAAGTTTCCCATGACAGCTGCGGGCACACCGGGCAGGGCCGATAAGTCCAGGCCCTGGACGTCAGCGTCAGCTTCGTAAGCCCCGCTCCGGACGTCATAGACGCCCTTCCCCGTCAGGGAGGCGCCATAAGCCTGGGCTGACAAGGAAGCGATGTCGACGCGGTCGTGGCTATACGCCAGGTCGGCCCGGACTTCATCGACAGTATAGCCGTCATAGGTCACGTCATGCAGGGACGCCGTACCGCGGGCGCTCACATCTTGTGGCGTTCCCCAGACCGTCCCTTGGAAACCAGCGGTTCCGCTGACGGCCGCCGGCAGGTAATCGGCAAAGGCCGTCACATCAGCACCGGGGACGTCGACATTCAAATTGAACACGGGCGTGTCACCGTTGGTCACGATGGTCCCGCCGACGCGGAAATCCTGGCCGTTGACGCGGCCTTCGACACCAGATAAGGTAATATCCTGGGTCGTCAAAGCGGCATGACCTTTCAGGCCATCCACATCGAGTCCCTGGACAGTGACATGGCCGTCGGTCACATCGGCCTGGCCGGACAGGAAAAAGCCGTTATGACTGTCGGCGACGCGCACCTTGATATTCTCTACAGTCCCGCTGCGAATGACGACATCGGCCGACGCCGGGATGAACGACGAGGCGTAGGTCCCATTGACAGCATCGGCGCTGAGGGTGAAGTCATACTGGCGGTTCGAGGCATACGTACCGTGGGCCGTGACCTTCTGTCCATCGACGGTCATGGACGCATCGATAGCCATGGACGGATATCCGGCAAAGGAGACGCTGCCGTTGACGTTCTGCCCCATGACGGCCGTACTGTCCGGCAGCACAGCATCAATGGTTCCGTTGTGGACGTTGATGGCCCCGCGGAAGCCGGCATCGGTCTGGCGCTGGTCTTTCTTGATGAGCGAGGCCACGTTCCACGTACCGTCGTCTTCATTCTGCCACAGGTGCAGGACCGGATTGTCGACGTCAGCCGTATCCAGGGCCTGCAGGATTTCGCCCTGCTTCAAGGCATTCACGATTTTTCCGGGATTGACGTAGACCCGGACGGCATCCCCTTCGATGACGACCCGCCCTTGTGTATCTCTAATGACCGGCTTGGCCAGGACCAGCTGGCCTTTCAAGGATATATCCAGTGAAGAAAACGACAAGGTTCCGTTCAATTTACTGTTTGCAGTTGTCGTAATTGCCTGGCCCGCCATCTGGGTCAATGCCGGCTTTTCCATCCACAAGGCAATCCCTGCCGACAGAAAGAAGGCCGTGACCCCGCAGGCAGCCATCCATTTTTTCTTCATAATTAATCTCCGCATATAAAAAAGAGAGAATCGCACGTTACAATTCTCTCTTTATTCTACCTATGGAGTTGAAGAAAATCAAGGAATAGATGCCAAATGGCAAGTAGTCCCAGTGAAATTGTTAAAAACCTGCCACGCCTTCTTTAAAAATCATTTAACCGCGATAGGTCGTCGCCGTCAAGGACGGATGGATGACACCCGATTCGACATCGACGCCCATGACCTGTTCCAGTTTGGCAATGCCGACGTTGTAGTCGTACAAGGCCTGGATATGGTTGACCTGGGCTTGGTTGAGGCTCAACTGGGCATCGAGGACGTCCAGGTTGATGCCGACACCGGCCTGGTAACGGATGTTCTGGATACGGTAATTTTCACGGGCCTGGTCGACGACGGTCTGCGTTTCTTCGACCTTCTGGGCCGCACTGCGGATATTGAGGTAGGCCTGCTTGACCTGGAGCTGGACCGATTCACGGGTCTTCTGTTCCGTTTCCCGGGCGACGAGGAGGTCCTGTTTGGCTTGAGCGACTTTGGCCTTGGTAGTACCACCATCGTAGAACTTATAAGTGAGATTAGCACCAACAGACCACTGACGTTTATTAGCATCAATGCCAGGAAAAGTGGTATCACCCCAATCATTACTACCTTTTACGGATACGGTCGGTTTATTGCCGGCATCAGCGATGTCGATATTATTTTCCGCTTTCTGAACAGCTAATGCAGCCTGAAGAACTTCCGGCCGATACTTCATGGCGTAGTCCATCGCTTCCTGAAGGGAAATATTATAGGTATCGAAAGGCAGCTGATGGTCGGCCAAGTTGAGCTTCGTTTCCAAGGGCAGGCCGAGGATATTGTTCAAGTTCGATTCAGAAATAGCCACAGCATTATCGGCGGTGAGAGCCGTCGTCTTGGCATTGGCCAGGGAGACGTCCGACGAGAGGACGTCGACTTTGGCCTTGGTGCCGACGTTGTACTGGGCCTGGACGTTATCCAAGTGGCCCTGGAGGTTGTCGACAGCTTCGTGGTAAACGCCCTGCAGTTCTTTATTGGCCAAAAGCTGATAATATCCTTCGATAGCACTGTATTTCGTAGCCTGTTCAGTTTTCAAAATAGTTTCTTGGGCATCTGTTTTTCCTATTTTAGCATTGTCAATTTGTCCCTCAACAAGACCTCCAGTATATACTGGTAATTCCACGGATAATCCATTACCAAATTTATTTTGAGTACTAGGAATAGCCGGTCCAGCAGTACGACTGGTACTAAATGTATAACCAACTTGTGGCATTTTTTTAGATTTAGCTTCATTAATAGCCGCTTCAGCCGATTTCAGCTGATATTGCGACATCTTGATGTCCCGGTTGTAATCGAGGGCCATCTGGACGGTTTTGGGCAGGTTCAAATCGACAGTGCCATTGGTCGGTACGCGGCCGATGACGATGACCGGATCGATTTCCTGATTCTTTGCCCGCTTGTCAGCTGCCTTTTCAGCGCTCTTAGCGGCATCGTCAGCGATTTTCTGAGCCAGTTCTTCGCGCAGTTCCGGCGTAATGTCGACAGGGCGGACAGCATCGGCGGCTTTCTTAGCCTTGGCTTCGGCTCTGGCAGCCTTCCGCTGCTGGGCCTTTTCGGCCTTGATTTCCTGCTGTTCTGCCTTGGCCCGGGCCTGGATGCTTTCGGCCTGAGCTAAGTCGACAGGACGGACAGAGGCCGTCGTATCCGCAGCCGAAGCCGCGGCGACGGCGCTTATGGTCGTAATCATCATGGCGATGACCAATTTCTTGTACAGTTTGTTGTTCATCATGGGTACCCCCGTTTATTTCTATAATCTGCTAAAAAGCGTAACTAATACCATAATAATTGCCACCGTCACTGCGACTCATAGGCCGCGTGAACTGGCTGAAGAGATAGAGGTCCGGCGTCAGGCGGTACTGGGCTTTCAGGCGGAAGCGCCAGTCATCGGGATCGTATCCTTCCAGGGACAGGCGGAAAGGCCCGTCCTGGAAGAAGTCGAAGCCGGCACCGAGGTCGCCGTTGATCAGGCCAGCCCGCGTGTCGAACAGGCGGCCCCGGCGGCCATACTGCAGGTTGAGGTTCGTACCGTTGCCGATGTTCTCTGCCCCGACGAGGCCAAACGTATCGCCACGGTACACCTTAAAATTTACAGTGCCGCTGGTCTCATTCTTCGTCGTATTATATAGGAGCCCGGCCTCCCCCTGGACTTTGATGTCCGAAGTGCCGCCGAGGATTTTATTCACTTTCGTCGTAATCTGGGCCGTGTTATTCAGCGTCGTCTGAATATTGGCCTGGGTCTGCGGATCCGTCGTCATCTTTTCCATCGACTGGGCAATGGTCTGGAAACGGTCCGTGATCTGCTTCATGTTGGCCGCCGTCGCCCGGACATTGGCCGAAGCCGCGCCATCGCCATCGAGGTTCTGCATGGACGCGTTCATCTGAGCTGTCATGGCCGCCATATTGGCCGTAATCTGCTGGATATTGCCGGCATTGGCATCCATCATCTGACTGGTCTTGCCCGTAATGGCATCGATGTTCTGGATGGAACCGCGCATGGCAGCCTGTGTCTTTTCGTCGCCGATGATGGCATTGATGTTCTTCACCATGTCGTCGGCACTGCCCATGAGCTTGCCGGCACTGTCCATCATATCGTCCATGGTCTTGCCCTGGCTGCCGTCGATGTAATCGCCATCGGCGAGGAGGTGGTTCTTGTCATTGCCCGGCGTAATGGCTACGATTTTTTCACCGAGGAGGCCATCCGTCGTAATCGTCACTTTGGAATCACGCGGGATTTCCGTCCCCTTTTCCAGCTTCATAGCCACATCGACGCCGTCGCGGGACGGTTTCACGCTTTCGACTTTGCCGACGTGGACACCGACATAGCGGACGGAATTGCCCTTTTGCAGGCCATTGGCATCTTTAAATTCCGTATGGATGACGAAGCCCGGCTTGCCGAAGATTTCAGCATGGGCCAGGGTCAGGACGACAAAGGTAAAGACGAGGACGCCGACGATGGTGACCAGGCCGACCTTCGCTTCTGCACTCCACTTCATAGGCTATCCCCTCTTTCTTCCGGAAGACGCCCGCCGTGGATAAAGCGCTGCACTTCCTCATCTTGTGTATGGGCAAAGGTCTTTTTATCGGCTATGAGCCGGAAGCGCCCATCTTGTAAATAAGCCAGGCGGTCAGCGACGTAAAAAGCCGAGTCCATATCATGGGTGACGATGACTGACGTCGCATGGATCTGCTTCTGCATACTGACGACCAGACGGTTGATATCCATACAGCGCAGCGGGTCCAGGCCGGCTGTCGGTTCGTCGTAAAGGATGACCTGCGGGTCCAGGGCGATGGCCCGGGCCAGGCTGACACGCTTCTTCATGCCGCCGGACAAGTCGTTGGGCATCATGTCTTCAATGCCTTCCAGGCCGACGAGGCGCAACTTTTCCTTGACGATGCGCTGAATCGTCGCTTCATCGTCTTTCGTATGCTGGCGCAGGCCAAAGGCGACGTTCTCGCCGACGGTCATGGAATCGAAGAGGGCCGAATACTGAAAGACCATGCCCATGTGGCGGCGCACGGCTGTCAGCTGTTCTTCATCTAAGGCGGTAATGTCTTCATCATGAAAGAAGACCTGCCCTTTCGTCGGCTTCTGCAACCCGATGATCAGGCGCAGGATCGTACTCTTGCCCGAGCCGCTGGCACCGAGGATGGCCAGCGTTTCGCCCTGATGGATGTCTAAATTGATGTTGTCTAGTATGACCCGGTCGCCATAGGCGACGGTCACATCGCGAAGACGGATCATAGCGCTCCTCAATACAATAGAACTGATAAGATATAATTGCAGATAAAAATAAAAATAATCGACGTGACGACGGACTTCGTCGTCGCCTGGCCGACCCCTTCAGCACCGCTCTTGGCATGCATGCCTTCATTACAGGCGACGAGAGCGATGATGCCGCCAAAGAACATGGCCTTGATGAGACCGTAGACGACATCGCTCACTTCGGTAAAGATTTCAATGGAATTAATATACGTAAAATGCGTGAGCCCGGCGCCTAGCGTCGCTACACCGTAACCGCCGGCCGTACCGATGACATAGCCGTAAAAGGCCAGGATAGGCACCATGACGACACAGGCCACGAAGCGCGGTACGACGAGGTAGGCAATGGGATTGACGGCCATGCAGCGCAGGGCATCGATCTGTTCCGTAACCTTCATCGTCCCGATTTCTGCCGTCATGGCCGCACCGACGCGGCCGGCCATGACGACGCCCGTCAAAATCGGGCCGAGTTCACGGCCCATGGCGACCGACATGACGCCGCCCAGCGTCGACTGGGCGCCATAGCGCAACAGGATATCGACGATCTGCAAGGTCATGACCATGCCGGCAAAGAGCAGGGTCAGACTGACGATAGGCAGGGAATTGACGCCGAGATGAGCCATCTGGGCGATGGTCAGGCGGCGCTGGATCTTGGGCAGCTGACGCAAGGTCTGGCCAAAGAGGATGGCAATGACGCCGACTTGTTCAAAGACATGGAGCGTAAACTGGCCGATGCCTTCCAGGATTTCCTGCATGAAAGACCGTCCTTTCTGTAAGTATGATACTACTTTACTATACCATATAAAAAATGGATGTAAAACATTTGGATTCAATTGTGCCTAAATTGTGAGAAACAAAAGAAGAAAACTCAAATTCAAATTTTAGTTTTCCATAGCTAAAATAATAGCATTTTATGCGAAAAATGGCAAGGGAAAAGGCGCTGTCATATGAAGACAGCGCCTTTTTTAGTGGATAGGGACGGGCCGCCGACTGCGGCCTGCGACCAGCGGGACGCCCTTTGTGTGTCCCCTACGAACAGCTAGTGGAACATATCCAGGTCGACCGTGCGGATGGGTTCGGCCGATTTTTTATCCTGGCCTTTGTCGGGTTTCTTGTCGTTTCCCTTGTCATCCTTCTTTCCCGTATCTTTATTGTCGTCGCCGTTCTTATCCGCTTTGACCAGTTCATCATCCTGGGACGTACCGTCTGTATCGTCACCGATGACGGCTTTCGCTTCGTTGATGTTGTGGTTCTTGGCTAAATAAGCATCGCGTTTTTCCGGCGTGACGACTTTGATGGTGATCTGGCCGTCGCCTTTGACGATGTACGGCGTCGGGATAGAAGATTTGGCATCATTTGGGTTGTCATCGCCCATGGCGTGTTTGCCCGGCTTGACGACATCCTTGGCCTGGGTTCCCGGTTCCTTGCCGCGGATCTTTTCTTTTCGCACTTTCGTGCCATTTTCATTGATCATGCTGACGCCCTGGCTGAGGATTTCGATGACCAGGTCATTATTGGCGTCTTCTTTTTCGATTTCCTTCTTCAGTTCCTTGAAATCCTTATAGTGGCGCAGGCGCTGGACGATTTCATCGGTCAGGTTGTACCGCTGTTTTTCGATGAGATACGGCAGGGGGATGACACCGCCGCCGCGGACTTCCAGGGTCATATCGCCTAAGGGCTGGTTCTTGGGGACAGTGAAGCTCATGGTCTTCACTTCATCGACACCGCGGTAGGGATGGAGCTTGACCTTGAAGTAAACCGTATCGCCCGGGCTGACGACGACAGGTGCTGCCGACGCATCGACGATGGTCGCCGACTTGCGGGCCTGGGTGATGTCGACGGTCATATTGATGTCCAAAATCGGATAGTCGATAAATTCGTTGTGCTTCAAGATATCGAGCACATTATAGAGTTCATCGATGCTCTTCTCGTTGATGTTATCTTCGGAATAATACATGTTGTGCCGGGTAATATCCTTATCGCGGCCATTGGAAGAGCGGATCGTATAGGACAAGGTCGCCGTGCCGCCGCCCGTGCGGTCGATGGTCTTGTTGACCGTATTATATACCGTCGTGGCTGCCAGGACCGGCGTCAGCTCATTGTCTTCGATGATCTTGACGCGCTTGGTCATGGCCGTGTCCGTATCCGTATCCCGGGCCTTGATGACGACCGGGATGCCCGGTGCCAGATAGCCGTACTGGCCGCCGATACCGGCGCCGCGGTCCTGGGTGATCTTGCCGACTTCGGCTCCAATAGAACCGAGCTTGAAGGAACTGGACAGGTTATTGACGATTGTGAAGATGTAGGCGTTGTGCATGAAATAGTTGATGCTGCCCTTTTTCAGGAAAGGATGGCCGAAGGCGACGATGTGGTCGTTATCGACGTAGGTCACGGTCCCGATAGCCCCCATCTTCATATCGCCGTTGACGAAAGCCGCGGCGACACTGCTGCCCGGTTCCAGAGGAAGGGCCGTACTGTCGCTGCTGGCCGAGGCCGTATCGACGGGCATGAAGTTGTAATTCGGCAGTTTGCTCTGCATCCACGCCGTCGACAAGCTGTCGAAGCCCGACGTCATGAGGGGCGTCGCAATGGGGATGAGCGACGATTCGCGGGCATTGAAAGGCCGGATTTCTTCTTTCGTCGGCACATTCCAGAGCTTGAGCATGTCATTGATGGGCGTAATCATGCCGACACGGGAATTGGTAAAGGACCAGCCGTAAGCGACGGCACCGAGGAGTTTGCCATTGATATAAACCGGACTGCCGCTCATGCCCTGGGCAATGCCGCCCGTTTCTTCGATGAGGGGTCCGGAAAACTTGGCCAGGATCAAATCCCCTGACGGGCCGCTGTTCTTCATGACCCCTAAGATTTCGACAGGGAACGTATCGATAGTCGTGCCGTGGACGACGGTCTTGGCGTAGCCCGTCATGCCCGGCTGGACTTCACTGACATTCATGAATCCCTGTGCCTGCGCCGAAATGGCCAGGATACAGGAAAGGGCCGCGGTCAGACAGACCCGGCCCAACGTACGCCGCAAGGCGGAGAATTTCTGCATCAGGGTGTATCTCATTTCGTTTCCACCACGACGACAACGGCGCCTTGCTGCACTTGTGATCCCGGCTGAACGAGGACGGTCTTGACGACACCTTCCTTGTCAGAACGGGCAGCCGGCATCGGGCCGGCCAGGGAATTTACCGTAAGCAGGGCATCTCCCTCTTTCACGGTTGCACCGACAGGGGCTACGCTGACGACGCTGCCGCTCAATACCGTCGTATACGATACATCAGCAGCTGCGGCTGGCATAGCCATCAGGCCTGCTAACCCGGCTAATACGGCGAGTTTGCGAAACTTTTTCATGACGGCTCCCTCCTTTTTCCGCTCCGTCCAGTGACGGAGCCCTTTATAAATCATCAAAACTATCTTTTAAGCGGTCCATTTCCCGTAAAGCCTTGCCGGCTCCGTTGGCAACGCATAACAGGGGATCATCACAGAGATAAGCTGCCATGCCTGTCGTCTGGGAAATGAGGCGGTCGAAGCTATCGAGGAGCAATCCGCCGCCGGTGAGGACGATGCCGTGGTCGGCAATATCCGCAGCCAGTTCAGGCGGCGTCTTTTCCAAGATGGAAACGATCGTCTTGAGGACGGTCTGGATGGGTTCATCCAAGGCCTGGCGGATTTCCTGGGAATCGATGTCTACCGACGTGGGCAGGCCCGTTTCCGTACTGCGGCCGCGGACGTCGGCCGTCATGCGCCGGCCGTCGCCCATAGCCGTACCGATGAGGATTTTCAGTTCTTCCGCCGTGTGCTGGCCGATGGCGACGTGCTTGATCTTTTCCAGGTAGCGGATAATTGCTTCATCGAAGGTATTGCTGCCGATACGCAGGGATTCACTGATGACGACGCCGCTCAGGCTGAGGACGGCGACGTCCGTCGTTCCGCCGCCCATATCGACGACCATGGAACCATTGGACGTGGCAATGTCCAGACCGGCACCGATAGCCGCTGCCAACGGCTCTTCCATGACTGTCGTCTTGCGGGCGCCGGCCTGCATAGCCGCTTCGATGACGGCCCGCCGTTCGACGTTGGTGACACTCGATGGGACGCAGATGACGACGCGGGGCTTAAAGATCAACGCCTTGCCAATGGCCTTGCGGATGAAATAACGCAGCATATATTCCGTCGCATCGTAGTCGGCAATGACACCATTGCGAAGCGGATGGTAGGCCTGGATGTTGCGCGGCGTCCGGCCCAGCATAGCCTGGGCTTCGCGGCCGACGGCGACGACTTTATTCTCCATCGTATCGACGGCAATGACGGCCGGTTCATTGACGACGATTCCCCGGTTCTTGACGAACACGATGATGTTGGCCGTCCCCAAGTCGATAGCGATGTCGCTGCCGAACCAGTTGGCCAAAAAGAACGAGTGGGACTGTTTCGGCGGCTGTACTTTTTTCTTAGTTTTCTTCTTCCTCAATATTGACGCGAACAATGTCTGCACCTAGCCTTTGTAATTTCAATACAAGATTATCATAACCGCGGTCGATATGGTATAAATAGCCGACTTCCGTTTCCCCGTCAGCTACGAGACCCGCCAGGACTAAGGCAGCACCGGCCCGCAAGTCCGTCGCGTTGACCGAAGCCCCTTTGAGCCGGGGAACGCCTTCGACGATGGCACTGCGGCCTTCGATGCGGATCTTGGCTCCCATGCGCTTAAATTCATCGACGTGCATGAAGCGGTTTTCAAAGACCGTTTCCGTGACGACGCTCGTGCCCTGGCAGATGGTCGTCAAGGCCATGAACTGAGCCTGCATGTCCGTTGGGAAACCCGGATAGGGCAGGGTCTTGATATCGGCCGGGCGAAGCGGTGCGTGGCCGATGACGCGGATGCCGTCGATTTCTTCCTGGACTTCCGCGCCGACTTCCTTCAATTTGGAGATGAGAGGCTTCAAGTGTTCCGAAATGGCATTTTCTACGAAGACATTGCCCTGGGTCATGGCCGCGCCGACCATGAAAGTACCGGCTTCGATGCGGTCGGGGATGACGGCATGGTTAGCACCGTGCAGTTCCTTGACGCCTTCGATGCGGATGACATTGGTGCCGGCACCGCGGATATTGGCGCCCATACTGTTGAGGTACGTTGCCAGATCGACGATTTCCGGTTCTTCCGCTGCGTTTTCCAGGACCGTCTTGCCTTCGGCCATGGATGCAGCCATGAGAATATTTTCAGTAGCGCCAACACTGGGGAAATCGAGGTAAATCTGTGCCCCTTTGAGGCCATTCGGTGCCGTCGCTTCGATGTCCCCGTTTTCCAGGTTGATGACAGCGCCCATGGCTTCAAAAGCTTTGAGGTGCAAGTCGATAGGACGGGCACCGATGGAACAGCCGCCGGGCAGAGAAATCTGGGCTCTCCCCTTGCGGGCCAGTAAAGGACCCATGACCAAAAAAGATGCACGCATGCGGCGCACTAAATCATAGGGAGCCGTCGTCGATGTCAGCTCATGGGCATCGATGACCAAAGTATCTCTTTCAGGATGTTCTATATGAACGCCCAGGGACGCGATGACGTCACAGACGGTATGTACGTCGGCTAACTTCGGGATTTCTGTCAATGTACTCTGCGTCGTCCCCAGCATAGATGCAACAATGATAGGCAGTACGGCATTTTTAGCCCCGCTGACGCGAACCGTACCCTCTAAGGGCTTTCCACCATGAATAACAAGTTTCTCCAATTCTGGTGCCTCCTAATACTATTCGAGTAGTTTATTCTAAATGGCCCAAAGGCAATGGCGCCTAAGGTGCCATTATGAGCATATAATTACTATCAAGTCATTGTACCATAAAAGGGGAGAAAAAAAAAGGGCTTGTCGCCATGCGACAAGCCCTTTTTAAGCTGTAGGGGTCGCCACGTGGGCGACCCGCGGCCTGCGAATCCTACAAATGGATGCTCCATTTAGCTTTCTTGTCGAAGCGGTGGAACGTGTCGATGAAGCGGATTGTGCCGCTCTTGTAACGCATGACGACAGACATGGTACGGGCGCCGCCGCCAAAGTACTGGACGCCGCGCATCATAGGCGTGTCGGTAATGGCCGTCGCCGAGAAGATGCAGTCGTCGCCTTTTACCAGGTCGTCGAGGGTCATGACGCGGTTGATGTCGTCAATGCCCATTTCCCAGCAGCGTTTCCGTTCTTCGTCGGTATACGGGATGAGGCGGGCCTGCATATCGCCGCCCAGGCATTTCAGGGCCGCCGCAGCCAGGACGCCTTCCGGGGCGCCGCCGATGCCCATGAGGACGTGGACGCCGGACCCCTCGATGCCGGCATCGACAGCCGGTGAGACGTCGCCATCGGTGATGAGCTTGATGCGGGCGCCGGCACTGCGACATTCGTCGATGATTTCCTGATGACGCGGCCTGTCGAGGATGACCACAGTCAGATCATCGATGCCCCGTTCCAGTCCTTCTGCGATGCGGCGCAGGTTTTCCTGTACGGGCTTGGTCAAATCGATGCGCCCTTTCGCCCGCGGGCCGACACAGAGTTTTTCCATGTACATGTCGGGCGCGTGGAGCAAGTTCCCCTTGCGGGCGATAGCCATGACGGCAATGGACCCATCCTGGCCTTTGGCCGTCAAGTTCGTCCCTTCCAGCGGGTCGACGGCAATATCGACTTCCGTACCGCCAGCACCGACTTTTTCCCCGATATAGAGCATCGGCGCTTCGTCCATTTCGCCTTCGCCGATGACGACGGTCCCATCGATAGGCACGGTGGATAAAATCGAATGCATGCCATCGACGGCCAGCTGGTCGGCGCCCATCTTATCGCCCTTCCCCATGAGACGACCGGCTTTAACGGCAGCGGCTTCGGTAACGCGGACAAATTCCAAGGTCAATACGCGATCCATGATGAACCTCCTTATCTGAAAATAATCGAAACACATATATAGTATTACTTCTAGATAAGTCAAAAAACTCCTGCCTCGCGGCAGGAGTTTTTTTCGTTCATCGCAGGTCGTTCATCGTTCATCGCAGGCGGACGCCTTTTTGAGTTTGAAGTTGAAAGTTTGATGTTTGATGAAAATGAGGTGAAATTTAAAAGCCATCGCCTCAAACATTAAAGAGAAAGGGACCTTGCATGATGATAGAAGCCTTTGCGCGACAGCCCCCTACTGCTTCGTAATTACGTCGCAATGCATGTACGGGCGGAGGACTTCCGGTACGATGACGGAGCCGTCGGCCTGCTGGTAGTTTTCCAGGATAGCGGCGACGGTACGGCCGACAGCCAGACCGGAGCCGTTCAGGGTGTGGACAAATTCCGGTTTCGATTTCGGCGTGCGGCGGAAGCGGATGTTAGCCCGACGTGCCTGGAAATCTTCCGTATTGGAGCACGACGAGATTTCGCGGTATTTACCCTGAGCCGGGAACCAGACTTCGACGTCGAAGGTCTTGGCTGCAGAGAAACCGATATCGCCGGTGCACAGGCAGACGACGTGGTACGGCAGGCCCAGGGCCTTGAGGATGTCTTCGGCGTTGTTGGTCAGTTTATCGAGTTCGTCATAACTCGTTTCCGGAGCGACGTACTTGACCATTTCGACTTTATGGAACTGATGCTGGCGGATGAGGCCCCGCGTATCGCGGCCGGCCGAACCGGCTTCAGCGCGGAAGCACGGCGTCATGGCCGTGAAGTAAACCGGCAGTTTGGCACCGTCAATGATTTCACCGCGGTAGTAGTTGGTCAGCGGGACTTCTGCCGTCGGGATCATGTACATTTCTTCGCCTTCGACGTTGAGTTTGTACATGTCTTCATAGAATTTCGGCAGCTGGCCCGTGCCGGTCATGGAGTCGCGGTTGACGATATACGGCGGGATGACTTCGGTATAGCCGTCTTTTTCCGTGTGCTGGTCGAGCATGAAGTTGTAGACGGCGCGTTCCAGGCGGGCACCGGCACCGATGTAATAATAGAAGCGGGCCCCCGTTACTTTAGCAGCCCGTTCGGAATCGAGGATGCCCAGTTTTTCACCGACATCCCAGTGATTGAGAGGCTGGAAATCGAATTTCGTCGGTTCGCCCCATTTGCGGACTTCCGGGTTATCGCTGTCGTCGTTGCCGACGGGGACCGAGGGGTGGCACATATTGGGGATCATGAGCTGGATAGCGCGCATGTCAGCTTCGACTTTCTTGACTTCCTTGTCGAGGACATCGATGTCATCGCCGAGTTTCTTCATAGCTGCAATCTGGGCGTCAGCGTTTTCTTTATTGCGTTTGAGCTGGCTGATTTCCTTGGTGACCGTATTGCGTTCGTTCTTCATGGCTTCGACTTTCTGAAGAATTTCACGGCGCTGATTGTCCAAGGCGACGAAAGCGTCGACATCGGCTTTGGCATGGCGGTTCTTAATATTTTCTTTGACTTCTTCCGCATGTTCGCGGATGAATTTCGTATCTAACATGATAATTTCTTCCTTCCTCAGTAAATATGCTTTTATACCCCTCGTATTATAGCCTTATAAGCCTTTTTGTTCAATACCGCTGAACAAATACCCCATATGATTCGTAGAATTGAGCAGGACCAGGCGCCATACGCCATCCTGACATTCCAGGACGTTGATGCACGTATTATCCTGCTTGATCTGCCAGAAATGGCTCATATCCAGACCCAGGATATCGCAGATGATGGCCTTGTTGACGGCATCATGAGCGGCGACGAGGACCGTCTTGCCGTCGTATTTCCGGACGTAATCATCAAAGGCGGCACGGGCGCGGACGCGGACGTCTTCCAGCGATTCGCCGCCCTGACCGGGCATGGTCACCGTATGAGGCTGTGTATGCCAGCGGTGGAAGGCTTCAGGATACTTGGCTTCGATTTCATCGGCCAGTTTCCCTTCCCAGTCGCCGTGGTTGATTTCCAGGAGCCTGTCGTCTTTGAGGACCGGCAGACCGTGGAGGTCCGCGCAGAAGGAGCAGGTCATGTACGACCGTTCGAGAGGACTGGAAATGGCCACGTCGATGGGCGTGTCTTTCAGTCCTTCAGCGACCATATGGCCTTGCTTGAGGCCCCGTTCACTGAGGTGCGTATCTTCCTGGCCCTGGTAGCGGCCTTCAATATTCCATTGTGTTTCGCCGTGGCGAATGAGTATGATGCGTACCATAGTGTTCCCCCTGTTAGTGAATATCGCAGTGAATGAGCTTCATGTCGAGGATGCCGTTGATCGAGCGGAGTTTGACCATGATATCATTGGGGATATCGTCCTGGACGGCGATAGCCATGATGTTGTTGCCCGATTTGGTCATCCGGCCGACCTGCATGCCCATGATGTTGATGTGAGCCTGGCCGAGGATGGTCGAAATCTGGCCGATCATATTCGGCTGGTCGACATGCGGTACCAGGAGCAGGTAGCCTTCCGGCGTGAAGTCGACGCGGTATTCGTCGATCTGGACAATCTTGGCTTCCGTGCCGTTGAACAAGACGCCGACGATGGCGTGTTCCCCTTTATTGGTGCGGACCCGGACGGTGACGGAATTGACAAAATAGCCATTGGACTGGCTGTTGATTTCTTTAATGGCAATGTGGCGCGTCTTGGCGACTTCAGCTGCGTTGACGTAGTTGACCGATTCCTGGAGGATCGGGTTGAGGGCCCCTTTGAGGACAGCCGTCGTCAGCAGACGCGTTTCCGTATCGGCCAGTTCGCCCGTATATTCGACTTCGATTTCCTTCATCGGCGCATCGGCCAGGTAAACGGCTAAGTTGCCCATGCGTTCCATGAGGTCGAAATAAGGATGGATGACGTTGTAGACATTGGGCGGTACCGGGGCCATGTTGACAGCCGTCGCAACCGGTTCGCCCTTGAGGGCTTCCATGACGCCTTCAGCGACATCGATGGAAACGCCGATCTGAGCTTCTACTGTCGATGCGCCGAGGTGCGGCGTAATGACCACGTTGTCCATGCCCAGGAAGGGGTTGATGTCCTTGGTCAGCGGTTCCGTCGGGAAGACGTCGATAGCAGCGCCGGCGACATGGCCGCTCTTGAGGGCTTCCGCCAAGGCATAAATATCGAGGACAGCTCCGCGAGAAACGTTGATGACCCGAACGCCGTCTTTCATCTTGGCGATTTCTTCCTTGCCGATGAGGCCCCGCGTTTCCTTGGTCAGCGGCGTATGCATGGTGATGTAGTCCGACCGTTTGAGGAGGGTATCCAAGTCGACTTGTTCGACACCGAGCTGTTTGAACCGTTCTTCCGGGATGTACGGGTCATAACCGATGGTCTTCATTTCCATAGCCTGCATGCGTTTGGCAATGCGCGAACCGATACGGCCGACGCCGATGATGCCGATAGTCTTGTTCTGGAGCTGGATGCCTGTAAAAGTCTTGCGGTCCCAGTTGCCGGCCATGAGCGAATTGTGGGCCTGCGGGATGTGGCGGGTGATGGCCATGATCATGGCACAGGTGTGTTCTGTGGCAGCCAGCGTATTGGAGGTCGGCGTATTGACGACGACGATGCCCCGGGACGTTGCGCTCTTCAAGTCGATGCTGTCGACGCCGACACCGGCACGGCCGACGACTTTCAATTTCGTAGCCGCTTCGATGACTTTTTCCGTAACGTGGGTCATGGAACGGGTGATGAGGCCGTCGTATTCGCCGATGCAGTCGATCAGGCCCTGTTCATCGAGGTTCTTCTTGACATCTACTTCATAACCGTTTTCGCGTAAGAGTTCTACGCCTTTCATCGATACGTCATCGCTGACTAAAATCTTCATGTTCTTTCTCCCCCTATTACTGACACATTAATGTTTCTTCTGGAATTGTTTCATAAAATCGGCCAAGGCCTGGCAGCCTTCTTCGGTGACGGCATTGTAAATGGACGCCCGGCAGCCGCCGATGGACCGATGGCCTTTGACACCGATGAGGTCGTGTTCGGCTGCTTCGGCGACGAACTGTGCTTCCAGTTCCTTCGTCGGCAAGTTGAAGGTGACATTCATCAGGCTGCGCGAATCCTGGCGGGCATGGCCGCGGTAGAAGCCGTGGCTGTCGTCGATGACGCCGTAGACGATGGCAGCTTTCTTCTGATTGCGTTCATACATGGCCTGCAATCCGCCGTGGTCGTCGAGCCAGTGAGCTACTTTATTGACGAAATAAATATTGAACACCGGCGGCGTATTGTATGTCGAATCGTGGTCGACATAGGTCTTATACTGCAGCATGAGCGGCAAATCGCGGCAGACCTTATTCAGCAGGTCGTCCTTGATGATGGCGACGACGACGCCGGCCGGACCGACGTTCTTCTGGACACCGGCATAGATGAAATCGAAATTCTTCACATCTACCGGGCGGCTGAGGAAATCGCTGGACATATCACAGAACAAAGGAACGTCGAAAGACGGAAAATCATGCCATTCCGTCCCATGAATGGTATTGTTCGATGTCATGTAAATATAGTCCGTATCGGGCTTGACGACGAAGCTGTCTGCCTTGGGGATGTACGTAAAGTGATCGGCTTTACTCGAAGCGACTTCATAGGTTTCCCCGAAGAAGGAAGCCGCTTCCATGGCCTTGTTGGACCATACCCCGGTATTCAAATAACCGCCGCGTTTCTTGAGGAAATTGGCCGCGTGCATGACGAACTGCATACTGCCGCCGCCCTGGATGAAGACGATATGGTAATCGTCAGGAACAGTTAGGAGCTTCTTCAGCGTCGCCACCGTGTCGTCCTGCATTTCCTGATAGGCAGCACTGCGATGACTGATTTCGACGATGCTCATCCCCGTATGATTGAAATCGAGAAATTCGTCCTGCACTTCCTTGAGGACTTCCAAAGGCATTGCCGATGGGCCTGCATTGAAATTGTACACTCTCTTCATATTTCCACCTCTTACTATGAGAAGACCGCAGGGGAAGTCTTCTGCCATACCAATAAAAAAACTCCCGTCCCATCAAAGGGACGAGAGTCGATATTCCCGCGTTGCCACCCAACTTGCCTTTCGGCCAACTTGTACCGCTATATCGGGCGTACCCGTCAAATTCATCATTTGCAGCTCCAGAGCGGAACGCCTTACAGCCCTGCTGCCTCGCACCACCCGGCAGCTCTCTGAAAGGACCCATAATTTGCTTCTCCTTCATCGCCTTCTGTAAAATTACGTCTATTATAAACACAAACGCCCAGCCTGTCAATACAATTTTAGTAAAAAGATGGTAAGGGAGTGACGCTGGCGCCAGTCACAACTCCCTCTCATCAAGTCTTAGCGTCATCAAGCGGGATGACTCAGCGGCTTTTCCCATAGTTCATTGCAGGATATGCCGTCATATGCAAGGCGGAGGAAGGAGGCATAGCGGGGCTATGTCGACTGACGACAACGTAGCAGAGGGCGGCATAGCCTGTAAGGAACGGGAAAGGGCCGCTGAGCCATGCCGCTTAGTTGCATTTGCTCCAGCCGCAGTTTTTGCAGGTGTTGCAGCCGCCTTCAAAGACTAAGGGTTCTCCGCACTGCGGGCAGAGCATGCTTTCAGCGGTGACTTTCTTTTCGGCTTTCGGCCGGACCGGTGTCTTTTTGACCGGTGTATGGCCGCTGGCGACAGACGCCGTCTGATGCAGTTCTTCCTGGACTTCGTCGAACATGTCCAGAAGGGCATTGCCGACTGCCATGGGGCAGCACGAACCGCGGCTTGTATCGCCGCGCGTCGCCCGACGTACTGAATAGGACGGGCAGTTACCTGTCGAATTGAGCTGATCGACGATGGTATAGAGGTCGATGCCGGCGCGGGCACTGATGGAAATCATGCGCGACAAGCCGATCATGAAGTTATTGCAGCCCCCTGTCGACCCTTTGCTGAGATACGTTTCCAGGAGGGCCCCCGTTTCCGGATCGAAAAAGGCCATGCAGTGCAGGCTGCCGCAGCCCGTAATGAGTTTCCGTTTCTTGCCGATGACATTGTCGTCGATGCTGACGATGTCACCGCGGTTCAAGCCTTCACCAGCCGTCGGCACGGGCTTTTCTTCTTCGTGCGTCGTCAAGATGCCGGCCCGCTTGCAGCCGTCGCGGAATAACGTCAGGCCCTTGCAGCCCTTTTCATAGGCCAGGAGGTACAGGGCTTCCGTGTCTTCGACAGTAAAGCTGTTGGGCACGTTGACCGTCGAGCTGATGGACGCATCGATGTGCTGCTGCCAGGCGGCCTGCATTTCGACGCGTTCATGGTAATCCAGGGTCAACGCCGTGACGAAGTATTCCGGCAGCTGGCTGTCGTCTTTGATATGGTGTTTCTTCATATACCGTTCGACAATAGGCGTATAGACTTTGTAATATACATCCGTCCCGTGAAGCGATTCCGTCTTGCGTTCATAGAAGTTCGCATAAATCGGTTCGATACCGCCAGAAATGCCGAGCATCGTCGACAAAGTCCCGGTCGGGGCGATGGTCAGGAGCTGGGAATTACGCATGCCATAGGCCTTGACCAAAGCGGCCGTAGCCTCGGTCGTATTGGCTTTGAAATAAGGTGTACTCATGATTTCATCAATATGGCATTTATCGAAGGCGCCGCGCTGGTGAGCCAGTTCCGCCGAAGCGGCAATAGCTGTATCGGCCATGGCAAAGCCAATATCGTGGCAGAAGGCGACGGCATCGGTGCTGCCGTAGGTCAGGCCCATCTGGATGAGCATGTCGCCGAGGCCCATGATGCCCAGGCCGATCTGGCGCCAGGCTTTGACGCTTTCCCGCTGTTCTTCCAAGGGATGCAGGGGAAGGCCTTCTTCGAGGACGTCATTCAAAGCCCGCACGGCGACGCGGACGCAGCGCTTGAACTCGTCGAAATCAAAGGTCGCATTGGGCGAAAAGGGGTTATTGACGAAATTGGCCAGGTTCATGCTGCCCAACAGGCAGGAGCCGCCGGCCGGCAAGGGTTCTTCTGCACAGGGATTGACACCGGCGAAGGAAAATTCCGGCGTATGAGCCAGGAGGTTCCAGGACTTGATGCGGTCCCAGAAAAGGGCACCCGGTTCGGCATAGTCCCAGTTCGTTTCCGCAACCAGGCGGAAGACGTCAGCCGCATTGACCAGGCTTTCGATGACCTGGCCCGTTTCCTGGCGCTTGAAGTGGAGGCGGAACTGTTTGTGTTCCTTGACAGCTTCCATAAATTCGTCGCTCAGGCGGATAGAAATATTGGCTTTCGTTACCTTATTGAGGTCCGTCTTGAGTTTGATGAAATCCAGCACATCCGGATGGGCGCAGTCAATGGAAATCATCAAGGCCCCGCGGCGGCCATTCTGGCCAATCAGTTCCGTAACCAGGGAATAGAGGGTCATGAAGGAAATGGAGCCGCTCGTTTCCCTGGCCGCATTGTTGATACGCGCCCCCTTCGGGCTGAGGCGGGAAATATCGATGCCGCAGCCGCCACCATAGCTGTAAGTCCGAGCTAATTTCCCGGCCCGGTCGAAGATGCTTTCGATGCTGTCTTCTGGCGGCGTCATGACGTAGCAGTTGGACAAGGTAATCTTCTTGCCTTCATATTCCAGCCCTCTGTTGGCCAGGATACGGCCGCCAAAGAGAAATTTCTTGGCTTTGATCAAAGCGGCGACTTCTTCATCGCCGCCGCTGATGCGGCTGATCCAGTGTTCAAAAGTTTCACTGTTATCGCAATATTTATTCTTCCAAATATCGAGGCCGAGCTGATTATCTGCACCGAGCCATTCTTGTTCGTTCATAATCTTCCTCCTCCACTGCACATAGCAAACGCATGACCGCCATCTACTATATATAGTAGATGGCGGTCATTTACTGTACTAATAATAGCAGGATGACGAGAAATAGTCAAGTATCGGAAATGCATAGTCCGACGCCTCCTAGTCATTGTGGACATCCTTTTCTAAGAAATGGCTGACGACGCGCAGGTATTCTCTGCGGTCTGTCTCGATACCGACGGCATGAGGCGAGTCGGCAAAAATATAAAGTTCCTTTTTTGGGCTCGTACAATTATCGTAGAGGCTCTTGGCCGTCTTGACCGGTACCAGGGCATCCTCACTGCCGTGAAGGAAGAGGACAGGCATCTTCATCCGCTTCACAGCCTGAGCCGGTTCCAGGGAAGATACGGTCTTATGCGTATGGTAGAACATAGCCGCCTGGAAGAAGGGATCCAGGAGGTCATAGCTCCAGATAGCCCGTTTGTCCCCGGAAGCCTGCCATAACTTCTCCCGTCCCAGGGAAATGATGTTGCCATAAGAGCTGTCGGCTACGACGAAGGACAGGTCCTTGCCGTATTCACTGCCAGCATACAACAGGGCCATGGCTGCACCGAGGGAAACACCGTGCAGGCCGATGGTCATCTGTTCATCGCGGTTGCGCAGCCACTGGCACCACATGGCCAGGTCATCGATTTCGCGGATGCCCCATTCCGTGTGGGCACCTTCACTTTCCCCGTGGCCCCGCAGGTCGATGAGCAGGATATTATAGCCCAGGCGGCGATACACTTCCATATACGGCAGGCACATGGAGCGGTTCTGGTACAAGCCATGGATGAGGATGACCGTCTTATGGGAATCATGGCGGTTCTCAATATATGTCCCGCGAAGTATCGTCCCGTCCTGGCCGTTGACCCGGACCGGTTCCCAGCCCCGTTCCTTTTCCCACTGCCGGACCGTAGACACGTCGCGGCTGTGGTTCTCGATACCCAGGAGCTGGTCCCAGGGCGCATCATAAAATTCTTCATAAGCCATGTTGCCAATGTAAGCCCCGATGCCGCCTAAAACAATGGCCAGGCAGACCAGGAACAAAAGCAGGCGCTTCAAGAATCGTTTTATCATCGTGATTTACAGCTTCCTGTCCCGGCTGGCTTCTACTTTGTCCTGCATGGCAGCCAAAGGCGTCCCGCCGGCAGCTTCAATGGCTGCGATGACAGCGCCTTCGACAAAGGGGCAGTCCAGCAGCTGGATTTTCCGGTCCTCCAGGCTTTCGACGACCATTTCCGCCGTCATGACGGCGCTGCCCATATCCATGATGCAGGCGACGCCATCACCCTGGTCGACGGCTTCCACAGCCGCCATAATCTTTTCAAAGCTCGTTCCCAAACTGCCGTCTTCCAATCCGCCGGCAGCCGCAAGAGGCGCATCAGGCGCCATCATGCGGGCCAGTTCAACGGCCCCTTCAGCCGCTTTCTGGCTGTGGGAAATCAATACGATTCCTACCATCTTTTCTTTCACTCCTAAAAATCAAGCCATCTCCGCCAGGACCTGCAGCAAGTAGAGCGACGACGTAGCGCCCGGATCCTGATGGCCCAAGCTGCGTTCACCCAAATAGCTGGCACGCCCTTTGGTCGCGATAATGGTCTTCGTGTATTCTACACCTTTTTCTGCAGCCGCTGCTGCGTCCTGCAAGGCTTCTTTCAATGATTTGCCGGCAGCCACTTCATCCTGCATGACCTTCAGCGCCGGGCACAGTGCATCGAGCATGGTCTTTTCGCCTTCCGTCGCTTTGCCGCGCATCTTGATGCCGTCAACAGCCGCTTCCATAGCTTTGACGAAAGCCGGGCCATCCAGCTCGGTCAGGCCCTTGCAGGCCATGCCGGCTTTCATGAAGGCCGTCCCGTAGAGCGGTCCCGATGCGCCGCCGACAGTCGACACGAGCTGCATGCCGACGCCTTTGAGCAGGGCGCCTATATCACCGCCCGCCAGAGACGGTAATTTCTTTTCGACAGCTTCAAAGCCGCGGGCCAGATTGATGCCGTGGTCGCCGTCACCGATTTCGTTGTCGAGCTGGGTCAAATAATCTTTTTCTGCTTCGATTTTCTTAGCCATCCCTTCGATAATGGCTGCCATCTGCTTCGTATCCAATGAACTCATCCCCTCTTATTTTTTCCAGGCCAGCGTATCAGCCGGTTCGTCATAGAGCCCTTTCAGTTCGTCATCCAGGCGCAGGAGAGTGATCGAGAAGCCGGCCATTTCGATGGACGTCATGTAGTTGCCGACCATCGTATCGTATACGGCAATGCCTTGTTCCTTGAGATAATCCTGTACGAAATTGTTGACGATGTACAGTTCCATGAGCGGTGTGCCGCCCATGCCGTTGATGAGGACGACGACTTCATGGCCCTTGTAATCGAGGTCAGCTAAGATCTGGTCTACGAGCATCTTGGCGATTTCATTGGCCGGACGGAGTTTTTCACGATGTGTCCCCGGTTCACCGTGGATGCCGATGCCGATTTCCATTTCATCATCAGCCAGTTCAAAGCCCGGTTTTCCAGCAGCCGGGACTGTGCAAGGTTCAATGGCCATCCCCATGGAGCGGACATTGGCGATGACCTTTTCAGCGACGGCTTTGACTTCCGGCAGTTCGGCCCCTTGTTCCGCTTTGGCCCCGGCGATCTTATGGACGAAGATCGTACCGGCTACACCGCGGCGGCCTGTCGTATACAAGCTGTCCCGGACGGCTACGTCATCATTGACGACGACATAATCAGCCTTGATATCTTCATCAGCTGCCATTTCGATAGCCATTTCAAAATTCATGACGTCGCCGGTATAATTCTTGACGACGCAGAGGACACCTTTATCCGTAGCCACAGCTTTGATGCCTTCCAGGACCTGGTCCGGTGTCGGTGACGTGAATACCGTACCGGCTACGGCGCAGTCGAGCATCCCCGTGCCGACATAGCCGGCATGAGCCGGTTCATGACCGCTGCCGCCGCCGCTGACCAGGGCGACTTTGCCTTCCTTCTTATCGGCCCGGACGACGATGGTCCCATAGTCGAGCTTGCGCAATTTCTTCGGTGCCGATTTGACCAGGCCCTGGATCATTTCCTCTTCGACATTGTTGACGTCATTGACAATTTTTTTCATGATAACCCCTTCTTTCCAGATATAGTCAAAAGGGGCTGTCGCACGTGCGACAGCCCCTTTTTAAGTTTGAAGTTGAAAGTTTGATGTTTGATGTAGATGGGTTTAAATTTTCCCCCATCACCTCAAACGTCAAACATCGAACCCCAAACATTCAACCAAGGATAACCAGATAAGATGGTCGAAAACTTCGTGCGATGTTCACTTAAGTATAGCAAGAAACAAGGGGAAAATCAATTCTCTTCCCGCAGGACGACGCGGTCGCAGGAATCCGTTTCCTTTAATTGTACCGACACGTCTTCTTTGCGCGATGTTGGCACATTCTTGCCGACATAATCGGCGCGGATCGGCAGTTCCCGATGGCCCCGGTCGACGAGGACTGCCAGTTCGATGAACTGGGGCCGCCCCAATTCCATGATAGCGTTGAGGGCCGACCGGACAGTCCGCCCCGTGAATAAGACGTCATCGACTAAAACGACGGTCTTGCCATCGGCATCGAATTTCCCGGCGTCGCTGACGGCAATGGGACTCTTGCGGTCGTCATCGCGATAGGCCGAAATATCGAGATCATAGACGGGGACATGCCGGCCTTCGATGGCTGCCAGTTCCCGTCCCAGCCGCTGGGCCAGGGGGACGCCGCGCGTATGGATGCCGACGAGGACCGTCTTGTCCAATCCTTTATTGCGTTCGATGATTTCATGGGCAATGCGGCGGATAGCCCGGCCGATTGCTTTTTCGTCCATGAGCAGTGTCTTTTCTTTCCACATATGACTCACCACCTGTCAGTCTTTCTCTTCCGCCCGTTTGAGGCAGGCCAGGAAATCAGCCGGTGCCGGCGCTTCAAAATGCATGGCCTTCCCCGTAATGGGATGGACCAGGTCGAGGCAGTGCGAATGAAGGGCCTGGCCTTCGATGGGGAAATCATCCTTCTTGTAGCCATATAAGGGATCATTGACGACGGGATGATGGATATAAGCCATGTGGACGCGGATCTGATGAGTCCGGCCCGTTTCCAGTTTACATTCGACCCAGGTATAATCGCCGTAGCGTTTCAATACTTTGAAGTGGGTCACGGCTTCGCGGCCGCCTTTAAAGGTGACAGCCATCTTGATCCGGTCCTTAGGGTGGCGGCCAATCGGAGCATCGACGATCCCCCGTTCTTCCGAAATATTGCCGTGGACCAAAGCCCAGTACGTGCGGTGTGCCGAATGGGCCTTGATCTGTTCTGCCAGCCCTTTATGAGCTTCATCGGTCTTGGCAGCGACCATGACGCCTGACGTATCTTTGTCCAGGCGATGGACGATGCCCGGACGGATGACGCCGTTGATGCCTGACAATTCCCCCTGGCAGTGATAGAGCAGGGCATTGACCAAAGTCCCGTCGGGATTGCCGGCTGCCGGATGGACGACCATGCCGCGGGCCTTATTGATGACGATGATGTCTTTATCTTCATAGACGATATCCAAGGGGATATCCTGAGGGACGACCTTGTATTCCTCCTGCACTTCGATGACAGCCTTTACCCGGTCGCCTTCGTTGAGACGGCGGTTGGCTTTGGCGTCCTTTCCATTGACTGTGACTCCCTGGCGCTGAATGAGCTGCTGGGCATAACTGCGTGAAATATCCAGGGCCGATGTCAGATAGACATCCAGGCGCTTGCCCTGTTCCTGTTCTGTGACAATTAAATTCTTTTCTTCCATGTCTTCATCCTCATTTATCTGAAATATGGGTCCAACTATACCATAACAAAAGAACGACGCCGACAACAATGCCGATATCAGCGACATTGAAGACGGGCCAGATACGAAAATCGAAGAAATCTGTGACGGCCCCGCGGAACGTCCGATCCAGCGCATTTCCCAGGGCACCGCCTAAAAGCAGGCCGGATCCGCCATAGACCCAGGGGTTCGCCGGCAGCTGCTTGCGGAACAGGCCATACAGCAGGAATAAGACCAGGGCTATGACTAAAAAGAACCACTGCTGATTTTCCAGGATTCCAAAAGCAGCACCGCGATTCAAAATATAAGTAATATGAAAAAATCCCGGAATGACCGGAATGGATTCATGAAGGACCATGTCCTGTTGTACCGCCAGCTTGGTGAGCTGATCGACAACGGTCACGGCCAGGGCAATGCCTAACACATACAAAGCAAATTCCTCCTATTATGTATCTTACAGTGCTTTTATCCTATCACAGAAGCGGGGAAAGTTCAACAAAAAAAAGGCTGCCGCATAATAGCCGAAGCCTTATGCGACAACCTTTTGCCGAAGCAATTATTCAGCGGAAATAGCGCCTGTAGGACAAGCGGATTCGCAAGCACCGCAGTCGATGCAGGAATCAGTTACAACGTATTTCGTTTCGCCTTCTTCGATGGCACCGGTCGGGCAAGTGCTAGCGCAAGCGCCGCATTTTACGCATTCGTCGGAAATAACATGCATGGTTTTCACCTCCAAACATCAAGCCTTCGGGGGAATCCCCCTTCGTTCTTCCTCATTATTACACGAATAGACAGACTTGTCAATGAATACCGAATGAGTAAAGATATAGGTATTTCCTAGGTTTTTCAGATTATTAAAAAAATTTTTTCAAGTTTCACCAGAATCATTTGATACAGAAACAGAAAAAAGCCGGCGAGGGGAGCCGGCTTTCTCTTTTTGCAAGATATCATCGGGGGAAGACAATATCTCAGCAGTTGAAGAAAATAAGATAGGGGTGTTCGAGGGGTATATGAACAACTTACCTCTTCAACGTCTCGTAGATGATCTGTTCTACATATACTATAATAGCAGGTTCTGGCAAAAAGTAAATCCCTAAAGATTAAAAATAGATTAAATTTTCGTGATATTTTTGTAACAATAACGGACTGACCAGTACAAAAAAGAGGAGTTATACGTTATAATGGTATGTATATGGCTTAGCGTGTGCAAATTCTTCTCATGGGAGGTTGTTACATGAACGAAAATACACACATCTTAATCGTCGAAGACGAAAAACAAATCGCCCGTTTCCTGCAAATGGAATTGGAACATGAAGGCTACATCTGCAGCATCGAATACAACGGAGCCGCTGCCCTGGACCGCATCGGTCAGGAGCACTTCGACCTCATCCTGCTGGACATCATGCTACCCGACGTCGATGGCCTGACCATCTGCAAGCGAACTCGGGAATTATCGAATATCCCGATCATGATGCTGTCGGCCAAAGACGACATCGAAACGAAGGTCGTCAGCCTGGACATCGGCGCCAATGACTATCTGACCAAACCCTTCAACAGCAAGGAACTCTTTGCCCGGATCCGCGTACTCCTGCGGGAACGCCATCAGTTAGCGGACCGGGGAAATTTTCTCCAGCTGAATGACCTCACCTTATTTCTCGACCGTCATGAAGTCATGAAGGGCACGAAGAAAATAAAACTGACGAAAAAAGAATTTGAGCTCCTCGCTTATTTAGTCCGGAACAAGAATATCGTCCTCTCACGGTCGCGCATTGTCGAAGAAGTTTGGGGCTATGATTACATCGGCGATACGAATATCGTCGACGTCTATATCCGTTACCTGCGCAGCAAGCTGGGACCGAATGGGCGCACCTATATCCGTACGGTCCGTGGAGTCGGTTATGTGGCAGAAGATTAATCATTGGCTGACACAGCATCTGCTCATCGCTCCCCTGCCCATTTTTGCCAAAATGGTCCTGCTCTATTCATCCATCGTCTTTTTCATTCTCCTCACCGTATCCGTCGTAACCATTACCAGCGTCCACTATATCATGAACGACTCCCTGCGCGACGAACTGAAATCCCGCGCCGCAGCAGCGGTCCACTATCTGGATGACTATGGAAAAGTCGATACGACCATTTTCGTCCGCGCCAATGTACCGCCGTCGATGAATTTACAGATTTACGACGGAGCAGGCCATCTCATCGTCGACAACGGACCGACCCATGCCGTCCGCAAGATGAGCGACCGCTATATCGACGACGCCATCAGCAACCCGCAGAAAAATCCGCTGCCGGCGGCAGTCCAAGGCAACGAATCGTCTGAATTCTCATATTACCGAATCTGGACCAGCAAAGATGGAAAAAATTATTATCTGCGCTTTTCCCAGCGGCCTGACAAAGAAACGGGCTTTGTATCGCTCTTATCGAAACAGCTCCTGGCCTCGGTCCTCATCAGCCTGATTCTGACCATCTTCACGGGCATGTACCTCATGAAGAAATCCCTGGCGCCCTTGCAGGTCATCAACGATACGGTCAAGACCATCGAGGTCAATCGCCTGGACAACCGTATCGCCTTGTCCGATGACAAAAACGAGCTCCACGAACTAGCCGTCAGCATCAACCAGGCCCTGGACCGCATCGAATACGGCTATAAGCAGCAGCAGCAGTTCATCAGCGACGCCTCTCATGAATTGCGGACGCCGATTACGGTCATTGCCGGGTATGCTGATCTCCTGTGCCGCTGGGGCAAAGAGGACCCGGCAGTCCTCAACGAAAGCCTGGCAGCCATCAAATCGGAAACAGACTATATGAAACAGCTCATCGAACGCCTGCTTTTTTTCGCCCGTTCCAATAACGGCACGCTGATCAAGCATTTTACCGATATCAATACGGCTGACCTTTTGCAGGAAGTATACAGCGAAATCAGCCTCATCGATAAGGAACACCATATCCGGCTCAGCCAGAATGACCAGGCCCTCATCACAGCCGAACCAGGCAGTGTCAAACAGATGCTGCGCATCTTCATCGACAATGCCCTGAAATATACGCCAGCCGGCGGTACAGTCACCTTATCGTGCCAGGCAGATGACCAGACCGTCCGCTACATCATCAGTGATACGGGCATCGGCATCCCGAAAAAAGACCTGGAACGGGTTTTTGAACGCTTCTATCGCGTCGATTCATCCCGCACCAAAGACACCGGCGGATCCGGCCTGGGCCTGTCCATCGCTAAATATATCGCCAAAGCCAATAACGCTAAACTGGGATTGGACAGCACTCTCCATAAAGGAACCACCGTCACCGCCATCTTCCAGCGGACTGTATCGTAGGGGACGCCCAAAGGGCGTCCCGCTGTGAATCGTGGGTATGACCCTTCTGGGATATGCGGCTTTTTTCACGCATCACCTGTCATGAATAGCGTGTACACCATCGTTTCAGGCGGGCCGCCTTACCAGGTCGGCCCCTACGCACCAGGCCGATGGCCGTATTTTTTTGTGGGCTGCATTCATTTCCATCGCCTGTATGCGATACCGTAGGGGACGTCCTGATCAAGGCGTCCCGCTGTGAATCGTGGGTATGACCATTCTGGGATATGGGGCTTTTTTCACACATCACTCGTCATGAATAGCGTGTACACCATCGTTTCAGGCGGGCCGCCTTACCAGGTCGGCCCCTACGCACCAGGCCGATGGCCGTATTTTTTTTGTGGGCTACATTCATTTCCATCGCCTGCATGCGATATCGTAGGGGACGTCCTGATCAAGGCGTCCCGCTGTGAATCGTGGGTATGACCCTTCTGGTATATGGGGCTTTTTTTCACACATCACCCGTCATGAATAGCGTGTACACCATCGTTTCAGGTGGGCCGCCTTACCAGGTCGGCCCCTACGCACCAGGCCGATGGCCGTATTTTTTTTGTGGGCTGCATTCATTTCCATCGCCTGTATGCGATACCGTAGGGGACGCCCAAAGGGCGTCCCGCTGTGAATCGTGGGTATAGCCGGAATTTATGACGAATGACACTCGGTCGTAATACAATCATGCGTCTGTCGCGGCGGAACGCCGCATCTGAATCCGCGAAAAAAGCCGTGGCTCGTGGTTCGTGGTTCGTAAAAGCGCACCATCATTCCGAATGGGCTGTGGTCAAATATCACAGCGGGCCGCCCTTTGGGACGGCCCCTACGAACCACAAACTCATTCCCCACGAGCCACGAGCCACGAACTACGAACAACAAAAAAGCACTAGCCGTCGTCCCACCTATCCAGCCGAATCCAGGGTATCTCTGGTCCTATGTCAAGATTTCGGACAAATTAAATTGAGGTTTTTCGTTTCTTAGATTCCCAGACGCATATTATGTTTCTGGAAATCAGCATACAGCTTTTCATAGTCATCCGGTGACATGTAGTTGCAATGGCTATGAATGCGTACGGTGTTGTAAAAGGTATTGATGTATTCAAACACCAACAAGTACGCTTGCTGATAATTTTGAATCTTGAAGCGATTGAGCCATTCCCGTTTAATCAGGGAGTGGAAGGATTCGATGCAGGCATTGTCCCATGGATAGCCTTTCTTCGAATAGCTGCGGCGCATTTGGGATGTCTCCCGAATATATGCCTGCGAAACATACTGGCAGCCACGGTCCGAATGGATAACCAACAGCTGTCCGGGTTTCCGGCATTGTTTGGCTTCCTGCAGCATCTTGACGATGCCGGCGACGTCCAGATTACGGGCCAGATTCCAGGCGATGATTTTCCTGGAGAACAAATCCATAATGCTTTCCAAATAGACGAAACCTTCAGCTGTCCAGATATAGGTGATGTCGCTGCACCATACTTGATCCGGTTCTTCAGGATTGAAGCATTCCTGAAGGATATTCACCAGCGCCACGTCAAAGTCACTGTTACGGGTCGTTACGGTGTAATGCTTTACCCAGCAGGCCTGAATGCCCATTTGCCGCATGTATACGCCAACTGTGCGTTCAGAGATACTGTCCCCGTTCTGCTGCATAACTTGGGCAATCTTCGGGGCTCCGTAAATCTGCTTGGAATCGTCGTAGATAGTTTGAATCTTTTTCTTCATCTCCTTGCGGTGCTGGGCCTGTTTCGATGGTTTGCGCGCCGCCCAGTCATAATATCCTGAAGAAGAAACGTCGAGTTCAGAAAGCACTCCGGACACCGAAAAACGACGTTCTGCCTGATGGGCATTTTCGGCTTCTTCCTGGACACTGCGATAGATGGCAATGGTCATTTGTCCAGAATGCTGATAGCTTTTTTTAGGACATTCAACGCATCCTTCGCATCCCGCAGTTCACGCTGCAGACGGGCGATTTCCTTAGCTTCATCCGAAGCATAGTTGCCGGAACCACGATAAGGCATTTCGCCATTGTCCTTCAGCTGCTTTTGCCAACGGGACAAGGTTTGTGGAGCAATACCTAGATTCGTAGCACAGCCAACCAAGCCGAGTTCCCGATGTTCATGATAATATTTAACTGCGTTGATTTTGAATTCTTTGTTGAATTTTGCCATACTGAGGCCTCCTTAGTTAATCCTATTGTACCACCATTAGGAACCTCAGTTTGACTTGTCCTATTTATATGCTAACACCACTCTGTCTGGCTGTATACTTTCACACCATCAGGTCACGAGATTCGGCATAAGCGACTCACACGGTTTTGCGCGTCGCAAGGCTCCTTTACTTACCATGCATTACGTGTACATCACATTTCAGGCGGGCCGCCTTACCAGGTCGGCCCCTACGAGCTACGAACCACTAACAACGAACAACAAAAAAAGCACTAGCATAAGCTAGTGCTTTTTTCTTTAATCAGCGGCTTCCTATCCTCCCAGGGGGCCTCCCCCAAGTACTTTCGGCGTTTGCGGGCTTAACTGCTGTGTTCGGCATGGGAACAGGTGGATCCCCGCAGCTATCGCCACTGAATTGTTATGTTGTTCAGGATTCGTATCCTGACAACTGCATAAAAATGTTTTTTACTTAACGGACCAGGAATCTGCTTAGAGACTCCCTCGCTTGTGGCGGGCCGCCGATTATGGCGGCCCCTACTTTAGTCAAGTCCTCGGTCTATTAGTACCGGTCCGCTCCGTACATCGCTGTACTTCCACTCCCGGCCTATCAACCACATCGTCTTTGTGGGACCTTACTTGTTAAAACAATGAGAAACCTCATCTCTAGGCTGGTTTCACGCTTAGATGCTTTCAGCGTTTATCCGTCCCCGACGTAGCTACCCAGCTGCACGGCTGGCGCCATGACTGGTACACCATTGGTCGGTCCACTCCGGTCCTCTCGTACTAGGAGCAGCCCCTTTCAAGTTTCTTACGCCCGCGATGGATAGGGACCGAACTGTCTCACGACGTTCTGAACCCAGCTCGCGTACCACTTTAATGGGCGAACAGCCCAACCCTTGGGACCTACTTCAGCCCCAGGATGTGATGAGCCGACATCGAGGTGCCAAACCTCCCCGTCGATATGGACTCTTGGGAGAGATAAGCCTGTTATCCCCAGGGTAGCTTTTATCCGTTGAGCGATGGCAATTCCACTCTCTACCACCGGATCACTAAGCCCGACTTTCGTCCCTGCTCGACCTGTCCGTCTCGCAGTCAAGCTCCCTTCTGCCTTTGCACTCTTCGCGCGGTTTCCGTCCGCGCTGAGGGAACCTTTGGGCGCCTCCGTTACTCTTTCGGAGGCGACCGCCCCAGTCAAACTGCCCGCCTGAGACTGTCCGCAAGCTCGTTACGCTTCTCGTTAGAATTCCAATAAAACAAGGTTGGTATCCCACCAATGGCTCCACAAATACTGGCGTACTTGTATCTAAGCCTCCCAACTATCCTGTACATCTCTTACCGGAATCCAATCTCAGGTTACAGTAAAGCTCCATGGGGTCTTTCTGTCCAGTCGCGGGTAACCTGCATCTTCACAGGTACTTCAATTTCACCGGGTCCCTCGTTGAGACAGTGCCCAAATCGTTACACCTTTCGTGCGGGTCGGAACTTACCCGACAAGGAATTTCGCTACCTTAGGACCGTTATAGTTACGGCCGCCGTTTACTGGGGCTTCAATTCACTGCTTCGCTTGCGCTAACACTTCCTCTTAACCTTCCAGCACCGGGCAGGTGTCAGCATCTATACATCAGCTTTCGCTTTAGCAGACGCCTGTGTTTGTGGTAAACAGTCGCTTGGGCCTCTCTTCTGCCACCCATCTCCGCTCCGTGCGCTTCTGCACTTCACGTACGCTGGGTTATCCTTTTCCCGAAGTTACGGATATATTTTGCCGAGTTCCTTAACGAGGGTTTTCCCGCGCACCTTAGAATTCTCATCCTGCCTACCTGTGTCGGTTTCGGTACGGGTGCCTGAGTCCTCACTAGAAGCTTTTCTCGACAGTTTAGTGCCAGCCCCTTCGCTTCTGTCTCCAGAAGCTCCCCATCGCATCTCGGCCTCTCGGGAAACGGATTTGCCTGTCTCCCAACCTACCTGCTTGGACGTGCTCTTCCAATCGCACGCGCGCCTTCCTTCCTGTGTCATTCCTTCGCTCAAACGGCCTCAGCCAGTACAGGAATTTCAACCTGTTGTCCATCTCCTACGCGTCTCCGCCTCGGATTAGGTCCCGACTTACCCTGGGACGACGATCGTTGCCCAGGAACCCTTAGGCTTTCGGTGGAAGGGATTCTCACCCTTCTTTTCGCTACTCATACCGGCATTCTCTCTTCCTGCCTGTCCACCTGTCCTTCCGGTCAGGCTTCTCCCATGCAGGAACGCTCCCCTACCCAATTGACTAACGTCAATTGCCAAAGCTTCGGTTCCGTACTTTAGCCCCGGACATCTTCGGCGCAGAGTCTCTCGACCAGTGAGCTATTACGCACTCTTTTAATGGTGGCTGCTTCTGAGCCAACATCCTGGTTGTTTTCGAAATTCCACATCCTTCGCCACTTAGTACGGCATTGGGGACCTTAGCTGTTGGTCTGGGCTGTTTCCCTCTTGACTATGGGCCTTATTACTCACAGTCTGACTCCCATGGATAAGTACAGCCATTCGCAGTTTGATTAGGTTCAGTAGCCGGATAGGCCCCTACCCCGTTCAGTGCTCTACCGCCTGTACTCTCGCCATGAGGCTAGCCCTAAAGCTATTTCGGGGAGAACCAGCTATCTCCACGTTCGATTGGCATTTCACCCCTACCCACATCTCATCCAAAAGCTTTTCAACGCTCACTGGTTCGGTCCTCCACACATTTTTACCTGTGCTTCAACCTGGACATGGGTAGATCACTGTGGTTTCGGGTCTACTCCAACTAACTATACGCCCTGTTCAGACTCGCTTTCGCTTCGGCTCCACGTTTTCCGCTTAACCTCGCTAGCTGAAGTAACTCGCCGGTTCATTCTTCAATAGGCACGCCGTCGCACCTATAAAGTGCTTCGACTGCTTGTAGACATACGGTTTCAGGTTCTCTTTCATTCCCCTCCCGGGGTTCTTTTCACCTTTCCCTCACGGTACTATGCGCTATCGGTCCATATCAGTGTTTCGCCTTGGAGGGTGGTCCCCCCAGCTTCCCACAGGGTTTCTCGTGTCCCGTGGTACTCTGGATCCTGCTCCATGCATTTGCTTACGCCTACGAGGCTCTCACTCTCTCTGGCTGAGCTTCCCAGCTCATTCTGCTTCACTCATGCATTTGATAGCAGTCCACAACCCCGGATTGGTTTCCCATTCCGGTTTGGGCTCTGCCCCGTTCGCTCGCCGCTACTAGGGGTATCTCTGTTGATTCCTTTTCCTCCGGCTACTTAGATGTTTCAGTTCACCGGGTGCCCTTCCTCATAGAGGATGACAGCACTACTGCTGCCGGGTTTCCCCATTCGGAGACCTGCGGGTCAAAGGTTACTTGCACCTCACCGCAGCTTATCGCAGCTTATCGCGTCCTTCTTCGGCTGATATGGCCAAGGCATCCGCCGTACGCCCTTACTTACTTGACTAATTTCTATAAACAAGAATTCAAGGTTCGTTAAGATCTCTTTTTAAAAAGAGGTATTTCTAACATTTTTATGCAGTTGTCAAGGTACGATGATAAAAAAAGTTGGTGGAGATGAGGAGAATCGAACTCCTGACCCCTGCTTGCAAGGCAGGTGCTCTCCCAGCTGAGCTACACCCCCACTGATGCATTGGCTTCCTCTTAAATAGGAAAGAGTCGTGTCAATACAAGGTGAATGGCTTGCCGATTGTCCGTACTCTACGTTGTATTTCGGGTGTATCGGTTTGCCGTGGTGGGCCTAGGTGGACTTGAACCACCGACCTCACGCTTATCAGGCGTGCGCTCTAACCAGCTGAGCTATAGGCCCATGTATGGGATTGAGAGGATGGCCTCTCAAAACTGAACAATGAATGAATTGCCAAAGTGCCGACTTCTTAGGTTTTCCCTAGAAAGGAGGTGATCCAGCCGCACCTTCCGATACGGCTACCTTGTTACGACTTCACCCCAATCATCGCCCCCACCTTCGACGGCTGGCTCCAAAAGGTTACCTCACCGGCTTCGGGTGTGAATGACTTTCGTGGTGTGACGGGGTGTGTACAAGGCCCCGGGAACGTATTCACCGCAGTATGCTGACCTGCGATTACTAGCGATTCCTGCTTCATGCAGGCGAGTTGCAGCCTGCAATCCGAACTGGGACTCTGTTTTTGGGGTTTGCTCCGGATCGCTCCTTCGCTTCCCTCTATTAAGAGCCATTGTAGTACGTGTGTAGCCCAAGCCATAAGGGGCATGATGACTTGACGTCATCCCCGCCTTCCTCCGCATTGTCTGCGGCAGTCTCTCCTGAGTCCCCGACTTAACTCGCTGGTAACAGAAGATAGGGGTTGCGCTCGTTGCGGGACTTAACCCAACATCTCACGACACGAGCTGACGACAGCCGTGCACCACCTGTTTTCTTGTCCTCCGAAGAGGAACTGGATATCTCTATCCATAGCAATCAATGTCAAGGCTTGGTAAGGTTCTTCGCGTTGCGTCGAATTAAACCACATACTCCACCGCTTGTGCGGGCCCCCGTCAATTCCTTTGAGTTTCAGCCTTGCGGCCGTACTCCCCAGGCGGGATACTTATTGCGTTAACTCCGGCACAGAAGGGGTCGATACCTCCTACACCTAGTATCCATCGTTTACGGCCAGGACTACCGGGGTATCTAATCCCGTTTGCTCCCCTGGCTTTCGCGCCTCAGCGTCAGTTGTCGTCCAGAAAGCCGCTTTCGCCACTGGTGTTCCTCCTAATATCTACGCATTTCACCGCTACACTAGGAATTCCGCTTTCCTCTCCGATACTCTAGCATCGCAGTTTCGGTCCCCTCACGGGGTTAAGCCCCGCACTTTTAAGACCGACTTACGACGCCGCCTGCGCGCCCTTTACGCCCAATAATTCCGGACAACGCTTGCCACCTACGTATTACCGCGGCTGCTGGCACGTAGTTAGCCGTGGCTTTCTCTTACGGTACCGTCACTCGTAACGGGTATTGACCGCTACGCCATTCGTCCCGTATAACAGAACTTTACAACCCGAAGGCCGTCATCGTTCACGCGGCGTTGCTCCGTCAGACTTTCGTCCATTGCGGAAGATTCCCCACTGCTGCCTCCCGTAGGAGTCTGGGCCGTGTCTCAGTCCCAATGTGGCCGTTCATCCTCTCAGACCGGCTACTGATCGTCGCCTTGGTGGGCCGTTACCCCTCCAACTAGCTAATCAGACGCAAGCCCCTCCTTCAGCGAAAGCTCCGAAGAGCCTCCCTTTCTTCCCTCTGCCATGCGACAAAAAGAACGTATTCGGTATTAGCAGCCGTTTCCAGCTGTTGTCCCCATCTGAAGGGCAGGTTGCTTACGCGTTACTCACCCGTTTGCCACTCGAATCGATAAGAAGCAAGCTTCTCATCTCTTCTCGTTCGACTTGCATGTGTTAAGCACGCCGCCAGCGTTCGTCCTGAGCCAGGATCAAACTCTCCATGATATATGGAAGAGCTGTTTGGCTCTTGTTTATTGATTGGTATTACTCATTGTTTGACGTTCTATTGAAATAGAACCTCGCACTCTGGCGTTCATTCAGTTCATTGTTCAGTTTTCAAAGGTCATCGTGTCATCACCAGGTGGCGACGACTTGCTTATTTTAACAAACTCGGAAGAGCTTGTCAAGGATTAATTTGAACTTTTTTCAAAACTCAAATCACCCCGGTCTGCATAAAACAGACCTTTGCAGGATAAAGTTCCTGCGGCGTCAGGGCCTTGCCCCGACAGCTCATTTAGTATACTACTGTGTAAAGAATATGTCAAGGATTTTTTTCAAATCCTTGACGCCGGCCGCGAATCATCGCCTGCGGCGATGTGTTCGTCGTTCGTCGTTCATCGTTCGTCGTCAATCCGTAACATCGCCTGGCCGCGATTCCGTAGGGGCCGTCCTGTAAAGGCGGCCCGCTACGCGCTGAGGGCTCCCCGAAGCGTCGTTGTCAGTTTGAGGTGCCGTTGTGCAACGGCATCCGTAGGGGCCGTCCTGTAAAGGCGGCCCGCCACGCGCTGAGGGTTTCCCGAAGCGTCATTGTCAGTTTGAGTCTGCCGCGGCGGAACGCCGCATCTGAGTCCGAGGAAAAAGCCGTGGTTCGTAGTTCGTGGCTCGTGGCTCGTAAAAGCTCACCATCATTCCGAATAGGCCATGATCAAATATCACAGCGGGCCGCCCTAGCCGGGTCGGCCCCTACGATGGCCCCGGTCAGGGCATTTTTTACGAGCCGAGGGTTACTCGAGGCGATGTTGTCAGTTTGAGGTGCCGTTGTGCAACGTCATCCGTAGGGGCCGTCCTGTGAAGGCGGCCCGCTACGCGCTGAGGGTTTCCCGAAGCGTTGTTGTCAGTTTGAGTCTATCGCGGCGGAACGCCGCATCTGATTCCGAGGCGGCCTGCGTCTTTATGCATCACAGCAACAGATGACGATGGTGTCGACGATGGTATCTACTGTCGACGCCCGCGATAAGTCCATGACGGGTTTAGCCAGGCCCTGCAAGAGCGGACCCAGGACTTTGGCTCCTGCGACGTGTTCCAACATTTTACAGCAAATATTACCCGTATTGAGGTCGGGAAAGACGAGGACATCGGCTTGGCCTGCCACCGGTGAGCGGGGCGCCCAATCGGCAGCATAGGCCGGCACCAGGGCCACGTCGGCTTCCATTTCCCCATCGTATAGAAAATCGACATTGCGGTCACTCAAAATCTGTACGGCCCGGCGCACTTTATCGGCTCCGGCACCGCGCTCGCTGCCCATGGTCGAGTAAGACAGCAGGGCTACTTTGGGAGATGCAATATGCAGCGTCCGGCGCGCCCGGTCTACACAGTTGCAGGCAATATCTGCCAACTGGTATTCATCTGGATCAGGGATTACATCGCCATCGCCGACGACAAAGACGCCGTCATTGCCAAACTGCATCATATCCGTCACAACGATGAAGGAACTGCTGACCGTATCGATGCCATCCCGCGTCCCAATGAGCTGCAAGGCTGCCCGCAGCACTTCCGATGCCGGCGTTTCCATGCCGGCTACCATGCCAGCCGCTTCTCCGGCAGCTACCAAGGCGGCGCCGAAGTACAGGGGATGGTTCAAGAGGAAACGGCGGCTCTCTTCCAAAGTCATTCCAGCGGCTTTCCGTTTATCCGCATAGGTTTGCGCCAAATCTTCCAGCATCCGATATTTTTTAGGATAAATCACTTCAGCCCCATCCAAATCGAGCTGATACCGTGAAGCCAGTTCCTGGATATCACGTTCCTTCCCCAAGAGGACAGGGACGGCCAGGTGCTCGGCCAATACCCGGTCAGCAGCCTGTAAAATACGGACATCATCACTTTCAGGCAAAACAATTTTTTGCGGCTTCCTAGCCGCCTGCTGTTTCAAAGACGTAATATACCGGCTCATATCGATTCCCTTCCGCATCATGTATGTTACTTCCTATTATAGGGACATACGGAAAAGGAAGCAAGTAAAAAGGGCTTGTCGCACGACGACAAGCCCTGTTAAGTGTTTAGTGGCTAGTTGTTAGTCACGAGCCACGAGTCACGAGCCACGAACCACGAGCCACTAGCCACTAGCCACGTGGCATTAATGGCTCACCCCTGGTTGTACTTTGTCTTCTTTCCCCAGCATATAATGCTTATTGATATACTGCGTATGCAGGAGGGATTCGGAGAGGTCGCTGAGGGGTTCACCCAGGAATTTGGTATACAGTGTCTGGATTTCCGGGTTTTCCCAGCTGGCACGTATCTGTTTCAGCGCATCCAGTCCATAGAGCGATTCGATGCGGGCGCGTTTGGCCGGGATTTCCTGAGGCAGTTTCGTCCGCGGCTGGCCACCGCCGCCGATGCAGCCGCCCGGGCAGGCCATGACTTCGATGAAAGCGTATTTCTTCCACGAATGTTTTTCTTCCATGAGGTTGATGAAGCGCCGGGCATTGGCCAGACCGCTGATGGCGACGACGCGGATGATATCGTTATCCAGGGTCAGTGCCGCCTCTTTGACGCCTTCCAGGCCACGGACTTCTTCAAAGTGCAGAAATTCTTCGTCAGCCGGTTTGCCCGTCTGCAAATAGACCAGGGTCCGCAAAGCCGCTTCCATGACGCCGCCGCTGTTGCCAAAAATCGTACCGCCGCCGGAAGACTGGCCAAAGATGGGGTCATAATCCGAATCCTTCAGGCTGTTGAAGTCGATTTGGGCGTCTTTGATCCATTTCGCCAATTCACGAGTCGTAATGCAGTAGTCCGTATCGCGGATTTCCGGCTTCTTCCAATAGCGGCCGGCAGCATTCCGTTCCGGCCGGGCAATTTCGGCTTTCTTCGACGTACACGGCGTGACGCAGACCGTCACGATGTCGGCCGGATCGATCTTCATGCGTTTGGCAAAATAGGTCTTGATCATAGGACTGAGCATGCTGATCGGGCTCTTGGCCGTCGACAAGTGAGGAATCAGTTCAGGGAAAAAGATTTCCGTAAATTCAACCCACGACGGGCAGCAGCTGGTGAACTGCGGCAGGAGTTCTTTCTTATTGTGCATGCGGTACAGGAGTTCCGATGCTTCTTCCATGATGGTCAGGTCAGCGCCGAAGTTCGTATCGAAGACGTAATCCCCGCCGAGAGCCCGCAGAGCGGCAATCATCTTGCCCTGGACGACGGAGCCGAAGGGCAGGCCAAATTCATCGCCAAGAGCGACGCGGACAGCCGGTGCCGTCTGGAAGATGACGATTTTCTTCGGGTCATCGATGGCCTTTTGGATGGCATCGCGCTGGGATACAGTCGTCGTCGCACCGAACATGCACGTCAGGGAACATTGGCCGCAGTGGACGCAAATCGGCACGTCACCCGTACTTTCCAGAGAATAATAGCCCGTCATGGACATGACATCGGCACAGCGCCGACGGCAAAGGGTACAGTTCTTGCACTTTTCCGGATCGAACTGGATGGAAATATTGCGGTTTTCGACGGCGACTCGGCGGTCGAGCTTTTCAAAGCGGCTGGTAAAGGCGATATCGCGTTTCTTTTCGGCCTGCATATAGATGGCATCGCTGCAGCAAATGGCGATGACGTCGGTAATATCTTCAGGCGTACAGCCCCGGGATAAATCCATGACCGGCTTGGCCAGGCCCTGGAGGAGCGGGCCCAGCGCCGTCGCTCCGGCCAGATGTTCCAAGACTTTATAGCAGATATTGCCGGAAACGAGATTCGGGAAAACGAGGACATTGGCCTGCCCGGCTACCGTCGATCCCGGTGCTTTCTGCCGGGCAATACGAGGCACCAGGGCAGCGTCGGCCTGCATTTCCCCATCAAATTCGAAATCAACGTTGCGGTCCCGCAGCAGGCGGACGGCCTCGCGGACGCGGTCGACTTCTTCGCCGGCACCGCTTCCCATGGTCGAATACGACAAGAGGGCTACTTTCGGATCGAGCATCTGCGCCGTCCGGCGGGCCCGTTCGACACAGCTGACGGCGATATCGGCCAACTGCTGCGGCGTCGGTTCGATGACGACACTGCAGTCCCCGACGACGAAGATGCCATCATCGCCGAATTGCGGTTTATCCGTAATCATGATAAAGGAACTGCTGACCGTCGACAAGCCGGGGTGGGGCCCGATGACCTGCAGGGCCGCCCGGATGACTTCCGACGATGTAGCGACAGCCCCGGCGACCATGCCGTCGGCAATATCGAAGGCGACGAGACAGGCAGCAAAGAAAATATAATTTTCCGACAAGACTTTCCGTGCTTCTTCAAGAGTCATGCCCTTCTTGGCCCGCCGCTTAGCATAATATTCACAGAATTTATCCATCATGGGATATGTTTCGGGATCGATGATTTCGATACCATCCATATCGATTTGATATTCTGACGCTACTTCGACGATACTCTGGGGCCGGCCGATGAGGATAGGCCGGGCGAAACCTTCGGCCTGGACCCGTTCGGCAGCCTGCAGGACGCGGCGGCTTTCCGATTCCGGCAGGACAATCTTCTTCTGCTCTTTGGCAACGCGGCGTTTCAGGTTATTGATAAAGCGTGACATAAGACAACACCTCACATCTATCTGCAATCATCACTGTCATTTCGTTGAGTATAGTATACGGCAAAAAGAAGAAGGCCGCGCCTTTTCCCGGACGAAAGGGACGATTCCCCTGCCGAACGGAGAATAAAGGGGACAAAAAAAAGCGCTGTCGCATGAAGACAGCGCTTTTTTAGTTTGAAGTTGAAAGTTTGATGTTTGATGTGGATGGGACAAAATTTAAAGGCCATCACCTCAAACATCATACATCAAACCTCAAACTAACGATTATTCTACGGTAACGCTTTTGGCCAGGTTACGCGGTTTATCTACGTCGTTGCCGCGGCTGACGGCGATGTAGTAGGCCAGCAGCTGCAAGGGGATGATGGCCAGGATGGGAATGACGAAATCGTCCGATGCCGGGACCTTGATCAAGGCATCGACAGTCTTGCCGACTTCCGTATCGCCTTCCTGGACGACGCCGACGACATAGGCATCACGGGCTTTGACTTCCTTGATGTTGCTGATCATCTTTTCTTCGACTTCTACCTGCGTAGCCAAAGCGATGACCGGGACACCGGCTTCGATCAGCGACAAGGTGCCGTGTTTCAATTCACCGCCGGCATAGGATTCTGCATGAATATAGGAGATTTCCTTCAGTTTCAAGGCCCCTTCCATAGCCAGGCCGTAGTCCATGGAACGGCCGATGAAGAAGACGTCTTCTTTATTCTTGAAGGCATCGCAGAGGCCTTTGATCGTATCGACCTGGTCGAAAACACCCTGGCACTGATCCGGCAGTTTCGTCAAATCGGCTAAAATCTTTTCTTCCCGTTCAACCGACAAATTCCCGTTCAAGCGGCCCATGTACAGAGACAGGAGCAGGAGCGTGACCAGCTGTGTCGTATAGGCTTTGGTCGAAGCGACGGCGATTTCCGGGCCAGCCCAGGTATAAGCGACCTGGTCGGCTTCACGGGAAATGGACGAGCCGACGACGTTGGTAATGGCCAGGGAACGGGCGCCACGGCGTTTGGCTTCCTTCAGGGCTGCCAAGGTGTCGATGGTTTCACCAGACTGGCTGACGACGATGCAAAGGGTCTTGCTGTCCGTCAAAGGATCGCGATAACGGTATTCCGAAGCGATATCGACTTCGACAGGGATGCGGGCCAGTTTTTCAATGAAGTACTTGGCCAGGAGCCCGGCATGGTAGGCCGTACCGCAAGCCGTGATCAGGATCTTGCCGATAGAGTTGACATCTTCCGGCGTCCAGTTCAGTTCTTCGAAGTGGACATGTTTGCCGTCTTTCGTGATGCGGCAGCTCATGGTATCTTTGATGGCCTTCGGCTGTTCATAGATTTCCTTGAGCATGAAGTGTTCGAAGCCGCCTTTTTCAGCCGCTTCGGCATCCCAGTTGACTTCAAAGACTTTCTTGGAAATGGGTTTGCCTTCGAGGTCCGTGACCCAGACATTATCTTTCATGACGATGGCGATTTCTCCATCATTCATGATATACGTCTTGCGGGTATAGCTAAGGATGGCCGGGATATCCGAGGCGATGTAGTTTTCGCCCTGGCCGAGACCGACGATGAGAGGATTATCCTTCTTGCTGCAAATGATCTTATCCGGTTCAAATTTGCACATGAAGACCAACGAATAAGAACCGCGCAGACGGCTCAGGACTTTGCGGACCGTGCTGGTGAAATCCCCGTCGTACATGTCGGCGCACAAGTGGGCGACGACTTCCGTATCCGTTTCCGACTTGAAGTGATACCCTTTCTTGAGGAGTTCTTCCTTCAATTCCATGTAGTTTTCGATGATGCCGTTGTGGACGATGGCGAAATCGCCTTTTTCATCCGTATGGGGATGGGCGTTGACATCCGACGGACCGCCATGAGTTGCCCAACGGGTATGGCCGATGCCGACCGTGCCGACGACAGGATGAGCCTTTACGGCTTCAGCCAGGTTGACCAGACGGCCTGCCTTTTTGCGGACAGCAATGGCGCCGTCATGATAGACGGCGATACCGGCCGAATCATAACCGCGGTATTCCAGCTTTGCCAGACCATCCATCAAAAAATCTGCTGCTTCTCTGTCTCCGATGTAACCTACAATACCACACATAGTTATATCCTCCTGATATGAAAATGTTCCTTCCCATGACGAACTTGTCGACGACGTTACCGCCGTGTTTTTCCGTCATATAACGGCTGAAGCTGCCGAGAGACATCCGCTGACTGTTCGATACTTCTCTACCTCGTCTGCCTGGCGGACCAGGCACTAGCGCTATCCATTATATCGTCAAGGATTTCCAGACGCCTGCAAAAAAAAGCAGGAATGAAGTTCGCTGAACTCCATTCCCACACTTTAATATATTTGCAAGGTTTTGTCAATACCTATTTGGAAGGCCCCATTTCGTGTTCGACGACGACGGCGATGTCATCGACGATGCGTTCGAGCTGGTCCAGGTCCGGTCCTTCCGCCATGACACGGATGAGGGGTTCTGTCCCGGACGGACGGACGAGGATGCGGCCTTCATCGCCCAATTCTTCTTCGCCAGCCGAAATGGCCGCCATGATGAGGTTATTGTCTTCCCAGCCGGATTTCGTCTGAACGCGAACATTTTTCAAAATCTGCGGGTAGCGTGTCATGAGCCCGGCCAATTCCGACAGCGGCTTATTCTGCTGTTTCATGATGCTCAGCAGCTGGACCGCCGTGAGCAGGCCGTCACCGGTCGTATTGTAGTCGAGGAAGATGATATGGCCCGACTGTTCGCCACCCAGGGAATAGCCGTCTTTACGCATCTTTTCCAGGACATAGCGGTCGCCGACAGCCGTGATTTCCGTCTTGCAGCCCATTTCTTTCAACGCTTTATGGAAACCGATATTGCTCATGACCGTACCGACGACGGTATCCTGTTTGAGCCGGCCTTCGGCTTTCAGTTTCATGGCGCAGAGGAGCATGATCTGGTCGCCATCCATTTCCTGGCCCTTTTCGTCGACAGCCAGGCAGCGGTCAGCGTCACCGTCATTGGCAATGCCGACATCAGCCCCGTATTTGAGAACCGTTTCCTTCAAGCTTTCCAAATGGGTGGACCCGCATTTTTCATTGATGTTGACGCCATTCGGTTCATGATGGATAGCAATGACTTCTGCACCGAGGCGCTTGAGGATTTCCGGTCCCAATACTGACGCCGAGCCATTGGCCCCGTCATGGACGACTTTCAAGCCCGACAAGTCGATATCTGTCGATTTGCAGATGAAATCAGCATATTCCTGCTGTAAATCAGTCCACGTCGAAATCGTGCCGATAGCAGCCCCGGTCGGACGGCTCTGGAGAGCTGCCCGTTCATCTTTGAGCATACATTCTTCGATTTTATCTTCCGTTTCGTCCGGCAATTTATAGCCAAAGCCATCGAAGAACTTGATGCCGTTGTATTCAAAAGGATTATGCGAGGCCGAAATCATGACGCCTGCGTCCATATGATGGGTCCGCGTCAGGTAGGCAATGGCCGGAGTCGGAATGACGCCTACCATGTAGCAGTCCCCACCGGCTGAAGCGATACCGGCGGCCAGGATATCTGCCAGCATGGTGCCGGAACGGCGGGTATCCCGGCCGATGAGAAAGGTCGGGTGTTCTTTGTTCTGCCCAAAAATGTAGGCAGCTGCTCTGCCCAAATGATATGCCAATTCCGGTGTCAACGAATCATTGGCAATACCTCGTACTCCATCAGTTCCAAACAATCTAGCCATTTACTTTACCTCCAAAGGTTGATATTTACGGATGATTTCAATCGCCGTTTCCAGGCCATCCAAAAAAGCACTCATAATGCCACCGGCATACCCGGCCCCTTCGCCAATGGGATAGAGGCCAGCCGCCCCCAGGGCCATGCGGTCTTCGCCGCGGACGATGCGTACAGGCGCACTGGTCCGGGTTTCGACGCCGGTCATGACTACGGCATCATCGTCAAAACCATGGATCCGCCGTCCGAAATAAGGCAGGGCCTGTTCCAAGGTCGTCGTGACGAAGCCGGGCAGGACGTCATGCAGGTCCGTCCAGGTCACGCCGGGACGATAGGAATGAACTGGTCCTTCCTGAGGTGCCCCAGGCCGTTTCAAGAAAGAGCCGACGGTCTGAGCCGGAGCATAATAACAGCTGCCGCCCGCTTTATACGCCAGTTCTTCATATCGGCGCTGGAACTCGATACCTGCCAGGGGACTATCCCCGCCCATGTCATCAGCCGTGACATTGACGACGACAGCACTGTTGGCGATACCGCTGTCGCGCCGGTACAGGCTCATGCCGTTGGTGACGACCCGCCCTTCTTCCGAAGCCGCCCCGACGACGACGCCACCGGGACACATGCAGAAAGAATAGCACGACCGCCCTTCCGGACTGTGGTAGACCAAGGCGTAGTCCGCCGGTTCCAGGCCGAGATCTGCTGCCGGGCAGCCATACTGGGCCCGGTCGATGACATCCTGGGAATGTTCGATACGCACGCCGACGGCAAAGGGCTTCTTTTCCAGGGTAACGCCCTGGTCGTGGAGCATGTAATACGTATCGCGGGCACTATGGCCGATACCCATGACGACCAGCTCGGCCGGATATTCATCGCTGTCATTGACGGTCACAGAAGTAATGCGGCCTTCATCGTCGCGATGGATGGCCGTGACGCAGCTGGAAAAATGGACTTCCCCGCCCCGGGCTTCGATGGTATGACGCATATTCTTGACTACGCGGCGCAGGACATCGGTCCCGACATGGGGATTATAGGCATACAGGATATCCTCCGGTGCGCCGGCATCGACAAAAGTCTGCAAGATGCGCCGCAGCAGCGGATGATTGACGCGGGTCGTCAATTTGCCATCCGAAAAGGTCCCGGCCCCACCTTCGCCGAACTGGACATTCGACGAGGCCTTGAAAGGACCGCCACGCCAAAAAGTTTCTACATCTTTCGTCCGGGTATCGACATCGCAGCCCCGTTCAAAGACGATAGGCGCGTAGCCGTGTTCCGCCAGGGCCAAGGCAGCTGCCAGGCCGGATGGGCCGGTCCCGATGACGATAGGCCGGTGCGCCATCGGCTGTGTACCGGGATGGATTTCCGGCGCTGGCGTCTCGGTCAGACGACGGACATCCTTATTATCCCGGCAGCGTTTCCACACCCGGTCTTCGTCGGCAAAAGAAACGTCGACAGTGAAGACGAAATAAATCCGCGGCTTCCGCCGGGCATCAATGGACCGGCGGACAATGGTAAGGCCGGAAATATCGCTGCGGCTGCATCGAAGCTTTTTAGCCACTAAAGCTGCCAAAGGCTTCTGCATAGGGACAGCCGTGCGGATATTCAATACTCTAAGCACAATAATCTCCCTTCCTACTTTTCTTTCTTGATACTCAGTGTAGCGTCGACTTCATCAGGGTCCATGACGACGCCATCTATCGGCGGAATGAGGACTTTCCACGTCTTTTCTTCCGTCATATTCTCGATATCGATATCGGGCAAGTCGATGGTATCGATATTCTTCAGCGTATCCGCTTCCCCTTTGACGACGACAGCCGTCGGCTGGACGGAAACGGTCTTCCACGCCGTTTCCCCCTGGACGTTCAAGTTCAAGGGAACGGTCTTGGTAATCGCATTGTGGGCTATGGTCACTTTGACATTGCTCTGCCAGGGAGTCATTTCCAGCCCTTCTACCGGCGTCCCATCGGCCTGGTACAAGTGAATCGGCGCCATAATCGCAAAGTCGCCATTGCGCTGATTGACAGGGATATCGACGACAGCCTGGTTGACTTGCTGAATGAGGCGGCGTGCCCCGCTGACGACGACTTTTTCCGGTACGATTTTCAGATCGCTGATGAAATCCTTATCGTCCAGCTTGCCGACGACATGCGGCGTCAATTTAAATTCTTTGACCGTATAGACATCGACAGTGATTTTCGTCGACGTCATGCTCTGTTTCTTCAGCTCCGTCCCACCGGGTATTTCGACGTGGACCGGTACTTCCACTTCCCCTTCCTGGACATTGGACAAATCGATATAGGCCTTGATATCCGACGGGCCGACGTTGATGATCGTATTGCGCGGGCCCGACAAGCGGACATAGACCGTCTTGGGCACATTAGACGTAATGTATTGGGAATCGAGGTTCTCTACGGTAATCGGCACGGTATAACTGCCTTCACTGAGCGGGTTCTGTTCGTTGATGATGACGAACCATAAGACGATAGCCAAGAGAAGGCAGACGATCTTGAGCTGCCATTTTTTATCAAGCTTGTTCATAAGCTAAGGCCTCCATTTAAAAATATTGGCCAAGCCCTGAGGCGTCCGGTTCAGGAACGTCTTCAGGACATTGCGCAAAGCATTGCCATCGAGGTGGCGATAAATATGACCGCCATAGGTATAGGAAATGGAACCCGTTTCTTCGCTGACGACGACGACGACGGCATCGGCTAGTTCGCTGATGCCGATGGCCGCCCGGTGGCGCGTCCCCAGTTCCGTCGACAAGGACCGGTCCGACGTCAGCGGCAGCAGACAGCCGGCAGCCATGATGCGGTTCTCGCGGATGATGACGGCCCCGTCATGGAGCGGGGTATTGGGGATGAATATATTTCCCAGCAGTTCCCGCGACACCAGGCCGTCGATGGCAATGCCCGTGTCGATATAATCGTTGAGGCCGACTTCGCGTTCAAAGACGATGAGCGCCCCTGTATGGGTCTTCGATAAGGATTCACTGATAGCGACGATTTCGTCGATGAGCCGTTCCAGTTCTTCCATACTGATGACCTGGCCGGATCGGAAGAAACGGCCCCGGCCAATCTGTTCCAGGGCCCGCCTCAACTCTGGCTGGAAGACGACAGGCAAGGCGACGAGGATGACCGTCATCCCCTGCTGCAGCATCCAGTTGATGACGTGCAGGTCCAAAATCTTACTGACGACAGTGACTACGCCCAAGACCAGCAGTCCCTTGATCAAGGCGACAGCCCGCGTATTGCGGATGAGGATGAATAATTTATAGAGTACAAAAGCAACGAGCAGAATATCCAATATATCCAACAGCCGGAAGCTGCTGATGAAACCTTGAAAGGGTAGGTACATAGGGCTTCACTCCACACAAAGAGAATAAAAATTAAATAGGTATCCTTATTTTACAATATTTTGGGCATAAAAAAAAGGGCTTGTCGTCGGTGACAAGCCCTTCAAACTACAGACTTATTTTTCTGCCGCTTCTTTTTTGGCCGTCAGCTGCGCTTCTGCTTCGTGGACCATGCGGAGATTGGCTTCCTGTTTGGCCAGGGTTTCAAAGTCGATGGACTTCAAACGGGCTGCCAGGTCGCGCTGGATGTCGGCAAAGGCGGCATAAATAGAACACATGCCGCTGCAGCCGCGGCTGCACGAGCCGATGTCGTGGAGACAGCGCTGTAATTCTGTCTGCCCTTCGACGGCGTCGATGATATCAAAAAGAGTGATGTCCTTGGGCGCCCGCTGTAAGGCAAAACCGCCTTCGACACCGCGATAGGACTTCATGATGCCAGCCTTGGTGAGGCTGCGCATGATTTTCAATAAAAAACGTTCTGGTATATTCTGTTTTTCTGCCAGCGCCGCGCCGGTAATCTTCGTACCTTCCGGGAGAGACGCCAAATAGAGGACCATGCGGAAGGCATAGTCCGTAGCCTGATTCAATCTCATATTTCTACCCCCTTGTTGTCTATATCTTGTATTATACAATAAAAGACAAAAAAAGTATAGTTTTAATTCTGTATCTTCAATGTCCTAAAGTATATTAATAATATACTTTCTTTAGTATGCCGCCCTCTTTCATTCTACTGACGGATGCAAAAAAGGTCCTGCCGCACGATGACAGGACCTTTTAAGGGGTTAGTTACCAAAATAGTCTTAAAGAAAATCGATAATTTTGAAAATGATAGCCGACATGACGGCACTGATGGGAATCGTAACGACCCAGGCGACGAGCATACTGCGGGCGACGCCCCAATGGACGGCGCGGACGCGTTCAGCTGAACCGATACCCATGATGGAGCCCGATACGACGTGGGTCGTACTGACCGGCAGATGAAGGAAGGTGGCCGTAAAGATGACGATGGACGAGTTCAAATCCGCCGCAAAGCCATTGATCGATTCCATCTTGAAGATCTTCGTCCCCATCGTAGAGATGATACGCCAGCCGCCGGCCGAAGTCCCTAAAGCCATGGACGTAGCGCAGGCCATCTTGACCCAAATCGGGATTTCCATAGTTTCAATATAACCGCCGGACAAGAGAGCCAGGGCGATGATCCCCATGGCCTTCTGGGCATCATTGGAACCGTGAGAAAAAGCCATCAGGCTGGCCGACAAGAGCTGCATCTTGCGGAACTGCCGGTTCAGGGCCAGCGGCGAATACTTGCGGACAATCCAGAGGATACCGATCATGACGAAATACCCGGTAGCCAAGGCGACGACAGGCGACAGGATCAGAGACAAGATGATTTTGCCGATACCGCCCATATCGAGGGCTGCCGGTCCGACGCTGATGCAGACGGCGCCGATGACACCACCGATCAGGGAATGGGACGAACTGCTCGGTATGCGGTAATACCAGGTAAGGACATTCCAGATAATCGAGCCGATGAGGGCGGCTACGATGACTTCCAAGCTGATTTCAGCCGGATTGAGGACCAGGTCGCCGCCAATGGTCTTAGCGACGCCGGTGCTGATCATGGCCCCGGCGAAATTGAGGCACGCTGCCATCATGATGGCGTGGCGCGGTGTAATGGCCCGCGTCGATACGCTCGTCGCGATGGCATTGGCCGTATCGTGGAAGCCATTAATATAATCAAAGAGAACGGCCAACAAAACGATGGCCCAAATTAACCAATGCTCAGGCATACTTCAATACAACCCTTCTGAACGTAACGACTAAATCTTCACAATCATCGGTGACGTCTTCGACAGACTGGAGGATTTCCTTCCACTTGATGATTTCAATGGGGTCCTTGCAGTTCTTGAACAAGTTCGCCATTTCTTCATGGTACAAATCATCGCAGTCCTGTTCCAATTTCAAGACTTTCTTGCTCCGCGCTTCGACTTTGAGGTAATTCTTCTTGAGGTCCTTCATGTAGCCGATGGATTTGCGGATTTCTTTCATGGCTTTCGCCGTAATGGTCGCCATCTGCTTAGCGCCATCCGTAGCTTCGCCGACTTGGTACATACACATTTTATCCATGATTTCACTGATGTTGTCGACAGCTGCATCGAGCTGATCGATCAGCTGCTGGATATCTTCACGGTCCATAGGCGTAATGAAGGTCTTCTGGAGGCGCTTCATCGTTTCCATGACCAGCGCATCGGCCTGGTCGGCCAGAGCGTCGATTTTTTCTAATGCCGTTTCTTTCGCGACTTCACCGTTAATAGCCTGGCTCAGTAACTCAGCCGCTTCATAGCTCAATGTCGCATGTTGGTCCAATAGGGAAAAAAACTTTTCTTCCTTGGGCTTTAAGTGAAATGCCATAGTCATCGATCTCCTTAAATAAAAGATAGGAATAAGCCTTTATCAAAATTTACACGATTGTTTCTGATTCTTTACAAGGCCTTACTTAAAATTATATCATATGGCCTGTCATTATTCTATAACAATGAGGCATTTTTTCTCCCTCATCCTGCAATCGATGCATTCTAAAAATGCTGTCACTTTTTATGACGACAAAATTAAAATACTTTAAATTGCAGCCTTCCACAGCCTGAGCTATACTGTAAAGCAAAGACATACAGGAATACCATGGATGACGGAGGTGATAGCATGGATTTTACACCTCGTATGCAACAGATTTTACAGCGCCTGCTATCGGAAACGGACTTTGTATCGGAGCAAACCCTGGCCGATGACCTGGGTATCAGCAAGCGGACGGTCCAGCGTGAACTCGACGGGACAACAGGCGCACTGGCTTCTTATGGCCTGCAATTACAGCGCAAGAAAAAGGCCGGCCTCATGCTCATCGGGCCTGAGAAAGAAAAAGAACGACTGGCCGCTTCCCTGCAAACGGCATCGGCTATGGACTTTACCGATAAGCAGAATCGCCGCCGTTACTTGCTCTTTGAAATCCTGCGCGACCGGACACCGAAGAAACTCTTCTATTACAGCCAGCTCCTCGGTGTCAGTGAAGCCACAGCTGCTTCAGACCTGGAAGCACTGGCCCCATGGCTGCAAAAAAATAATTTATCCGTTTTGAAGAAGCAAGGCTACGGCGTCGTCCTTACGGGCAGTGAAAAAGACTACCGCGAAGCCATGCGCCGCTTCATCAGCGAAACGACGTCTGCCGAAGATTTCAAAGACCTCCATGATGGCCAGGAAGCCTTGACCAAGGCCGTCATGAATGTGACGGATAAAGGCATCTATAAATTGCTCAACAGCCATACGATTCAGCGAGTCTATACGGTTCTCCAGAAACTTCACGAAGAAAAAATCGCCCACTTCACAGATGCCGCCAAAATCGGTCTGGTCATCCATATTGCCATCGCCATCGAACGCGTGGCCAGCGGACAATTGCAGGAAGAACCTGCTGTCCCGCCAGCCATCCCGGATGATGAAGACAGTACCTTGGCACGACGCATCTTGAAAGGCATGGAAGAGGAATTTCAGCTGCCCATGCCATCCATCGAAATATCTTATCTGCTCCTGCACATCAAGGGCGCCAAAATCCGCTATAACGGCAGTCCATGGCAGGGTCCGGGCGGACTGGACGAACCAGCCCTTCTCGTCATCATCGATAAGATGATTGAAGCCTTCGACCCGCAGTATGCCTATGATTTGCGCTGTGATGATGAATTCATCCGCGGCCTGTTCGTCCATTTACAGCCGACTATCGTGCGCTTGAAACACCATCTGAATATCATCAATCCCCTGCTGGACGATATCAGACAGGAATATGCCTCGGTTTTCCAAAAATCCCGCCGCGCTGCCACCATCTTGGCAGAGGCCTTGGATACAACGGTTTCCGAAGAAGAAATAGGCTATTTGACTATCCATTTCGGCGCAGCCCTGGAGCGCCTCAAAGGCAAGAAAGTCTTTACCCGCAAAGTCATCATCGGCATCGTCTGCGCCAGCGGTTTCGGCCTGGCCCGCCTGATGATGACCCGTCTTCAAAACAAACTGCCCAGCTATGTCGAGCTCCATACATATGGCAAGGACGGCTTGACAGAATCGGTGTTGCAAGAGACAGATTTCTTCATCAGCACCCTGCCCCTGCAGATTCCTGGAGCCGACGTCCTGCGTACATCCCCCCTTATCACGGGTTCGGAACTTCAACATATCCTGGGTAAAATTGATACATATTCCCACATCCGCAAAGCGCCGGACCTGGTCACGCCTTCAGGAGAAACTTTTTTATCCGCCCTGGACCGGACACATCTCCTGGCCCGGGAAATGGCCGGTCTTCTGCGTCACTATCAGCAATTCACCGTCCCCGCCTCGTCTACCTTTGCCCAAGTCGTCCATACGCTGGCCGCAGCCGCAACGAAAGGCGAAGAGGATACGGCCCTCTTATTCGACGCCATCATCCGCCGCGAATGCTTGAACAGCCAGATTTTCCCAGACCAGGGCTTTGCTTTGCTTCATTGCCGTACCCAAACCATCCGTCAATCCTTATTCTATACGTGCGTCCCCGACGGCCCAGCCTTTGAGGACGACTATTTCAAAGGCATTGCCACTGTCCTGCTGCTCATCATGCCCGAAGACGAATATCGCCAGGTCCATACGGACGTGCTGGGTTTCATCAGCAGTTCCCTAGTCAGCGATGACGCTTTTTACCAGGCCATCCTCGGGCACGACCCAGAAAAAATCCGCTGCCACCTGCAGCGGATCCTCAAGACCTATTTCGAGTCTGCCCTGAGTCTATAAGTCGACGTACTGCCGGAGTTTCTTGACATACGACCGGCCGATGGGCACGGGCTGGTCTTCCATCCCTTTGACGATGAGGACGTATTGATGATTGAACCACGGTTCGATTTGCTGAACCTCATCGATGTTGACGATATAATTGCGGTGACAGCGAAAGAACACCTCTTCAGGCAGACGCTTTTCAAACTGGACCAGACTGAGATGGCTGGGATACGTCTTGCCCGACAAGGTAACGAGAAAAACTTTTCGTTTCTCTGCATAGACCAGGCGGATATCTTCCGTCGAAATGAGTTTGATCTTGTCGCCTTCATCGACGGAAAAACGCCGGGCATAACTGGGTCGGCTGCTGTCAACAGCTGTTTCGGAAGCTCCTTCCTGCAAAGGAGCTTCTTTTTTTATATAGACAGCGCGGAATTTCTCGACGACCCGCCGCACTTCCTCCTCTGTAACCGGTTTGACCAGATAATCGAGGACATTGAGCCGCAGCGCTTGGGAAATAAAATCGCGCTTGCCCGTGACGAAGACGACGGCTGGATGAGGGCCCTTGGCCGCTTCAATCTGTCTGGCAATGGTCATGCCGCTGACCCGCGGCATTTCCAGCGTCAGAAAGACGATATCCGGCTGATGAGCCGCCAGACAAGCCATGGCTTGTTCCCCTTCATAACATATTGATTTTACCTCGATAGACGGATCCCCACGCTGTAACAGCTTCTTCAACTGCGCCGCCATTAGCGGTTCGTGATCGATGATCACGGCTTTTGCCCCCATGTCAACACCTTCTTTTCATGATTTTTCATCTTCATTATACCACAAACCGTGTTATTGCCAGTAGGGATAAAGCCTGTAAAAACCTCATTTCCCAAGTCCTGTCATCTTCCAAAAGGACAAAGTTAAATTACTTTTAATTGCTTTTGATATGTACACAAGTTATACTGTAGCCATCAAGAGAGCAGCGCAGTGCAATCCGGAGTGTCAGGTACTGCTCGTGTCCCACGTATTCATTCCAAAGATTTTAGGAGGAATCATCATGAAAGCAAAAGTCCAATCCTTCGGCCGTTTCCTCAGCGGTATGGTCATGCCAAACATCGGCGCCTTCATCGCCTGGGGCCTGATTACGGCCTTATTCATCCCCAGCGGCTGGCTGCCTAACGAACAGCTGGCAAAAATGGTCGGACCTTTCCTGACCTACGTCCTGCCCCTGCTCATCGCCTTCCAGGGCGGCAAAATCGTCGGCGGCCTGCGCGGCGCCATCATGGGTGCCATTGCCACGGTCGGCGTCATCTGCGGCACGACCTACACCATGTTCATGGGTGCCATGGTCATGGGGCCCCTGGCCGGCCTGGTCATCAAGAAATTTGACGCCGCTGTCGACGGCCGCATCAAGCCGGGCTTCGAAATGCTCATCAACAACTTCTCCGTCGGCATCCTGGGCATGGTCATGGCCATCCTCGGCTTCTACCTCATCGGCCCGGTCATGGGCATCATCTTGTCCTTCCTGACGGCCGGCGTCCAGATCCTGCTCCAGGCCGGTATCTTCCCGCTCATCGGTGTCTTCGTAGAACCGGCTAAAGTCCTCTTCTTGAACAACGCCATCAACCACGGCATCTTCACTCCCCTCGGCGCCGAACAAGTCGCCGAAACGGGCAAGTCCATCTTCTACATGATTGAAACCAATCCCGGCCCCGGCACAGGCGTTCTCCTGGCTTACTGGCTCTTCTCGAAAGACACCATGACCCGTCAGTCCGCTCCCGGCGCCCTGATCATCCACCTTCTCGGCGGTATCCACGAAATTTCCTTCCCCTACATCCTCATGAACCCGGCTCTCCTGCTGGCAACCATCAGCGGCAGTGTCGCAGCCCTGTTCTACAACATGATTTTCGACCTCGGTCTTTCGGGTCCGCCGGCCCCGGGCAGCCTCATTTCCTATCTGGCCATGGCGCCGAAGGGTTCGACCCTCTCAGTCATCCTGAGCATCGTCATTGCTGCTGCCGTCTCCTTCATCATCGCCTCGCCGATCATCAAGATGTCCGCTGCCAAATCCAGCGAATCCCTGGAAGAAGCCCAGCAGAAGATGCAGGACATGAAGGCTGAATCGAAAGGCACGTCTCCGGCAGCCGCCGCTCCGGCCCAGGCCGATTTGAAGTGCATCACCAACGTCGTCTTCGCCTGCGATGCCGGTATGGGTTCCAGTGCCATGGGAGCCGCCGTCTTGCAGAAGAAATTCAAGAAAGCCGGCCTGACCGACATCACCGTCAGTCACGCTTCCGTTTCAGAAATCCCAGCAGACGCCCAGCTCGTCGTCTGTCACCAGGATTTGGCTGAACGAGCGAAAGCCAGTGCTCCCCAAGCCCGCTTGATTACAATTACAAACTTTATGGCAGCCCCTGAATACGGCATGCTCGTCGATGAATTAGTCGCTGCCCGTCAAAGTAAATAAAGGAGATATATACCATGAACACGATTTTGCAGAAGAAAAATATCATCCTCAATTGCCAGTCTAAAGCCAAAGAAGACGTCATCAAAGAAATCGGCAAGATTTTCTACGATGATGGCTATACGACAGAAAAATACACCCAGGCCATGCTGGACAAAGAAAAAGTCTTCAATACGGCCATCGGCAACGCCGTCGCCATCCCTCACGGTATCGAAGAAGGCAAATGCGAAGTCAAGAAATCGGGCTTAGTCATCATGACCTTCCCCCAGGGAACCGATTGGGGCGGTGAAACAGTCAAACTGGTCATCGGTATCGCCGGTGTCGGTGACGAACACATCGATATACTCAGCAATATCGCCGTCACCTGTTCCGATGAAGATGAAGTCGACGAAATCCTGAAAAGCTCTGTCGATCAGATTTACGATACCTTCGCCAACATCGAAGCAGAATAGTCACCTAATCTATTAATACATATATTATGGAACAATCACTTAGGAGGATTCTATCATGAAAACAAAAGCAGTCAGAATGTATGGTACCCGCGATTTACGTCTGGAAGAATTTGAACTCCCGGAAATCAAAGACGACGAAATCTTAGCCAAAATCATTACCGACAGCATCTGCATGTCGACGTACAAACTCGTCGAACAGGGCAAGAAACATAAACGGGCTCCCCAGAACATGGATACGCACCCCATCATCACAGGTCACGAATTCGCCGGCGTCATCGTCAAGGTCGGCAAGAAATGGCAGGACCAGTTCAAGCCGGGCATGCGCTTCGCCCAGCAGCCGGCCCTGAACTATAAAGGCAGCCTGGCTTCTCCGGGTTATTCTTACGAATTCTTCGGCGGCGACTGCACGTACTGCATCTTCCCGCATGAAGTCATGGAACTGGGCGCCCTCATGCCCTATGACGGCGAAAGTTTCTTCGAAGCCTCCCTGGGTGAACCTATGAGCTGCATCATCGGCGGCTACCACGCCAACTACCACACGAACAAACATAATTACAACCACGCCATGGGCACCAAAGAAGGCGGCAACATCATCATCCTCGGCGGCTGCGGCCCCATGGGCCTGGGCGCCATCAGCTACGGCATCAACTTTGAAAACAAACCGAAGCGCATCGTCGTCACCGACATCAACGACGCCCGCATCGCCCGGGCTAAAGAAGTCGTCTCGCCGGAATACGCAGCCCAGCACGGTGTCGAACTCATCTACGTTAACACGTCCAACATGGATACGGCTTATGACGACTTAATGAAAATCACCGATGGCCATGGCTATGACGACGTCTTCGTCTACACACCAATCCGTGCCGTCGCCGAATTGGGCAATAAACTCCTGGCCTTCGACGGCTGCATGAACTTCTTCTCCGGCCCGACGGACAAAAACTTCAGCGCTGACATCAACCTCTATGACTGCCATTACACCAGCACCCACATCATGGGCACGACAGGCGGCAACAACGATGACCTCATCGAAGCCAACACCCTGGCTGCCAAAGGCATCATCGACCCGGCTGTCATGATCACCCACGTCGGCGGCATCGACAGCATCGCTGAAACGACACTCAACCTGCCGAAAATCCCGGGCGGCAAAAAATTAGCCTACACCCAGTTCGATATGCCTATGACCGCCATCGAAGACTTCGCCAAACTCGGTGAAAAAGATCCGTTCTTCCTGGAACTGGACAAATGCTGCAAAGCCCACAAAGGATTGTGGAACGCCGAAGCCGAAAAAATGATTCTCAAACACTTCAACGTAGAAATCTAAATACGCTTTCTCTCTCAAATTCTCTATATAAGAAGGGCTTGTCACTTGTTCTTTTCTGATGTGACAAGCCCTTCTTATATAGGTCAATTATTTGTTTTTATGATTCTTACAGCAGTTCACAACTTTTTGAACAAATAAATATCGCGTAACCATACTTTAAAGTATAATGAATCTGCTACAACACACCATCTCAAAGGAGTTACGCGATGAATTCATTATACCTCGAAAATTCGATTAACCTATATAATTGCAAATAAAGTGAAACACGAGTATAATACTTATGAGTATTATACTCGTGTTTCACTTTATTTATGGAGGTTTTTCTCATGATTGGCAGAAAACAGGAATTAGCGCTTTTAGAAAAATTATATAGTTCTCCTTCTTTTCAATTTTTAATCATGTATGGCCGCCGCCGTGTGGGAAAGACGACGATTTTGCAAAAATTTGCTCAATCTCACGATTGTATCTTTTTCCCGGCCCAGGAAAAGAACGACGTCCTAAATTTGGAAGATTTTTCTCAAACTGTTCAGGAACATTATACCGGTGATTATTTAGCACCTTTCCCGAATTGGGAAAAAGCCTTGGCTTTTATCGAAAAACAAAGCCGCAACGATAAACGAACAGTCCTCATCATTGACGAATTTCCCTTTTTAGCCTCCCAAAATCCTTCGATAAAAAGTATTTTCCAGCATGCTATCGACCACAGCTGGCAAAATAAAAACATCTTTCTCATCCTCTGCGGCTCCAGTGTCAGCTTTATGATTAACGAAGTCATGGGATACAAAAGCCCTTTATATGGGCGGATTACTGCACATCTAGAAGTAAAGCCTTTTGATTATCTGGAAAGTGCTGAGTTTTTCCCGAATTATTCACAAGAAGAAAAATTATTGGCCTATGGCATCCTCGGCGGAATCCCTCGCTATTTAAAGGCATTTAATCCATATCAAGACATTACCGGAAATATCGCCGAACACATTTTATCTGAAAATGCCTATCTTCACGACGAACCGCAGCTCCTTTTGCGCATGGAACTGCGTGAACCAGGTATTTATAATAGTATACTCGAGGCTATCGCCAATGGAGCCAATAGGATTTCCACCATCTCCGACCGCATTCACGAAGACCGGAGCAAATGCACGAAATATCTGCAAGTATTACAGAACATCCGCCTGGTAAAAAAAATCATCCCCTGTGGCCAGCCTAAAACGAGTAAAAAAGGCATTTACGTGATTGCAGATCATTACTACCGTTTTTGGTACCGCTATACGTTCTCACAAAAAAATTATTACTTCCTCTTAGGCGAAGAAAAAGCTGCCCAAGAAATCATGGACGGCATTTCCGACTATATGGGACCTGTCTTTGAAGAAATCTGCACCGAATACCTCTGGCGCCGGGCCAAGGCCCATACTCTTCCCTTCATCCCCGCTGTCATCGGCAAGTGGTGGGGCACCAATCCCCTATTGAAACAGCAGGATGATATCGACATTCTCGCACTCGATAAGACAGAGACAGAAGGAATCTTCTGCGAATGTAAATACCGGAACCGTCCTATGCCCATGGAAGAGTATGATGATTTAGTCCAGGCTACAGCCGCCTTCCCAAAAGTAACAAAAAAACACCTGATTTTCTTCAGTAAAGGCGGATACACCCAGCCCGTCATAGAACGCGCCCAAAGGGAAGGCGCACAATTAATGAGCATAAGTAATCTGTTCTAAGCTCCATATTTATGCAAATAATCGGCGTAGTAAAATTCGTCGGTCGTCATGCTGAAGTAGCGGATACCTTCGCGCAGGCCCAGGAATCCTGGGATGAGGGTCCAGCAGAACAGGGCGTAGATGACACCGCGGACGGGGCGTTTCAAATAGAAGTAATGGATGCCGAAGGAACCCAGGAAGAAGGCCAGGACCGCTGTAATCAGCCGTTCTTCGTTGATTTTATGGCGCAGTTCCGGCGTAATCGACGAAAAGGTTCCGTCTGTATAGGCATCGAAGCGGTCGGCAGCTTTCTGTTTCCACTGGGCCAGGGAACCTTTCAGGGACGATGGCTTCTTTCTCCGTACAGCGGCTTCCGGGTTGTACAGGCCCTGGGCAGACAGGTTCTGAGCCATGACTGTCGTTTCTCCATCGATAGTCACCAGCTCGGCTTCCAAGACCTGGGTGAACTGTTCTTCATAGGCCTGGTCGAGTTGGCTGAGCAAGGTCTTGAGTTTCTGCTGTGTCTGGACGACCTTATCCGTCCTGAGTCCCGTCGCCGAGAGCTTCTTATATTTGCGGACCATGAAGACGGCCCGGTCCTGGTAATAATCGATGAAGTGTTCTGCCAGGCCGATCCGTTCGGGATACTGTTGCAGATAATAGAGGAAATTACGGGCAATATGCTGCATATTGGCGACAGTCCGGCACAAATCCGAGTCGGTCAATCCCCTGCGTTCCGCTTCCATGCGGTTGAAATCGCTGAGAGCCTTTTCAAAAGCGGCCTGGTCGCGGCTGGCCCCCTTGCCTTTGCTGCCGGGCCACTTCAAAGAAAGCTTATGCGGCTGCCGTTCCAGGCGATACAAGATATATAGCGACAGGATAACGCCGATGACACCGACAGGATGGTTATAAAAGAACCAAGCACCGCCACCGATGAGCAGGCAGAAAAAAGAAAGGACATATAAAATATATTTCATCGAATTCCTCCTCCCTCTCATTGACTTTATTGTAACAAATGTAGGGAGATATAGCAAAAGGCGCTGTCGCATGAAGACAGCGCCTTTTCTGTAGGGGCGACCACTAGCCACTAGCCACTAGCCACTAGCCACTAGCCACTAGCCACTAGCTATTTTACAACAGCGTTATTGATGATGGCGAGGAAGTCGTCGGCTTTGAGGCTGGCACCGCCTACGAGACCGCCGTCGATGTCGGCAGAGCCTGTGAGTTCAGCGACGTTGCCGCCTTTGACGCTGCCGCCGTAGAGGATGGAAACGTCTTCAGCCGTAGCAGCATCATAGAGGGCAGCCAGTTTCTTGCGGATGATGGCGCAGACTTCTTCAGCCTGAGCAGCACTGGCCGTCTTGCCCGTGCCGATAGCCCAAATCGGTTCATAGGCGATGACGACTTTCTTGACGTCTTCTGCCTTCAGGCCTTCCAGGGCTTTTTCGATCTGGCCTTCGATCCAGGACTGCATGATGCCCTGTTCGCGCTGTTCCAGCGTTTCGCCGCAGCAAACGATGGGCGTCAGGTTATGAGCCAGAGCTGCTTTGGTCTTCTTGTTGACCGTTTCATCGGTTTCATTGAAATACGTACGGCGTTCGGAATGACCGAGGATGACATGGGTGACGCCGATGTCGACGAGCATGGCCGGCGAAACTTCACCGGTGAAAGCGCCTTTTTCTTCCCAATGCATGTTCTGGGCAGCGACATGGATCGGCGTGCCTTTGGTCATTTCAACGGCCATGGAAAGGTACGGGAAGACCGGAGCGATGATGACTTCCGGTTTTACGTCCTGCGGAACTTTGGCGACGAGGCCCTGGATGGTTTCTTTAGCGTCGGCACCGAGGTGGTTCATTTTCCAGTTGCCGGCAATGATGGTTTTACGCATAATGAGTTTCCTCCTTTAAAGGTGAATGATTATTTATCGCTCAGGGATACGACACCCGGGAGCTGTTTGCCTTCGAGATATTCCAGGGAAGCACCGCCGCCCGTGGAGATGTGGCTGATCTTGTCGGCCAGGCCGGTCTTGTTGACAGCCGAAACGGAGTCACCGCCGCCGACGATGGAAACAGCTTCGGAATCAGCGACAGCTTTAGCGACAGCTTCTGTGCCTTTAGCATAGTTTTCCATTTCAAATACGCCCATCGGCCCGTTCCAGACGATGAGTTTCATCGGGGCCAGTTCTTTAGCGAAGAGTTCCTGCGTCTTCGTGCCGACGTCGAGGATCATCCAGTCAGCCGGGACAGCATCGACGGAAACGACTTTGTGGTCGGCGTCGTTCTTAAATTCAGCAGCGACCGTGACATCAACCGGCAGGAGCAGTTTCGTTCCCTGTTCTTTAGCCTGGTTGATGAGCTGTTTGGCCAAATCGATTTTGTCGGCTTCGACCAGGGATTTGCCGATGCCATAGCCCTGGGCAGCCAGGAAGGTATTGGCCATGCCGCCGCCGATGATCATGAGGTCGACTTTAGGCAGGAGGTTGGAAATGACTTCGATCTTGTCGGAAACTTTAGCCCCGCCGATGATGGCTGCGAAAGGATGAGCCGGGTTGTCGACAGCCCCGCCGATGAAGCGGATTTCTTTTTCCAGCAGGAAGCCGGCTGCCATGGGCAGGAATTTCGTAATGCCTGCGACCGAAGCATGAGCGCGGTGGCAGCAGCCGAAAGCGTCGTTGATGCCGACTTCAGCCAGAGAAGCGAGCTGGCGGGCGAAATCTTCGCCGTTTTTTTCTTCTTCTTTATGGAAACGGAGATTTTCCAGGAGCAGGACTTCACCCGGTTTGAGGGCGTCAGCCATGGCTTTCGTTTCTGCACCGACGCAATCCGGAGCGAATTTGACATCAAGGCCGAGGAGTTCCGACAAGCGTTTGGCAACGGGTTTCAACGAATACTTTTCGACGACCTGTCCCTTCGGGCGGCCGAGATGGCTGGCCAGGATGACGGCTGCTTTATGGTCGAGCAAGTATTTAATGGTCGGCAGCGTCTTCTGGATACGCGTATCGTCTGTAATGTTGCAGTTTTCATCAAGGGGGACGTTGAAGTCAGCGCGGACAAAAACGCGTTTGTTTTCGACATTTACATCAGTAATCGTTTTTTTCATGAAAGGTTCCTCCTCCAATTAAAGCATTTGTATGATTTTTTCAGCCGCGCCTTCGTCCGTGACCAGCGTACCCGTATGGCAGGCCCGCATGACGCCTACAATGGCTTCGGCCTTGCTGGCGCCACCGGCTACGGCGATGACGTGCGGATGAAATTTGATTTCTCGCAATGAAATCCCTACATTATTCGTACCATATAAAATCTTGCCATCGAGGCCGCAATAGCAGCCCAGCGATTCGCCACAGGCGCCGAGGCTGTGCAGGGCATCGCGCTGGAGCGTCGTCATGCCCCGCTTGCGGGCCATGCGGTCCGCCCGGCCGATGCCGAAGATGACGACCTGGGCCCGGGCCGTCATGGCCACATTTTCCTGGGTCTGGCGGTCGGCTTGGAGCATCATCTGCAGCGCCGAATCACTGAGGCCTTCCGGGATATGGATCATGCGGTACGAACTGTGGGTCTTGGCCGCAATGTTGGCGGCGATGTAGTTGGCCTGGACTTCGACATGGTTGCCCATGCTTCCGCGGGCCGGCAAGATAGTCACGTTGGCCAGACATTCCGGAAGCATGCGGGCCACTTCAGCCATCGTCGACCCGCCGCTGATAGCGACCGTATCTACGCTGCCGAAAAGGTCGTTCAGGAGCAGCGCACCCCGGCGGCCCAGTTCTTCCTTGGCGGTCTTATCGTTATCGCTGTCACCGGGGACGATATAGACATTTTTCAGGCCCAGCTTCTGGCGGATCTGGCGCTGCATGTCGTCCAAATTATTCAGGCGCAGGAAACACTCCAGGAGATCCGGCATGAGCCGTTTGCCTTCCGGTTCCATGGCAATGCCCAGCGTCGTAAAGCGCACGATGCCACTGCGCCGCAAGACGTCGACGTGAGACCGGACGACGCGTTCCGACAGGCCCGAAAGACCTGCCAGGGTCCGCCGGCCGACGGGCTCGGCGTCGGCGATATGCCGCAGCAGCAGATAGCGTTCTTTGATTGTCCCCATGACATCGGGAGCTATTTTTTGAAAGATACTCAATGTATCTTGTTCCATCTTACTCTCTCCCTTCACGATGCGATAGAACAACAGAGTATAATCACTGGTCCAGCAGGCATTTGCCGGTCATATCGGCAGGAATGTCCATACCGGCCAAAGTCAGCATGGTCGGGGCGACGTCGGCCAGGATGCCGTCGTGCAGGTGATCCCCTTTATGTTCTTCACTGACCAGGATGCACGGTACATGGTTCGTCGTATGAGCCGTGTAAGGGCAGCCCGTATCGGGATCGGCCATCTGTTCCGCATTGCCATGGTCGGCGATGATCAGGAGCTGGCCCTGGACGGGTTTCAAGGCTTCAACGATTTTGCCGACGCAGGTGTCGACCGTTTCGACAGCTTTGACAGCCGCTTCAAAGACGCCTGTATGGCCGACCATATCGGCGTTGGCGAAATTGAGCATGATCATATCATATTTATCGGCCTTGATCTGTTCGATGACTTTTTCCGTGACAATGGGCGCGTTCATTTCCGGCTGCAAGTCATACGTCGCAACTTTCGGCGACGGTACGAGGATGCGGTCTTCACCGGGATTCGGTTCTTCTTCGCCGCCATTGAAGAAATACGTGACGTGAGCGTATTTTTCCGTTTCGGCAATGCGCAGCTGCGTCTTGCCGGCCTTAGCCAGGACTTCGCCTAAGGTATCCGGAATCCGTTCCTTATCGTAGACGACGTGTACCGGAAGGTCATCTTCATAACGGGTCATGGTCGCAAAGTACGTATCCAGCTTCTTCGGACGCGGGAAGCCGTCGAAATCGGGAACGACGAAAGCCGTCGTCAACTGGCGGGCCCGGTCAGGGCGGAAGTTGAAGAAGATGACACTGTCGCCATCCTGGACGGGATGTTTATGGATGACAGTGGGAATGACGAATTCGTCGGAAATGTCAGCCGCATAGGAATGTTCCAGGCAGGTCTGAGCATCCGGTTCCTGCGGTCCTTCACCGAGGGCGACGGCATCATAAGCCTTTTCAACGCGTTCCCAGCGTTTATCGCGGTCCATGGCATAATAACGGCCGCTGATGGTAGCGATTTCGCCGACGCCGAGTTCAACGCACTTATCTTCCAGTTCCTTGAGGTATTCGCCAGCGCTGCGGGGCAGTACGTCGCGGCCGTCGAGGAAGGCGTGGATGTAGACTTTTTTCAAGCCATTGCGCTTGGCCATTTCCAAAAGACCATAGAGATGCTGTTCGCTGCTGTGGACGCCGCCAGGAGAGACGAGGCCCAGCAGATGGAGGGCCGAATCCTTTTCCTTGACGTTTTCCATAGCACCGACGAGAGCCGGTTTCTGGAAGAAAGCGCCGTCTTTGATGTCCTTGGTGATTTTTGTCAGCGCCTGGTACACAATACGTCCCGCACCGATATTAAGATGGCCCACTTCAGAGTTGCCAATCTGGCCGTCAGGCAGACCGACGTCTTCGCCCGATGCGCCGAGATACGAATGAGGATATTCTTTCCAAAGTTTCGGCAAGACCTTGAGGTCTGCCTGGGCTACGGCGTTATCTTTTTCGATATGGCTGCAGCCAAAACCATCCATGATGACCAGCATTACAGGTTTCTTTTTCGTCATTACAGTTTTTGACTCCTTTTGTAATCGATGAGTAATAAAAAGGGGCCGCCATGCGACGGCCCCTTTAGGGTTCAATCTGATTTGTAACGGGAGGCTGTTTACCCGTTGGGAAATGCGTCGCTACAAATTAGTGTTTGCTGTTGTAATCGTTCATGACAGCAATGAGGTTGAGGACTTTGTTGGAGTAGCCGATTTCGTTGTCGTACCAGGAAACGACTTTTACGAAGGTGTCCGTCAAAGCGATACCAGCTTTAGCGTCGAAGATGGACGTGAGCGGGCAGCCGAGGAAGTCGGAGGAAACGACAGCTTCGTCAGTGTAGCCGAGGATGCCTTTGAGTTCGCCTTCAGAAGCTTTCTTCATAGCTGCGCAGATTTCATCGTATGTAGCCGGTTTAGCGAGGTTGACCGTGAGGTCGACGACGGAAACGTCGAGGGTCGGTACACGCATGGACATGCCGGTCAATTTGCCGTTCAATTCCGGAATGACTTTGCCGACAGCTTTTGCAGCACCCGTCGAGGACGGAATGATGTTGCCAGCAGCTGCACGGCCGCCGCGCCAATCTTTCATGGACGGGCCGTCAACGGTTTTCTGCGTAGCCGTTGTGGAGTGAACCGTCGTCATGAGGCCTTCTTTGATGCCGAAAGCATCGTTGAGGACTTTAGCGATCGGAGCGAGGCAGTTCGTCGTGCAAGATGCGTTGGAAACGATCTGCTGGCCTTTGTATGTATCGGTGTTAACGCCGCAAACGAACATGTCTGCCTGACGGCCGTCAGCACCCTGTTTGGAAGGAGCGGAGAGTACAACGTATTTTGCACCAGCTGCGAGGTGTTTTTCAGCGAGGTCCATGGTGAGGAAACGGCCTGTCGATTCAACGACATATTCAGCACCGACTTCGTCCCATTTGAGGTTGGCCGGATCCATTTCAGCCGTTACGCGGATTTTTTTGCCGTTAACGATGAGCTGGCTGTTTTCGACGTCAGCTTCGATCGTGCCGTCGAACTGGCCGTGCATGGTGTCGTATTTGAGCATGTATGCCATGTAGTCAACCGGGCAAAGGTCGTTGATGCCTACGATTTCGATGTCATCACGAGTCTGTGCAGCGCGGAAAACAAAACGACCAATACGACCGAAACCATTAATACCAACTTTAATCATTGTCGATACACTCCTTTTGAAAACAAAATAACCTTTTTACATAATTCTAAGAACCTGAGGGCCTTACTACTTACACTGTAAGTATGCCACATCGGGTACGATTTTGCAATACCATGGACGTTTTATGTCCCAATTTATTGTATCCGCAAAGAAGCGGCGGCGATGCCGACGTATTCTTTGATGGCCAGACAGGAGTTAAATAAGTAAAAAGACTGGGGTACGACGGAGTACCCGGACCAGTTCGTCACAGCGCTCGTATGGTAATCACAGGGATACGGCGTCACATCGAGGCCTTCACGCGTAAAGAAGCGGACAGACCGGGGCATGTGGAAGGCACTGGTGACCAGGATGGGCTTCGTCCAGCCCTGGTGCTCGCAGATTTGCTTGGAAAAAGCGGCATTTTCTGCCGTGTTGCGGCTCTTGTCGTCCATGAAGATCTTATTTTCCGGCACGCCCAGGGAGAGGAGCATCCGCTTTTCGATTTCCGATTCATTGGCGTCGCCTTCGAGGATGGTCCCGCCCGATAAGAGGATGGGCAGATCCTTAGCCTTTTGCAGGCGCAGGGCCATGAGGAAACGGTTGGCTGCGGCGCTGCCGACCTGGCCGGTACCGTCGAAATCGGGGACGCCGGCCCGGGATCCGCCGCCGAGGAGGACGATGACATCGCCAGCGACAGCCGTCCCCTGCGGCTGGTCATAAGCCGTTTCCAAGGGATGGATGAGGCCGTTCGATACGGGCTCGATGGACAAAAGATAAAAGACAGCCGTAACGACAGCCAGCGCCCAGCGGCCGGGACTGTGTCTGCGAAACATATAATACAATAAGAGAATCAAAGCCAGGACAATGCCACCCATCGGCAGGATCCAGGCATAAAGCCATTTAATGATATATAATAACAAAATGAAGACATCCTTTCGTATAGTTAAGCCTCTCCTGCTAGGAGAGGTGGCCTGAAGGGCCGGAGAGGTTGCTTGTAAACCATAAATCACCACGACCGGCGAACTGCGGTCTGCGGCCTGCGAACTGCGGGCCGCCCTTTGGGCGGCCCCTACGCATATTATACCATAAACTTCATTGGCAAACGGTAAAATATGTGCTATACTTATTTTGAATCCCTGTAAAGGGAGATTCTATCCATGGGGATGTAAAGGTTTCGACGTGGATGGTTGTATCATGAATAGCGAGCCGGGGTTTCATCTGCCCGTAAATCGGTGAACCTTTTAAATTAAACGCAAAAGAAAACAATTTTGCTTTAGCTGCCTAAGTGCGGCTAACGTCTCCTGCTGCTAATCCTGCGGGCAGCTCGCAGACGTCACTTAGCGGGATACCACATGGCTCTGCCTGGTAGTCGTGTCGGGAAACTCACAGGCTGGAATCGTCTAGTTTGTCCTTGTACGAAAACGGTTTAAGATCCTAACAAGGTCTGCGCTCGGAGAAGTTCATGGGGCGGCATTTACGGACAGGAGTTCGACTCTCCTCATCTCCACCATGATAAAAAGGGCTTGTCGCACGACGACAAGCCCTTTTTGAGTTTGAAGTTTGAAGTTGAAAGTTTGATGTAGATGGGACAAAATTTAAAAGCCATCGCCTCAAACATTTAAGCAAAGGGGGGGCCTCGCATGATGGCAGAAACTTTCGTGCGACAGCGCTTTTTAAGTTGTTAGTGGTTAGTGGCTCCCTTGATAGGCCCTTTTTGGCCCGTCAGGGACTGACCGGAGAGAAAGACAGGACGGTTGCCAAAACGGAGAGCCTTGCTGGAGCTGTCAGCGCAGCTGACTGAGAGGTCAAACCTCTCCGGCCCTTTCGGGCCACCTCTCCTATGAGGAGAGGCTTTCAGATAGGAAATTTTAGAATAGACTATTGACAAATTGATGCACAGGGTCTATGATAAGGACCGTAAGTTAAACATCGATTTTATATTTTGACATTCGATGACGAGAAAGAGTACATTTTTGCGGAAGCGCACAGCGAGCCGGGTATGGTGAAAGCCGGTGGTGGAAGGAAAATGGAAAATCATCTCTGAGAATTGCAGTTGAAATGAGTAAACTGCACCGTCTGATCCACGTTACAGGAAACGCGTATGATAGTACGTTGAAAAGTGCCTTGCTTTTTTGGTGAGGAATATTGGGTGGTACCGCGGATATAAACTTCCGTCCCTTGTGGACGGGAGTTTTTTTATTTCATGTTTATCTTATGACTATATGACTCATAATAGGAGGAATTCATCATGGAAAACATCAATTTCGACAGTCTGAAACGACGGAGAGATCTTCGCATCATTTTACCGGTCTTTCTCGTCTCGATTATAGCCTGCATCGACCGCGTCAATATTTCCTACGCCAAACTGACCATGACCCAGACCCTGTCCTGGTTGTCGCCGGAAGTCTACGGTTTCGGCGCTGGCATCTTTTTCGCCGGCTACTTGCTCCTGGAAATCCCGGGTTCCCTGTTCGCCGCTAAGTTCTCGGCCTCGAAATGGATTTCCCGCATCATGTTCACTTGGGGCGCCGTCAGTCTGTGCATGGCCTTCGTCACGACGGAATGGCAGTTCTACCTGTGCCGCTTCCTATTAGGCGCATCGGAAGCCAGCCTCTACCCGGTCATCTACTCCCTCCTGTTCCCCCGCTGGTTCACAGCCTCTGAACGGGCCCGGGCTACGTCACTCATGTTGACGTCCCTGCTCCTTTCGACCATCATCGGCGCACCGATTGCCGGCGTTCTCCTGGAACATTCCTTCTTCGGCCTCTTAGGTTGGCAGGAATTGTTCATCCTGGAATCCATCCCGGCCCTCTGTTTCGCTTTCTATTTCTTCTTTGCCGTTAAAGACCGTCCCGACCAGGCCAGCTGGCTGACGGATGCTGAAAAAGAATACTTGACCACTATGTACCAGGAAGAACAGGCCAAGATGCAAAGCGTCAAGAAATACACGGTCTTCCAGGCTTTTACAGATGCTAAAGTCTTAAAGCTCTGCCTCATCTACTTCCTCTGGGTCGTCGGTTTCTGGGGCTTCTACTTCTGGATGCCGACCGTCCTCAAGAACCTCTCCGGCTGGTCCACGTCGCTCATCGGCGGAGCTATCGCTATCCCCATGATGGCAGCCCTCGTCGTCCAGCTGGTCATCGGCCATACGGCTACAGTTACAGGCGATAAAGTATGGCACGTCTTCGGCGCCCTCACCGTCGGTGCTATCGGCCTCGGCTTGTCGCCGTTCGCTCACAACATGGGCGTCGCCCTGTTCCTCATCTGCTTGTCGGCTATCGGCATCCATGCTTCCATGGGCGTATGGTGGACCATCCCGACGACCTTCCTTTCCGGCCCGGCCGCTGCCGGCTCCATCGCCCTCATCAACTCCTGCGGCAACCTGGGCGGCATGTTCGGACCGAACATGATGGCCTGGGTCCAGGCTGAAACGGGCAGCTTCGACATGGGCTACTATCTCATGGCCGCCTTCATGTTCTGCGCCGGCGTCCTGGTCCTGACCTTGAAATATAAAGTCAATGGCGCCACCAAAAAAGACGTTCTCCTCGATGCAAAGGCCACTGTCCAGCCTACAGCCGGGCATTAACGACATCTGTGATGTCACTGTAGGGGCCGTCCCAAAGGGCGGCCCGTTGTGGGAATCCCGTAAATCAGTGGCTAGTGGCTAGTGGCTAGTGGCTGGTGGTTCGTAGCCCACATTGTAGGAGCGCCACATGCGCGCCCCTATAGTTCATAAAAAGCACTGTCATAAAGACAGTGCTTTTTTAGTGAATCAGGCGGGCCGCCCTTTGGGCGGCCCCTACGAGCTACGAACCACGAATCACGAGCCACTAACCCCCCATCACTTTCAGTACTTCCCGGGCCAAGACGGCGTAGCCTTCGGCATTGGGATGGACGCCGTCGGCGTAGAGGTTACGGCCAGTCCGCCGTTTGGCATTGAACAGGGCTTCATAGAAGTCGATGATATGACAGCCCGTTTCTTTGCCATACGAAAGGAGCCATTGCCGATACTGACGCAGTTGGTCATTGTGTTTTTCTACGTCTCTGGCGTTCTGCCAACCGTACATGGCACTCTCCATCGTAGTCAGCGGCGGGATGCCCAGATATACTGGTTTTCCCTGGGCCTTGAACGTCGTGACGATATTCCGTATATTCCGGCAGATATTCTCCAAGTCCCCGTCGAGGAGAATGTCGTTGGATCCGCCCATGACGAAGAAGGCGTCATACCGGCTGAGGTCGAACTGATGGAGGCGATAGACCATGCCCGTCGTCGTATCGCCGCATTGACCTTCGTTGTCGATATGAATCAGACTTTTAGCCGAGACCAGGGCCGTCCAGCTTTGGTCAGGCTGGACGGCAAAACCATACGTCAGACTATCGCCCAAGCATAGGAGTTTCACGGCTGGACGGCTTTCTGGACAGCCGCTACGGCAACGTCCGTCGACAGCCACGGGGCATCGAAATGGCAGCCGGCTTTTTCCAGGTCCATCTGGCAGGCGAAGATTTTCGGGATGGCACTGGTACAAATATTATGGTCATACATATAGCGCAGCGTCGTTTCCACATCGGCATCGCTGAGGATGTGGCCGTGGTCGATGAGGACCAGCCGGTTGGCATAGGGCAGGGCCGCTTCCAGCGTATGTTCGATGACGACGATGGTATGGCCGTATTTGACGTTCAAATCGTGAATCAATTCATAGAATTCATGGGTTCCTTCCGGGTCCAGGGCCGACGTCGGTTCGTCGAAGACGAGGATATCCGGATTAGTCGCCAGGACGTCGGCGATGACCAGACGCTGGCGCTGACCGCCGGACAGTTTGGTGACCTGGCGGTGGCGGTACGGCGTCATGTTGACCTTTTCCAGGGCTTCCGTAATGGCCTGGCCTATTTTATCCGGTGCAACGCCTTGGTTTTCCAGGCTGAAGGCGATTTCTTCTTCGACGGTCATGGCAACAAGCTGGCTGTCGTAGTCATCGAGCATGGCGCCGACGCGGGTCGCCAACTGGGAAATGGTCGTCTGTGTCGTCGCCTGGCCGTCGACATAGACCATCCCTTTCATGACGCCGCCGAAATAATGCGGGATGGCACCGGTCATGGCCATGCACAGGGAGCTCTTGCCGCTGCCGCTTTCACCGGTAATGACCAGGAAGTCACCTTTATTTACGGTCATGGTGACATCATCCAGGACGGGTGTCTTCTGCTTATTATAGATGTACGACAAATGTTCCATGGAAATGAGGCCATCCTGGGTCGGCTTCAAATCATACATGCTGTGGTCCGACGTGACTTCCTGTTCTTCCAGGGAATCGAGGATGCCCCGGGAAACGAAGAGGCGCAGGGCCGGGAAATACATGAGCGGTGTGACAACGGCATTCAAGGCACCGATGACGACGACCAGGGGCAGCATGGCCGTAACATAGACGACCGTCGGCAAATTCATGACGAACTTCAGTATCGTGACGAAAGCGCCGCCGCTCATGCAGGTCGCTGCAAAACCGGTCAGGACGGGCAGGCACGAATGGCCTTTGAACTTGATGAAGGCCAGGTTCTTGACGATGAACGTACAAGTCAGGGCGCCGAGGGGTTCACTGATGAGGTTGCCGTAAGGGAAGCCCGACTTCGAGGTCAGGACGTTGACTAAAGCGGCGACTAAGCCGATGCCCAGCGCCTGCTTGTAGCTCGGCTTGGTCAGACAAATGGCAACGCAATAAGTGGCGATGGTCCAGTTCGGTGTAACGCCACCGACGCTCGGCGAGACGAGGTGTAAAATCGTACCGATGGCCAACATGAGCGTCGTAATGGTAATCCAGCGGAACTGGCCGCCTTGGCGATGATGGAATTCTAATTTGGAAATATCTGCCACAGTTTTCATCGTGTTCCCCTCCTAAACCAAACCTTGCAAGCGCAAGTAGACGACAAAGCAGCTCAAAGCCAGCATGATGACGATGCCCACATAATCCCGGCCTTTCGGACGGACATTGCTCATGAAGCTGTGTTCATTGCTGCCGAAGCCGCGCAGTTCCAGGCTGAGGGCCATCGTTTCCGACCGGCCTAACGATTTGAGCATCAGCGGCTGGACGACGCTCATATAATTGATGACTTTCTTAAAGACATTGCCCTTCGTCGACAACCCCCGGCAGGCCTGAGCTTCCTGGACGGCCTTGCTTTCAGCGATGAAATCCGGCACGAAGCGCAAAGCCGCCGTGAACATGAAGGCATATTCATAAGGAATCTTGATCTGCTTTACCAGGGCCGCCGTCAAATCCTGCAGGCGCGTCGTCGTCAACAAGATGATGAAGACAATCGTCATGGCCAGCATGCGCAGGCCCGTCACATAAGCCGATTCTAACGATCCGCCGCCCAGGAGCTGGACGACAGCCAGGAAAACGGCAAAGACGGCCAGGCTGAAGACGGCCTTGATATTGCGCGCCAAGCTGCCGCATAAGCCTAAGAGAATGAGTTCGATAACGACTAAAATCACTAAGGGCAAGGTCGTATGCATGACCAGGGCCCAGAAAGAAAAGGCAAAGGTGCCAATCAATTTTGTAACAGGAACCAGGTTCTTCATCATTTGCGGGTACCTCCCATCCGTTCCAGCATGGCTGCTGTGAATTCTTTCATCGACTTACAGTAAGGAAAATCCGGGATTGCCAGGGACAAGGTAACGGCGTCGGGCCGACTCAATCCCAGGTCATATAAATCGTCGCGCTGCGTGAACAATTCCTGCGGCGTCCCATCAAAGGCTTTCGTATGATTGCCGATGACCAGGACGCGCTGGCAGTATTCGGCGAAGATATCCATATCATGGCTGATGATGAGGATAGTCATCCCCTTTTTATTGAGGTCCGTCAGCAAGGCCATGAGCTGGTCCTTGTCTTCACTATCCTGGCCGCTCGTCGGTTCGTCGAGGACGATGTATTTCGTATGCATGGCGATGGCCGAAGCGATGGCGACGCGCTGCTTTTCCCCGCGGTTCAAGTTAGGCGGATAAGCTTCCGAAAGTTCCGTCAGTTCCGTCGCAGCTAAGGCTTCGTCGACGGCCTGGCGGATTTCATCGCGGCTCATGCCCAGCTGCTGCGGCCCGTAGGCCACTTCTTCGCGGACCGTCGGCCGGAACATCTGCCGTTCTGGCCGCTGGAAGACGTAGCCTATGAAATGGCTGCGTACCGACGCATCGTCGTTGTTGATGACCTTTCCGTCATAGAGAATCTCCCCGGATACGGGCTTTTCCAATCCCATGAGCAGGCGCGTCACCGTCGTCTTGCCGCAGCCGTTGCGGCCGCCGAGGCCGATAAATTCGCCCTCACCGATTTTTACATTTATGTGTTCCAATACGGGTACGCCGTTGCCGTAGTTGAAACTGACATCTTTCATTTCCAGCATCTTTCTCTCCCCTTCTGTCTGAAGACAACAAAAAACCTTCCGTCCCTATACAGGGACGAAAGGTTCGATTTCTTCCGCGGTGCCACCCAGATTGACTCAGTGAGTCCAGCTCTACATGTACGGCCCATAGCGATACACGTTTCTTTGATAGCGGTGGAAATACACCGTCGCACCCTACTGGTCACCGTTCAGGCCGCATCTCCCGAATCCATTCTATCCGCCGGTCCGTGCCGAACTCCCACTGCCATCGGCTCGCTGGAACTGCCACATCAGATATACTCGTTTCGTTCATCGACAAATCCATTTAGATTTTGCTTTATTATATACTTGTCAGGCGCTCATTGTCAAGCCTTACACCGCTTATTCAGCCGGTTCAATCGTACCGTTGTACTTGTCGGCAATGAATTTCTTGACGCCATCGGAATGGAAGATTTCAGCAATCTTCTTGTATGTCGGATTATCCTTATCTTGAGCTCGGACAGCCAGGACCATGACGGCCAGCGGTTCGTCTTTCGGTTCCAAGAAGATGCCCTGTTCCTTGACGTTAAGGCCGGCGCTCATGACGTAGTTCATAGTAATGACAGCCGCATCGACGTCACCGAGGCTGCGCGGCAGCTGGGCCGCTTCGATTTCTTTGAACTGGAAATGCTTGGGATTATCGACGACATCAGCCGGCGTAGCCTTGAATCCTACGCCCTCTTTAAGTTTCAGCAGCCCTGCGCGCTGAAGGAGCGCCAAGCCGCGGCCGCCGTTAGTCGGGTCATTGGGGATAGCAATGACAGCTCCGTCGGGCAAAGCGTCGACACTCTTATATTTATCGCTGTAAATCCCCATGCGCATGAGGATCGTGTTGCCAATAGGTACTAAATCCGTACCATTCTGCTTATTGAAATTATCCAGGAATGGCTTATGCTGGTAGCTGACCAAGTCAATATCTCCATCAGCCAGGGCCTTGTCCGGCGTAATGTAGTCGGAAAATTCGACGACTTTGATGTGAATCCCCTGTTTTTCTGCTTCCTTAGCCACGGCTTCGACGACTTCAGCATGAGGACCCGCTGTGGCTCCGATCTTGATTTCCTTGTCGCTGCTGCCGGCACTCTGGCCATTATCCCCCTGACCGCCGCAACCGGCAAGGCCGACAGCCAATACGGCTAATAAGGCAAGCGGTAAAAATTTCTTTTTCCATTGAATCATAACTGATTCCCCCTCTTTAGATTGTTGTCTAAATACTACGCTTTTAGTATAGTTTTGTCAATGCCCTTAAGATAGACCTTGACAAATAGCCTATCCATGATAAACTAAGAATCAAGACAACTTTAGAACGACATTTATCCAGAGTGGTGGAGGGACTGGCCCTATGAAGCCCGGCAACCGATAACGACGGTGCCAATTCCTGCGGATTATTCCGAGAGATAAAGAATCAGCCATCAAACCTCTTTCTCTTTCGGAAAGAGGTCTTTTTTATCTTTTCCCGCCAGAAGACTCCCACCTCTTAGGTGGGGGATGAATGGCGGTGCTTGAGTGGGTCCAAGGCCCGTAAAAAGCACAAAAACGCTGTAACTCATCTTAAAAATCATCACTATTTCCCACATAATAATCATATAATAAAAAAGGAGGTGAAAAATGTGTATCTTACTCAATCAAATGTCATCAGAAATCTTTCCAAAGAAGAATATGCCATGCTGCGGGAGATGTGCCAATACAGCAACAACCTCTACAACGTGGCTCTCTACAACATCAGGCAATACTATTTCCAAGAGAAGAAGTTCTTGAAATACGAAGAAAATTACCATGTCTGCAAGGAAAACGAAAACTACGGTCTGTTGCAGGCTGGCGTGTCTCAGCAGATATTGAAGGTGGCTGACCGCAGTTTCAAGTCATTCTTCAATCTCATAAAAAAGGCAAAATCAGGAGAATATCGCTTCAAGGACATCAAAATGCCTCACTATCGGGAAAAAGGCGGCATGTTCAACCTGATTCTCTCCACGAACGCCATAAACGTAAAAGATGGATTCTTGACGATCCCCATGAGTCGGGGATTTTCTAAACGGCATGGCCGTAAGCCAATCAAAATCCCTTTCCCTGCAAGACTGAAAGAGAAAACCATCAAGGAAGTCCGTATCTGTCCCATATATAATGGCAGATACTTCAAAATCCAGTATTACTATCTTCAGGAGAAAGAACCTCAAGACGTTTCACCGGACAATGTCCTTGCTATCGACATCGGTCTTGAAAATCTGGCAACTTGCGTGACCAACACCGGGACGGCGTTCATCATGGACGGGCGTAAACTTAAATCAATCAACCAGTATTGGAACAAGCAGAAAGCCTACTATCAGGGGATTGCCGACAAACAAGGACAGAAGAAAACGCACAGGCTCTATGCCTTAGCAAGAAAACGTAATAATCGGACACAGGACTACCTCCGCAAGGTTGCCCGCTATATCATCAACTACTGTATCGAACACCGTATCGGAACCATCGTCTGTGGTTATAACGGTGACTTTAAACGTAGTATCGACCTGGGTAGGATAACCAACCAGCAGTTTACGCAAATCAGTTTCGGTAATCTGCGTGAAACACTGGAAGGACTTTGCGAGCGTTACGGTATGCGATATATCGAACAGGAAGAATCTTACACTTCTCAAGCAAGTTGCTTGGATTTAGACGATATTCCTGTCTATAATCCTGAACAGCCGTATACTGGCACGTTCAGTGGGAAGCGTATCCACCGTGGCTTGTACCAGTTCGCCGATGGCAGGATGGCCAACGCGGATGTGAATGGAGCATACAACATACTCCGTAAAAGTAAGCAGAACTTCGATTTCGAGGGACTGTGTAAGGGGCTTTTGGACAGCCCTTTGAGAATAAGGATATCCTGACAGCTAACTCCTTTGGAATAGGCTGTCAGGCGTTAGTCCATGTATCAAATTTCTCAAGAATCTCCCGCTTCTATAAGCGGGAGAGGTTCAAGGATAATGACGGAACAGAAAAGTCTATACTACATCATTAGGAGGAATCTTTATGAAAAATCTCAAGAAACTTTCCATTCTCGCCGCTTCAGCCCTGCTGGCCATCGCCGTCCTGGCTGCCGGCTGCGGCAGTGATTCCGCTTCCAGCGGCTCGTCTTCCAAGAACACGACAGTCACCGTCGGCGCCACGCCCGTACCGCACGGTGAAATCCTGAATGAAGTCAAACCGCTCCTGGCCAAAGAAGGGGTCGACCTGAAAGTCGTCGAATTCACGGACTATGTCAAACCGAACCTGGCCCTGAACGATAAGGAAATCGACGCCAACTTCTTCCAGCATTCACCGTACCTCGACAAATTCAATAGCGAACACGGCACAAAATTGAAAGCCATCGCTAAGATCCACGTCGAACCAATGGGCATTTATTCCCATAAAGTCAAGGACTTGAAAGACGTCGCTGACGGCGCCAAAGTCGCCATCCCCAATGACCCGACCAACGGCGGCCGCGCCCTCCTCATCTTGCAGAGTGCCGGCCTCATCGGCTTGAAAGATGGCGGTAACATCACGTCGACCGTACAGGACGTCGAAAAGAACGATAAACACCTCCAGTTCGTCGAACTCGAAGCCGCTCAGATTCCCCGTTCCATCGATGACGTAGACATCGCCTTGATCAATACCAACTTTGCTATGGAAGCCGGTCTCAATCCGCTGAAAGACGCGCTCTTCCTGGAACCGAAGGATTCGCCGTATGCCAACGTCCTCGTCATCCGCGAAGGTGATGAAAACCGTCCGGAAATCCAGAAACTCGTCAAAGCCCTCCAGTCTCCGGAAATCAAGAAATTCATCGAAGACAAATACCAGGGTGCTATCCTGCCGAGCTTCTAACAGCTGGACATTGACTTCGTTATCCCATATAATGAAAGTATCCGAAAAGGGCTGTCGCGCTCGCGGCGGTCCTTTTGTTTACAATGATTATTGTCTGGAAGGCTCCCCTAATAGGGGAGCTGTCAGCGCAGCTGACTGAGGGGTTGCTTTTCATCATGCAGTCCACGGAATTCTGTAAAATCAAGGGGGAAACAATATATGCATACGAACGAGCTTTTTGCCAAAAAAACGGTCTTTTCTTTTGAAGTCTTTCCGCCGAAGAAGGATATTCCCATCGAAACGGTCTATCCGACGCTGGAAGAACTGAGCAAACTCCATCCGGACTTCATCAGCGTCACCTGCGGCGCCGGCGGTACCGGCGGCAACCGCACGGTCGAAGTCGCCAGCCGCATCAAAGCCCTGGGCTGCGAAACAGCCGCTCACATGCCCTGCATCTACCTGACGAAAGAAGCAGCCTTGCAGGACCTGAAAGAACTGAAAGAAGCCGGCATCGAAAACATCCTGGCCCTGCGTGGCGATGAAGTCCCGGGCCGCGAACGGGCGCACGACTTCGAACACGCCAGCGACCTTGTGGCCTTCATCAAAGAACAAGCGCCGGAATTCAACGTCATCGGCGCCTGCTACCCTGAAGGGCATACCGAAGCTAAGACCCTGGCCGCCGACATCCGCAACTTGAAGACCAAAGTCGACGCCGGCGCTAGCGAACTCATTTCCCAGCTCTTCTTCGACAACGCCCTTTTCTACCGCTTCCTCGAACGTTGTGAAATTGCCGGTATCAATGTTCCCATCGAAGCCGGCATCATGCCCGTCACTAACAAAGCTCAAATCGAACGCATGGTCACCATGTGCGGCGCCACGCTCCCCATCAAATTCCAGCGGGCCATTGCCAAATACGGTGACACTCCCGAATCCATGCGCGATATCGGCATCGCCTACGCCGTCGACCAGATTGCCGATCTCCTGGCTAACGGCGTAGACGGCATCCACGTCTACACCATGAATAACCCGTATATCGCAAAAAAAATCGCCGAAGCTGTCAAGACATTGTTGTAGAGGGCATCGTTCATCGTAGGCCGTTCGTCGTTCATCGTAGGGGCCGCCATAACGGCGGCCCACAGTTCGTTCATCGTAAAAAACACACGAAAAGGGATTGTACATGATGGCAAACGTCATCATGTACAATCCCTTTTGTCATAAATTCAGGCTATACACAAAATTCACGCGGGTCGCCCACATGGCGACCCCTACGCTGTTTGGGGACAATTCCCATTTGACATAAAAAAGTATTTGCAGGAATCCCGTATTCGATGTAGGGGCTCGCACGTGGCGAGCCCGTTACGCATTTGACGAGATTTCGTACCGCACTATTCCTTCAGCACATACCCATAAGCGTGGATGCGGCCGTCGTCTTCTTTTTCCAGGTAGACGCCCTGGATTTCCGAGGCGAAACCTGGCAATTCATTGAGGCCTTCTTCCAATGCCTTGAAGTACTGGACGGCCGTATGGGACCAGCGTTCACCCGGGACGACGCAGAGGACGCCCGGCGGATAGGGCAGGGCCCCTTCGAGGGCGATACGGCCTTCGATTTCATCGAGGGGCACGAGTTCGCCCTGGCCACGGATAAAGGCGTATTGCGCTTCCTGGGCATTCATGGCGTATTCCGGGAAGTATTGGCGGCGGAAAAGTTTCTTCTGCAGGTCCTTGACGTTCCGTACCTTATAGAAATCGTGCATTTCCTGGCAAAGCTGGCGGATTGTATAGCCTGCATAGCGGTCCGGATGCGAGTTGTAGACGCCGAGAAGGACTTCCTGCATGGGGACGTCATGGTCGACGAAGCGTTCGAAGCGGACCAGCTGGGATACGAGGAGGCGCATCTTATTCTTATTTTCAGCCGGTGTCAGCAAGAAAAGGATTGAGTTCAAATCGCATTTTTCCGGAATGACGCCGTTGCCGCGCAGATACGTCGCCAAGATATTGGCATGGATGCCGAAATCCTCGTACTGTCCCGATTCGGCGTTGATGCCTGGCGTCGTCAAGAGGAGCTTGCACGGGTCGACGAGATATTGTCCCGGCCCGTAGCCTTCGAAGGCATGCCATTTGGCGTCCGGTTCAAAGGTGAAATAAGCCAGGTCATTGGCCATGTCATCGGTATTGCCATCCTGCCAGGGTTTGCCGTGGACCGTCGGCGCTACGAAAGGCCGGATATAATGGCAGCGGCGCAGGATATCCTTGCGGGCTTCGATACCCATTTTCACACAGTCCATCCACATCTTGCGGCCAGCCGCACCGGCATGGATTTTGGCATTGACGGCAATCGTTGCGAACATAGGATAAAAAGGACTCGTCGAGGCGTTGGCCATGAAGGCGTTGTTGAAAGTCTTGTGGTTACAGTAGCGTGACTGGTTATGGATATGATTATCCTTTTTGTGAATCTGCGAAGCCTGAGAAAAACCGGCCTGCTGCTTATGGACCGACTGGACGACCATGATTCCCGGGTCATCTTCATGCAAATCGAGGAGCAGCGGCGAGCAGTCCTTGAGCATAGGAATGAATTGTTCATAGCCGACCCAGGCCGAATCAAAGAGGATATAATCGCAGAGATGACCGATACGGTCGACGACATAGCGGGCATTATACAGCGTCCCGTCATAAGTACCGAGCTGGATAACAGCCAGGCGGAAAGGTCGTTGGGCCTTAGCTTTTTCCGGATCCCGTTCGGCTGCCAATTGGCGCAGATACGTTTCATCGAAGCAATGGGCGTCAATGCCGCCGATAAAACCATAGGGATTGCGGGCCGTTTCCAAATAAACCGGCGTCGCCCCGGCCTGGATGAGGGCCCCGAGGGCCACGGACTTGTGATTGTTGCGGTCATAAAGGACCAGGTCCCCTGGCGTCAAAAGGGCGTTGGTGACGACCTTATTAGACGACGAAGACCCATTGAGGACGAAATAAGTCTTGTCTGCATGGAAGACTTGGGCTGCAAAATCCTGGGCTTCCAAGGCCGGCCCTTCGTGAATGAGCAAATCACCAAGGGTTACATCGGCATTGCAGATATCGGATTGAAAAATATGAGGTCCATAAAAATCATAAAGATAGCGTCCTGCCGGATGCTTCTTGAAAAACAGGCCATCTTGGTGGCCCGGGCAGTCAAAAGGCGTATTCTTTTCACTGACATAATCGACGAGGTCGGCAAAAAACGGCGGCAGCACAGCATGTTCATAACGGCTGGCCAACCGTTCGGCTGTCGAAATGCAGCGGCTCTTATTGACCATTTCTTCCGTAAAGACGACATCGACTTTATCAATATATTGGTCCGGCATCTTCTCGCCGCCCGGCATGATGACCATGATGGGAATTCCGAATCCCGTTTCATCGATCTTGTCGATGTAGGCAAAATCCTGGTCCGAAATAACCGCTACGGCCACATCGGTGAAATCCGTCTGCTCAATAGGAACGATTTCCCGGTCGCTGTCAACGAAATAATACTGTACATCAAAGCTGTAAGCTATCTTCAAATGTTTCATATTCTTCTCTCCCTATCCTCTTCCTTTGCATTGATATTGTAAAATAGTACAGCCCTATTGTACGCAATTCCCCCATGAATAGCAAGAAAAATATTTCGCAAATAGTATGTTGGGCCCTGACGGCCCCGCCGGTCGCAGGCTGCAGTTCGCAGGCCGCCTCGGACTCAGATGCCGCTATGCGGCAACAGGCTCAGAATGACGACATCGCCTCGAGTGACCCTCGGCTCGTGGAAAAAATCGTGGCTCGTGGTTCGTTGTTCGTGGCTCGTGGCTCGTAAAAGCCTGCCATTATACTCGAATGGGCTGTGGTCGAATATCACAACGGGACGCCCTTTGGGCGTCCCCTACGCATACGGCCACAGGCCGTGTTTTTTTTGTGCCCTGTAACTGCGTTCATTCCCATCGCCTGTATGCGATTTCGTAGGGGACGTCCCGGAGGATATTTCGGAGGGCGTCCCGCTACGCGCTGAGAGTTTCCCGAAGCGTCGTTGTTAATTTGAGCCTGTCGCGGCGGAACGCCGCATCTGAGTCCGAGGAAAGGCCGCGGCGCGTTATTCGTAATCAAAAAGCATACCATTAAACCCGAATAGGCTGCAATCGAATATCACAGCGGGACGCCCTCCGGGCGTCCCCTACCTATACGGTCGCTGGCCGTTTTTTTGCGACCGGCCACCTGCAATCTGAGCACTATACTGTTCATATTATCAATTGCCGAGTATAATAAAAGTGAAACCTCAAAATTTCCATTTTTTGAGGTCTCAGAATCATCAGATAGCAAAATTCGCTTTTTTTGAGGTGACTGCCATGAAATATGAATCTCTGTATTCACTCTATTACAAAGACAACCAAATATGGGAAAAAGTATATCAGGAACGGTTTCACAGCCCTTTTAGCCGTCATTTGCCTTTGGCCATAAAGCAGTATCATCGTCGGCAAAGCCATCCAGCATTTTTCTGCTATACTGAAGAAATCGCCTTATCCTTGGAAAAAATTGCCAGCGAAGTCATGGACTGTCTCGATATTATACATCAAGTCCCACCGGCCGCTATATCACAATTTTTGCATATGTCCCTAGTTGATGAAATCAAATCGACCAATGACATTGAAGGCGTCCGCAGTACGAGGAAAGAGATCTTGATGGCTTTTTCCGTCCCCGAATCGGAACAGTCATCTTACCGGTTGGGCAGCATCGTCAACAAATACATCAAAATCATTCAAAAAGAATACATCCCTTTAACTACCAGCCAGGATATCCGCCAGCTTTTCGACGATTTTCTGGCCGATGAAATTAAACGAGATGACTCCAAAAATCTCCCTGATGGGAAAATCTTTCATAAGGATCGTGTCGACATCGTCTCACCGGCACAAAAAACTATCCATCAAGGAGTCTACCCGGAATCAGCTATCATCGAGATGATGGACGCAGCTCTCGATGTGCTGAATGACAAGACCATCCCTTATTTAATTCGTGTTGCTATCTTTCACTATTTCTTTGGCTACATCCATCCTTTCTATGATGGAAATGGCCGAATGGCGCGATTTATCACGTCTTATTTGTTGGCATTGCATTTACATCCCGCAATAGCCCTGCAAGTTTCTATCTTAATCAAAAAATACCGCAAAAGATACTACGACCTGTTTTCACATACCGATGCCGATATCAATCGCGGAGATTTGACCCCCTTCATCATAGGGACTTTGCAGTTCATCGAACAGGCCACGCTTTTTACACACCATACACTCAAACACAAATATCAAACTTATCAAAAAGCCAAAGAAAAACTTGCCCAAACGCCGTCCCTATCAACAAAAAATAAAACCACTGCTGCCATTTGCGATATCCTGCTGCAAGCGGCTATCTTTTCCGACATCGGCGTTTCCGTAAAAGAAATCATAGAAACTCTAAACATTTCTGAAAACACAGTCTACAATCATCTGAAAAAAATTCCTGAAGAATATCTGTGGATAAATAAAGAAATACGGCCATACCGCTACCAATTGCGATTATAAGGGCCTAACGGCCCCGCCGGTCGCAGTTCGCCGTTCGCAGGCCGCCTCGGACTCAGATGCCGCTACGCGGCGACAGGCTCAGAATGACGACATCGCCTCGAGTAACCCTCGGCTCGTGGAAAAAATCGTGGCTCGTGGTTCATTGTTCGTGGCTCGTAAAAGCCTGCCATTATACTCGAATGGGCTGTGGTCGAATATCACAACGGGACGCCCTTTGGACGTCCCCTACGCATACGGCCACAGGCCGTGTTTTTTTTTGTGCCCTGTAACTGCGTTCATTCCCATCGCCTGTATGCGATTTCGTAGGGGACGTCCCGGAGGATATTCCGGAGGGCGTCCCGCTACGCGCTGAGGATTTCCCGAAGCGTCGTTGTTAATTTGAGCCTGTCGCGGCGGAACGCCGCATCTGAGTCCGAGGAAAGGCCGTAGTTCGTGGTTCGTAAAAACCTACCATTATACTCGAATAGGTGTGGTCGAATTTCGCAGCGGGCTGCCCTCAGCGGGACAGCCCCTACGCACAAGGCCGTTGGCCGTGTATTTTTTGCTAACAGCTAACCGCTGGCTGCAAAAAAGGCGCTGTCTTCATGCGACAGCGCCTTTTTTCACTACAAACTATATTCTATTTATCGATGACCTTCTTAACGATGCCGATGGCTTCTTTCAATTCGTCCCAAGGGATGTTGAGCGGCGGCAGGAGGCGCAGGAGGCCATTGGCTGTGAGGACGAGGACACCGTTGTCTACGCAGCCTTCTACGACGTCCATGAGGGCTTTATTTTTGAGGGCGACGCCGATCATGAGGCCCATGCCCGATACGTGGTCGACGTGTTCGCATTGTTCCAGTTCTTCTTTGATGTATTTCCCTTTTTCCCGAACTTCTGCCATAAGGTCGTCGTCGAGGCGGTCGATGATGGAAATGCCGCCAGCCGTACAAATCGGGTTGCCGCCAAAGGTCGAGCCATGGGTGTGATTAGTCAGGGTATGCTGCGTCGAATCGGCGAACATCGTAGCGCCCAATGGCAGGCCACCGCCGATGGCTTTGGCTGTCGAGACAATATCGGGCTGGATACCATAGCCCATGTAGGAATAGAGATAGCCCGTCCGGCCATTACCGGTCTGGACTTCGTCGACGATAATCAGGATATCATGAGCGTGAGCATATTCTACGACTTGTTGGACGTATTCCTTGTCGAGAGGATGGACGCCGCCTTCGCCCTGGACCATTTCCATCATGATAGCGCAGACATTGTTTTCTTCGCAAAGCCGCTTCATGTCGGCAAAATCATCGGGTTCGGCATAGACGAAGCCGTCGACGAAGGGGCCGAAATCTTCATGAAGCGAGTCCTGGCCGCACGCCGTCAAGGTGGCAATGGTCCGGCCGTGGAAGCTGTTCTTCAAGGTGACGATGGTATAACGGCCGTCGCCATATTTGTCGTACGAATATTTGCGGGCCGTCTTGATGGCACATTCGTTGGCTTCGGCACCGGAGTTGGAGAAGAAGACTTTCTTCATGCCTGTCTTCTGGCAGAGTTTTTCAGCCAAGACGGTCTGAGGTTCCGTAAAGAAGACGTTGGAAATATGGCTCAATTTATGGAGCTGCGTTTCGACGGCTTTGATCCACACATCATCGCAGACACCGAAGATGTTGACGGCAATGCCGGCACTGAGGTCGATATATTTCTTGCCATCGACATCATATAATACAGCGCCTTTGCCGTGGTCCAACACAGCACCGACCCGGTTGTATACATTAACGATATATTCTTTATCAAGGGTTTTATAATCTTCTGCCATTGGGGGATTCCTTCTTTCTTGTAATTATGCTGGGAGCGAACGGCGTAAATAGTCTTTGCTAAGACTATTTACCGATTGAATAATGCCCTACGAACATCGTGCCCAGGCCTTCTTCGGTGAGCATTTCGATGAGGATGGCATGGGGAACCGTGCCGTTGATGATGAACACGCGCTTGACGCCAGCCTTGATGGCATCAGTGCAGCACTGGACCTTAGGAATCATGCCACCAGCGATGATGCCGTCTTTTTCCAGCTGCCGTGCCTGTTCGAGGGTGATTTCCGTGAGCAGCGAATCGGGATCGTCCTTATCTTTGAGGACGCCATCGATATTGGTCATGGAAAGCATACATTCCGCATTGAGGGCGCCGGCAATCTTGGCCGCTGCCGTATCGGCGTTGATGTTGTAGGCCTGACCGTTGGTGTCGGTGCCGATAGTCGAAATGACCGGGATATAGCCTTTGTCCAGGTTATCCTTGATAATGGAAACGTCGACGTCCGTAATGCGGCCGACATAGCCCAGTTCATCGCTCTGCTTCTGGACTTTGATCATCTGGTCGTCCAAGCCGCAGAGACCGATAGCCTTGCCGCCAATCGTCCCGATAAGGTTGACCAAATCCTTGTTGACCTGGCCGGCCAAGACCATCTGGACGACTTTCATCGTTTCCGCATCAGTCACGCGCAGTCCGTTGAGGAACTTCGATTCCATGCCCAAGCGGTTCAGCGTTTCCTTGATATGCGGGCCGCCGCCGTGGACCAGGACGACTTTGACGCCGATGAGGTTCAAGAGGACGATATCGCCCATGACTGATTTCTTCAGGTCTTCATTGATCATGGCGTTGCCGCCGTACTTGACGACGACGATTTTGCCGCTGTATTTCTTGATGTACGGCAGAGCGTTCATCAAAATCTGTGCCTTTTGGGCATTGGTTACGGATTTGACATCTTCCGAGACAAGTTCGATTCTTTTAAACATCGCAATAGATTCCCCCATTTAACTGCAAGCTTTCAACGAATTTTGAAAGCCTAATTTTTTCAACAAATCTTCCATGCCTGCGGCCAGATCTTCCTGGCTGCAAGGGCCGCTGCCGGCCATGCCATTGGCCATGACGATGAACGTAAAGTTTTCCGTATCGATAGCTGCCTTGGCCTGAGCCAGGGCTCCTTCGATGACAGCACTGCCGGCCTGGGCATCGGTCATGATGACGCAAAGGCCATCGCTGTCGGCCGTGCCGTCAGCGGCAATACCGCTCAAGGAACAGCCCGGCGTACCACTGGATAAGGCGACCTGATAAGCTGTGACATCACCGGAGTTATCCAGAACCGCTTCCAGCGGCTGACTGTCATTCCCTAACCCAGCTGTCAGCGTCTTGAGACTGTGGATGAGCAGGGACGGCCGGAAATACTGGCCCTTGGCCCCGCTGGCAACCAAGGCGATATCTTCGGGCGCTTCATCCATGCATTTCCCCGCAGCCTGGCAGACTTCCTGAGAAATCTCATGGCCCCGGGGCCCATCGGGCAGGGCCGTACCGTTGTGCAGGAGCAGTACCTTACCTTCCTGAGTCATCAGGCCCTGACTCGTAGCGGTAACGATGGAGCAGTCCCGTCGGCTTACGATCATAGCGACATCCAATTTCACACGGCTGCTACATAATCCACTATACGTACCGGCAGCCTGAAATCCTTGCGGTACGCTGAGGCTATCATAAACCTGACTCATACTGACTCCACCTTTCATCTTATTCATCTAATACTTTAAATTAAGCCCTGTCGTGGGATCAATGCCCATCATAAGGTTCATATTCTGTATAGCTGCACCGGAAGCGCCTTTGCCGAGGTTGTCGAACAAGGACGTAACCATGATGCGCTGGTCATTACCAGTGACTAGGATTTCCATATCGTCGTAGCCGCTCATATCATTGGCTGCGATAAAGCCGCCCTTGTCTTCACCGAAGGGCAGGACATGGATAAAGGGGCAGCCGTCGTAATGGCTGGCCAAAACCTGCCATACGTCCTGAGCCGTCACTTTCTTGGCCAGCAACTGGCTGAAGAAAGGAATCATGACTTCCATGCCACTGTAATAATCATCGACAATAGGCGTGAAGACCGGTTCCTGCGTCAAATGGCAGATCGTGACGATTTCCGGCAAGTGTTTGTGCTGCTGGACCAGGCCGTACTGACGCGGTGCATATAAATCCTGGCTCTTGTCGCCTTCGTACTGGGCAATCATCTTCTTGCCGCCGCCGCTGTACCCGGTCAGAGAGAACGCCGTTACGGGATAATCGGCCGGAACGATGCCGGCTGCCGTCAAAGGCTGCAGGATAGAAATGGCGCCGCTGGCGTGGCAGCCCGGATTGCCGACGCGGTCGCTCTTGGCAATAGCTTCGGCCTGCTGCGGCGATAATTCGGGGAACCCATAAGTCCAGCCCGGTGCCACCCGCCGGCCCGTCGACGTATCGATGAGGCGGACGTCACAACCTTCAGCCAGCGTTACGGCTTCGGCTGCAGCACCGTCAGGGAGACAAAGGAAGGCGATGTCGGCCTGTTTCATGCAGGCCCGGATGGCGTCGGGATCCTTGCGGACATCGTCGGCAATGGGGACCAATTCGATATCCTGGCGGGTACTGAGCCGTTCATGAATCCGAAGGCCCGTCGTCCCTTCATGACCATCAATGAATACTTTCGTTTTCACACTTCATCACTCCTATATCACATGGGCTGTGCCCTGACTATTCTTTGAATTTTTATTCATTATAGATGCATTTTAATATTTTGTCAAGAATTATGCACGATTTTTTACATAAATAATCGTAAATAACCGTAGGGGCCGTCCCAGAGGGCCTTTCTGGCCCGTCAGGTGCCGACCAACGGAAGGCGCAGGACGGTTGCCAGAACGGACAGCAGAGGCTGCGGCCCGCCTGAATCCCGTTGATAACGCGGTCCCTGGACCGCAAACATCAAACATCAATAAAGGTAAGCGATGCGCCCTCCCTGTCGGCATCGAGGCGGACTTTGACGCCGTAAGGCACGAAGGCCTTATCCTTGGTATGGCCGACGGGCAGTCCTTTGATGGCGGTTTTTCCAGCCAGATGGGCATAATAATCCAGGACCTGGTCCGTCGTGAAGTCGCCCGGGTCGTTGGGGCAGTCGGTGAAATCGCCATAAGCGATGGCGGCGACGCGGGACAAAAGGCCGCTCTGCCAGAGCTGGTTCAGCATGCGGTCAATGCGGTAAGCATCTTCGCCAGTATCCTCCAGGACCAGGATGCAGCCCGTCCCATCGAGGGCATAAGGCGTACCGACAAGGGATGTGAGGACCGTCAGATTGCCGCCGACGATCGGCCCTTCCGCCTGTCCCGGAACGACGGTCGTCAGCTTCCGCCCGGCCGGCAGGGCCAGGGGGCCTTGCCATGCATCTGTCGTAAGGCCCTGGAAGAACTGGCCTGCCGTATAGGCATCGGAGCCGCCGAGGGTGACCATGAGCGGTCCATTGGCTGTGACTAAGCGGCATTTTTCCCAAAGGGCAGTCTGCAAGGCCGTCACATCGCTGAAGCCGACGACCAGTTTGGGATGAGACGCGATGTAATCATAATCCAGCTTATCGAGGATACGCGCCGAGCCGTAGCCGCCATTGAGGCAGATAATGGCCTTGACATCATCGTCGTGGAACAAGGCATTGATATCGCGGGCCCGTTCCGCATCGGTCCCGGAAAAGAAACCATAATTCCCAGTGACCGTCGGCATCATCTTGACGCGATAACCGGCCCGTTCCAGCCTAGCTACGGCCTCAGAAATATCCTGGCCTTCATCGTGCGTGGCCGGCGCTGCGATGCCGATGCAGTCGCCGCGGTGCAGTGCCGGTCCCCGAAGAGCCGTTCCCGCCGTTACTCCCCCTTGTAATAACGCTCCATGCCCTTGGCATAGCCATAGTCGTCATTCAGATATTGGCCCGTCTTCTGCTTGTAACAGAGATTGACGGCGACGAAATCGGCAATCTGATTGTGCTTGATTTCCTTCTTGCGCATAGGGATTTCCTGCCAGCTATGGGTCGAATCATTATACAGCCAGGCCTGGCCATGAGCCACCTTATAAGTCAGGGTATACGTCCCTTCAATATTCCCCGAATCCTCTGGCGACCGGAAGAGATTGACCTTAAAAGTCCATCCCTGACCGTCATCCTTCACGGTTTCCAGCGAACTTAAATCGACGTACATTTCATAACCCATGCCAAAATTAATCGGCCTGTAATGACTATTCGCAGCCAAAGGACTGTTGAAAAAAGCCTGACCGCTGCCAAAACCTCCGAGAGCCACCGCGGCCCCTAATGATAAAATCATTAACCCACGTTTCATATTCATACCAAAAACCTCCCTTCAAAGTATGCCTTTATTATACGACAAAAAAGGCACTGTCGCATTAAGACAGTGCCTTTTGAGTTTTTAGTTTGCAGTTTTTAGTTTGCAGAAAATGGTAAAAAATTTAAAATCAGCTTCTACAAACTACAAACTCCATACTACAAACTATAAGTTATTCCATATCGTAATCCTGCAAGGCAGCGACGTGGTGGTAGCCTTCGTTTTTGCCTTTGTTGGCAAAGACGCGGAGGACTTCACGGGCTGTATCGAGGGAGGTCAGGCAGGGAACGGCGAGTTCTACGGCCATGCGGCGGAGGTTGAAGCCGTCGCGTTCCGGGTGCTTGCCATAGGTCAGGGTGTTGAGGACCAAGTCGATCTTGCCGTTGCGGATCAGGGTGGCGATATTCTGGCCGCCTTCGTGGATCTTGCGGACGATGTCGACGGGCATGCCGTGGTCGTTGAAGTATTTGCCCGTCCCTTCGGTAGCGATGATGTGATAGCCCAATTCCTTGAAGCCTTCAGCCAGCTGGAGGGCTTCAGCTTTATCGCGGTCGGCGACGGTGACGAGGATCGTACCGCCAGCGGGGATCTTCATCTTAGCGCCATTGACGGCTTTGTACAGGGCTTCGGAGTAAGAATGACCGATACCCATGACTTCGCCAGTCGATTTCATTTCCGGCCCAAGGGCGATTTCAGCCAGGCCGATCTTGCTGAATGAGAAGACCGGAGCCTTGGCGGCGACGTGTTTCTTGGCCGGCATGAGGCCGCTGTGATAGCCCATGTCCTTCAAAGTTTCGCCGAGAGCGATACGGGTTGCGATTTCGACAATCGGGAAATGGGTAACCTTGCTCAAGAAGGGAACGGTACGGCTCGAGCGCGGGTTGACTTCGATGATGTACAACTTGCCGCGGGAAACGACAAACTGGATGTTGACCGAACCTTTGACCTGGAGTTCCAGGGAAATGCGCGTCGTGTAGTCGACAATCTGGTTGATCATATCCTGGTCCAGATGCTGCGGCGGATAGACGGCAATGGAGTCACCGGAATGGACGCCGGCCCGTTCGACCTGTTCCATGATGCCCGGGATGTAGACGTCAGTACCATCGGCAACGGCGTCGACTTCGACTTCACGGCCGACCATGTATTCGTCGATGAGGATCGGGTGGTCCGGCGAAGCGATGACGGCTTCACGGAGATAGCGTTCCAATTCTTTTTCGTTATAGACGATTTCCATAGCCCGGCCGCCGAGGACGTAAGACGGGCGGACGATGAGCGGGAATTCCAATTCCTTGGAAACCTTCATGGCTTCTTTATCGCTGGTAGCGATGCGGCCGTCCGGACGGGGAATGTTCAATTTGGCCAGGACTTCGTCGAAACGTTCGCGGTCTTCGGCGCGGTCCATGCCGTCAACAGACGTACCGAGGACGGTAACGCCCCGTTTGGCCAGTGGAGCTGCCAGGTTGATAGCCGTCTGGCCGCCGAACTGGCAGATGACGCCGACCGGTTTTTCCTTGTCGACGACAGCCATGACGTCTTCGACCGTGAGCGGTTCAAAGTACAGGCTGTCCGACGTATCGAAGTCGGTGCTGACCGTTTCCGGGTTGTTGTTGACGATGATGCTGTTCATGCCGGCTTTGCGCAGGGCCCAGGCCGAATGGACCGAGCAGTAGTCGAATTCGATACCCTGGCCGATGCGGATCGGGCCGGAACCGAGGACGATGACGCTCTTCTTGCCCAGGGGCTTGACTTCGTCTTCGTCGGCATAGCACGAATAGTAATAAGGCGTAGCGGCTTCAAATTCGGCAGCGCACGTATCGACCATCTTGAAGGTCGGCGTAATGCCGTGGTCGAGGCGGAACTGGCGGACTTCGTCTTCCGTCTTGTTGGTGAAGCCGGCGATGACGGCATCCGGCATGCTGTAGCGTTTAGCCAGGCGGATGTTATCGACCGTCAGGTTGTTGCGCTTCAAGTCGAATTCCAAGTCGATGATGTTCTTGATCTTATGGAGGAACCACAGGTCATAGCCCGTGATGTAATGAATCTTTTCTTCGCTGATGCCGAGGCGCAGGGCCTGAGCGACGACGAAGAGCCGTTCATCATCTTGTTTCTGCAGGAGTTCGACGATGTCGATGAGGGACTTGCTTTCGAGCTTCTTCATGGAAATATAGTTGACGCCGATTTCCAGAGAGCGGACGGCTTTGAGCAGGGCCCCTTCAAAGCAGCGGTCGAGGGCCATGACTTCGCCCGTAGCCTTCATCTGCGTGCCCAGGGTCTTGTCGGCGAGGGCGAATTTTTCAAAAGGCCAGCGCGGGAATTTGACGACGCAATAGTCGAGGGTCGGTTCGAAGCAGGCCGTCGTCTTGCCCGTAACGGCATTGGTAATCTGGTCCAGGGTCAGGCCTGTAGCGACTTTGGCAGCAACTTTGGCGATAGGATAGCCCGTCGCTTTGGAAGCCAGGGCCGACGAACGGCTGACACGGGGATTGACTTCGATGACGTAATACTGGTTGCTGTTCGGGTCCAGGGCGTACTGGACGTTGCAGCCGCCTTCGATCTTCAAGCGGCGGATGATGGCCAGCGATGCCGTACGCAGCATCTGGTACTGCAAGTCGTTCAGGGTCTGGCTCGGTGCGACGACGATGGAGTCGCCCGTATGGATGCCGACGGGGTCGATGTTTTCCATGTTGCAGACGATGATGCAGTTGTCGGCCTTATCGCGCATGACTTCGTATTCGATTTCCTTCCAGCCGGCAACGGAGCGTTCGACGAGGATCTGGTTGATCGGGCTGAGTTTGATGCCGCGCGTGGCGATCATGAACAATTCGTCTTCGTCGTGGGCGATGCCGCCGCCGGTACCGCCGAGGGTAAAGGCCGGACGGACGATGATCGGATAGCCGATCTTGTCAGCGAATTCGATGGCCGACGGGACGTCTTCAAAGATATCGCTTTCCGGAACAGGCTGGTTGATATCTTTCATAGCTTTCTTGAAGAGTTCCCGGTCTTCGGCTTCTTCGATAGCCGACAGATGCGTCCCGAGGAGCTGGACGTTATATTTTTCCAGGACACCGGCGTTAGCCAGTTCGACAGCCATGTTCAGGCCGACCTGGCCGCCAAGGGTAGCCAGCAGGCCGTCAGGCCGTTCTTTTTCAATGACTTCCGTCACGTAGTCGAGGGAAATCGGTTCGACATAGACTCGGTCGGCAATGTCTTCGTCGGTCATGATCGTCGCCGGGTTGCTGTTGATGAGGACGACTTCCAGTCCTTCTTCCTTCAAGGCACGGCAGGCCTGTGTGCCGGCATAGTCGAATTCAGCGGCCTGACCGATGATAATAGGGCCCGAACCGATAACGAGTACTTTCTTCAATCCTTCTATCATGTTAGTTTTCCTCCATCATCTTGACGAATTGTGTAAACAGATACAAATTATCAGTCGGTCCCGGCGAAGCTTCCGGATGGTACTGGACGCACATGATCTTCTTGGACGGAACTTCAAAACCTTCGAGGGTGTTGTCGTGGAGGTTGCGATGGGTGATGACGACGTCATCGGGCAGAGAGGCTTCGTCGATGACATAGCCGTGGTTCTGGGACGTGATGTAGACGCGGCCCGTGCGGATATCCTTGACCGGATGGTTGGCACCGCGGTGGCCGAAGGTCAGCTTGCGGCTCTTGCCGCCCAGGGCCAGGCCGAGCATCTGAAGACCCAGGCAGATGCCGAAAATCGGTTTCTTGCCGATCATCTTCTTGACTTCTTCGACGATGTACGGGACGTCTTTCGGGTCGCCAGGGCCGTTGCTCAGGAAGATACCGTCCGGATTGACGGCCAGGACTTCTTCAGCCTTGGTTTCAGCCGGGAAAATGGTCAGGCGGCAGTCGCTGTTGACCAGTTCGCGCAGGATGTTGGCTTTGGCGCCGTAATCCATGACGGCGACGTGGAAGCGGCCATCGCCCATGTGCTTGATTTCACGCGTCGTGACGCGGCGGACGAGCTGCGTTTCCAGCGGCGTATCGAAGAGTTCCTTGATAGCGCTTTCTTCCATCGTTTCCGGCACGATGACGCCTTTCATGACGCCCTGGCTGCGGATGGCCCGCGTAATGGCACGCGTATCGACGCCGTAGAGGCAGGGGATGTGGTGTGTCATAATAAAGGTAGACAGCTTGCCTTCGTTCTGCCAGTTGCTCGGTTCTTCACAGAGCTCGCTGACGATGAAGCCGGCAGCATAGGGACGGTCGGCCTGTTCGATTTCGTGGAACAAACCGTAGTTACCGATGAGCGGGTAGGTCATGGTAATGATCTGACCGGCATAGGACGGATCGGTGAACGTTTCCTGATAGCCTGTCATGCCCGTATTGAAGACAACTTCGCCGACAGCCGGTTCATCCATCAGCATGTTGCCATAAAACTTCTGTCCATTCTCTAATATGAGGACACCTTTCATTATAAAACCTCCCCGTTTTTCATTACAATTTTACCATTGACGATGGTAGCTGCGGCCTTGCCTTTGAAAATCATTTCATCGAAAGGCGACGCTTTTCCCTTGGAATAGAATTTCGAGGAATCTACCGTCCATTCTTTATCGAGATCGAGTACGGTCAAATCGGCATCCTTGCCCGGTGCGATGACGCCGGCGTCGAGGCCGAGGATCTTGGCCTGTGCCGTCGACATGGCATTGACCAGGGTCATGAGGTCGATATGACCCGTATGATACATATAAGTCAGCATGGCGCCGACGCTCGTTTCCAAGCCGACGAAGCCGCTGGGAGCCAGGTTGAATTCCTGGTCCTTTTCTTCCCATTCATGCGGTGCGTGGTCGGTGACGACGGCATCGATGGTGCCATCCTGCAGGCCGGCGACGCAGGCTGCGCGGTGTTCTTCCGAGCGGATCGGCGGGTTGACTTTATACCGTGTTTCAAAAGTGCGCAGGGCTTCATCGGTCAGGATGAGGTGCTGCGGCGTGACTTCTGCCGTGACCTGGACGCCGCGCTTCTTGGCCTGACGGACCAGTTCGACAGCGTTCTTGGTGCTGATGTGGGCGATGTGGACCGGCGTGTGTGTCGCTTCGGCCAGGAAAATATCGCGGGCGACGGCAATGTCTTCGGCGACAGCCGGACGGCCTTTGATGCCCAGTTCGTTGGAAACGACGCCTTCATGCATGTTGCCGCCTTCGACGAGGCTCTGTTCTTCGCAGTGGTCGATGATGACCTTGTGGAACATGCTGGCATATTCCATGGCTTTGCGCATGAAATCGCAGTTTTCGACGTAACGGCCGTCATCGGAGAAAGCGGCGACGCCTTCTTTGGCCATGGCGCCCATAGCGGCCAGTTCCTGACCCTGGAGGCCCTTGGAGATGGCGCCGATGATTTCGACTTTGACTTTGGCTTCCCGTTCGATCTTATACTTCATGCCGTCGACGATGATTGCCGAATCGATGACCGGCTTGGTATTCGGCATGGTCGCAACGCGGGTAATGCCGCCGGCAGCAGCGGCTTTCGTTCCCGTTTCAATCGTTTCCTTGCCGGACTGGCCGGGCTGGCGGAGATGGACGTGCATATCGATGAAGCCCGGTGCTACGACGAGGCCCGATGCGTCGAAGATTTCGGCGCCGTCAGCGCTCAGATTGGCTCCGATTTCCTTAATTTTACCATTTTCAATGAGAATGTCACAAATTTCATCCTGCTGCATGGCCGGATTTACGACTCTGCCGCCTTTAACGAGTAGTGTCAACGTCATCGCCTCCCATAATTGTCAGATATAATACGGCCATACGGACGGATACGCCGTTCTTGACCTGTTCCTGAATCGAAGAAAATTCACTGTAACATGTATCCGGTTCGATTTCGATGCCCCGGTTCATGGGACCCGGATGAAGGACGAGGACGTCGTCTTTAGCCCACTTGAGGCGGTCGCGGTTGATACCGAAGAGCGAATTGTATTCACCGGCACTGGGGAAGAAGCCGATACCCTGACGTTCTTTCTGGATACGCAAGACGTTGATGACGTCTGCATCCTGGATGGCTTCCTTCAAGTCGTAATGGACTTTGACACCCATAGCTTCCAATTCCGGCTGGAGCAGAGTCCGCGGACCGACGAGGTGGACGTCGGCACCCATGGTCTTGAGACCATAGATATTGGAGCGGGCGACGCGGCCGTGGTCGATATCGCCGACGATGACAACTTTCAAGCCGTCGATGTGACCTTTGACTTCCTTAATGGTGAACATGTCGAGGAGGCCCTGCGTCGGATGTTCGTGCGCGCCGTCACCGGCGTTAATGATAATCGGGTCGACACAGCGGTCAGCAAACCACGGCGAACCTTCCTGTTTCTGACGCATGACGATGGCATCGACACCCATAGCGGTTACCGTCAGCAGGGTATCGCGGAAACTTTCACCTTTCTGGATGGAGCTTCCCCGCGGCGTAAAGTTGATGACATCAGCGCCGAGATACTTGGCAGCCATTTCAAAGGAACCGCGCGTACGCGTACTCGGTTCCCAGAACATGTTGACCACCGATTTCCCTTTGAGCAGGGATAACTTCTTATTCCCGCTGTTGACGACGGCCTTCATCTTCTTAGCGACCCGCAGTATCAATTCAATTTCTTCCTTCGGTACTCCCTGGAGCCCCAACAGGCTTTTGCCCTGTATACTAACCATCGAATCCTCCTTGTAAAAAAGACCTCTGCCGCAGGGCAAAGGTCATATTATAAGCATGGCAAAATATGTCCCTTTTTAGCCTCTCCGGACTACATTAAAGGTACAATCTGAAAGTATTAGAATCGCACAGCCTCACGGGACTGCCACATATTCTTCTATATATTGTATCGACCAAGGCCCATAAAGTCAAGCAGTTTTTTCACGACTTCAGTCTGTCGATGCCGGCGTAATGGTCACGGCCTGGGGCGTAATGGTGACGCTGTTGTAAAAGGCTTCAAAGAGCTGGGCCGGGACGTACATCGTACCGTTGACATTGACCGGGCCGGCACCGTACTGGAAGATGTGGTTCAAGTTGACCTTCTTGATCGTCCCGATCCGTTCATACCAGTCTTCACCGGGCTTGACGATGATATAGGCAATGTTCATTTCTACGCGAACGCTCTGATCGTCAGGATCCCAGGTCACGGTATAACCGAGCTGTTCCGCCACTTTCCGCAAGGGAATCATGACCACATTATTTTCCTGTAAAACAGCCCCCTCTGCCGGGTCCATGACCTTGCCGGCCACCGTCAATTGGCATTGCTGCACCGCCGTCAATCCGGGAATCGCCGAATACGGCCCCATGACCGGTCCTTCATCATAAGCCCAGGCCGGCCCGCAAGCCAAAGCCGCTACGACCATCGCTAAGATAATACTTTTCTTCATAGGGATCCCCCCTTTATATAAAATAAAATTGAGTCATAAATAAGGCATATATAATATATTCGACAAAGCCCGCCGTTTTCCTGCAAATATTTAAAAACAACCTCTCAGACCGCCTCCGGCGGCCAGCTCCCCTATAAAGGGAGCCTTGCAAAAAAAAGCGCTGCCATAAAAGACAGCGCTTTTTTGCAAAACTAAAAATCGAAAAATCCGGCATTATCTGCCATGGGCACGACAGGGAATCCTGTCGGTACGGGCTGGATGATCATGAACACCAGGGCTGCTAGGACGGCAATGCCCAAGGTGAGGTAAGAAAAGCTTCCCTTTTCTTTATGTTCATATAAGCCAAACAGGCGGATGCCGACGGCCGAACCGATGGTAGCAAACAAGGCACCCAGCGAGAAATACTGATACATAGCATACGATGCCAGCAGGGCGATGATCATGGCCCCGTTGATGACGATGGGATAGCATTTAGACAAGACCGATTCGGGATTACGGCGCATCGCCGTGAGCCAGTCCGTCCCGTCGATGCCGCTCAGACCGGTGAGGAACGTCGATGCATAGAGCAGCTTATCCCACCAGGCCGTTCCCTTGCGGCGGTCTCCCGTCCGCCACATGAAGAAGGCGTAAATCAAAATAGTCACGCCGCCGACGATGTAATAATAATTTTCCGGGATGAACTGGACGAGAGCCGTGCCAATCGTCACCAGGACAGCGGCGAGGACGACCATCTGACCGATTTTCCCCTTCGTCGGACGCGACTTGGCATCCATTTCCTTATAAATCTTGGCGAAGATTTCCATGAGGAACGTGAAGACGAAAAAGACGATGCCGATGAAAGGATTGAGCGCAGCCAGGGCAATGGTGATCAAAATCGGGATGGCCAGGCGCACGCCAGGGAAAAAGGTGAAACTCTTGATCTTCATGACGTGAAGCTGAGAATACACCGTAAAATAGGTGAATACATTAAACATCAACATAGCGGCAATACATTCGACGGGCTTGGCCCCCATGTACAAAAACATGAGGAGGACGCACATGCTCATATTGATGCCCGTAAAACGGGCGAACACCGTCCCCAGCAGGCCAGCCATGAAGAAAGGCGCTATGGCCGATAACATTTCCATGAACAAAACATCTCCTGATCCAGATTATTTCAGATGGTGGCTGCCCCGTTCGGTCATGGGGATGCCCTGTTTGCAGAGCGGGCATTCTTCCGGTTTGTACGTCGGAACCGTCAAGTGAAGCAGGGCCTGGACCTTATCTTTCGGTACGCCGAATTCAGCCTTGCCGCCGCTACGGTCGACGAGGAGGCCAACACCGACGATGACGCCGCCAGCTTTCTTGACAACGTTGACAACTTCCTGAACAGAACCACCCGTCGTGACGATATCTTCGACGATGAGGACGCGTTCACCCGGTTCGATGTGGAAGCCACGGCGAAGAGTCATGACGCCCTTTTCACGTTCCGTGAAGATAGCCCGCGTGCCGAGAGCCTTGCCGACTTCATGAGCCAGCAGGATGCCGCCGGTCATAGGACCCATGACAGTCTGGACGTTCTGGTCCTTGAAACGTTCTGCCAATTCCTTGCAGAGCTTTTCCGTATATTCCGGATGCTGGAGAACGTTGAATTTTTCAACGTACAGCGGGCTGTGCAGGCCCGACGTCAACAGGAAATGGCCTTCGAGAACGGCTTTCGTTTCTACTAATAACTGTCTTACTTCTTCTTCTGTCATCATGATTGGTTATACCCCCTGAATTTCTGCTAAAATCTTTTCCGCTGCTTCTTTCGGATCGGCAGCCTTGGTAATCGGACGACCGATGACCAAATGGGATGCCCCGTCGCGCAAAGCCTGGGACGGCGTCGTGAACCGCTTCTGGTCGTTGGCTACGGCAAAGGTCGGACGGATGCCCGGCGTGACGATGAGGAAATCGGGACCATTCATTTCCCGGATTTCCTTCGCTTCATACGGCGAAGAAACGGTCCCGTCGATACCGGCTTCCTTGGCCAGTTTAGCCAGGTTCTTGACCGATTCGGCAATGCTGTACTTGCCGCCGATTTCTTTCCACGCATCTTCATCGATGCTGGTCAATACCGTCACAGCCAAAAGGCGAGGCCGTTCGATATTCAGCTTGGCCGCTTCATCGCGGACGGCTTCTGCAGCCGCTTCCATCATGGCCCGGCCACCTGTGCCGTGCAGCGTCATGAGGTCGGCGCCGAGACGGGTCAGGGCGCGGATGCTCTGGCCTACCGTATTGGGAATATCATGGACCTTCAAATCGAGGAAAACATGTTTCCCCTGGTCCTTCAAATACCGTACTGCGTCGGGACCGGCACTGTAAAACAGTTCCATGCCGACTTTATAAAAAGAAACACTGTCGCCAAGGGTTTCTACGAGCTTCTTCATATCCTCCAGTGAATGGACATCCAAAGCCGTAATGATGCGATCATCTGCCATGGGCTACCCCTCCTGTATATAAATATAGGCATATCTAATTAATTGTGTCATGTTTTGGGAAGCCTGTCAAGGAAAAATGCCTCACTGCGCCCATTGCCCCTGATACCATTCATAGGTCCGGCGGATTCCTTCTTCCAAATCCATTGCCGGTACAAAATCCAGGTTCTCTTTCAAGGCACCATTACTGAGGACCGACCGCAGAATATCCCCCGTCCTAGGCGCCGTATAAGTCACATCTACGGAATGGCCAACGGCTTTTTCAAAACTATGGATCAAATCGTTGACACTCGTTTCCTGGCCCGTCGAGACATTCATCGTATGATAGCCTTTGAGCGGCAGCGCCCGGATAATGGCCTGGGAAATATCGCCAGCATAGACGAAATCGCGAGTCTGGCTGCCATCGCCGAAAACCGTAAGCCCCTGATGATGGGACAAGAGCTTACAGAAAATGCTGACGACACCGCCTTCTCCTTTTTCGCCCTGCCGTTCGCCGTAAACGTTGGCAAAACGGAAAACCGTCGCATCCATACCGTATAATTCATGATAGACTCGCAGGTAATGTTCCGTCGTCATCTTAGTAACACCATACGGGGAAGTCGGCGCGAGCCGTTCCGTTTCCACTAAGGGAATGTTCAGATTATCCCCGTACACGGCAGCACTGGACGAAAACAGGATGTGCGGCACGCCATGAACCCGGCAGGCTTCCAGCACATGAAGGACGCCTTCCAAATTAATCTGGCAATCGAGGACAGGCTGTTCCACCGAAACCGGGACCATCGTCTGCGCTGCCAGATGGACGACAGCCTCAAAATGGTGATCGGAAAAGACAGCGTCAATAGCTTCTTCATCGCAGATATCGCCTTCAATGAGTTCCATTCCATCGGGCACGTGGTTCCGGGACCCACTAGACAAATTATCAAAGACGACAACATCCATATCCGGCATTTCTTTCAACTGTGCTAAAACATGCGACCCAATGAAGCCGGCACCACCCGTAATCAATATTTCCATGAGCTATGATTCCCCCTATATATCCTATAATACCAATTATGCTATATGTCATTATACATTGTATCAACAAATGTTGGCTGAGGCAACGTTTCCGCTTTCTGTACTAAGCAGCGGATTTCATCCAATTTTTTCTCACTATCGACATTCCGGGAGTGGAAATCGAGGAGCTTATCAAAATAGCCTTGCTCCCGTGCCAGCTGACGGCTCCGGGGATAGACCAAATCGAAGTACAGACACAAAGCACCGACATAAAAATCCATGAAAGTCTTCTTATCCTGCGTCCGCACCAGCTTCCCCTGGCGGGCCTGGGCCATGACGCTGTCAGAAATAGGCTGGTTCTCAAAATCAGCCCAATCGACGTTCCAAATATTTTTCTTCTGGCTCATATACAGGACATAGACCCGGAAAATATCGATTTTGTCAGCATCGCGGATGAGCTGGCAGAAAAGCCGCTGCCGCGGCGTCAAATTCTCCCGCAGCTGATAGACATTGTGCTGGTCGATAGCCATGCGGATAACATCATCCAACCTCCCATCGTCGAGAAAATCGCGGATATGACCGTCATCAAACAAATAATGAGCGCCATACTTGGCATGGTCCATGGACCGGTAATCGACAAACGTATGGTACTCCCGCAGCTGTTCAAAGCGGCCGATATCGTGAAGCACGCCGATAAGCCAGGCCAAATCTACCTCATCCTGGGACAAACCCAGGCTTCCCGCAATCTGCTCACAGAGAGAACTCACCCGTAAAGAATGAGCATACTTCAGCCGGACCCCTTCTTCCCCCTGGTCAAACCCATGGACATACCGCGTAAATTGTGATACCACAAAATCCCGATCCATCAGACTGCCCAACCACCTTTCCTATATATCCTTAATATAAATCATCTATAACGCTAATTATAGCATATACTAGCGGACTTGATAATAACGCAATAATAACGCAGGCCGTAGTTCGCAGACCGCAGGCCGGAACTCATCGCCATCGGCGATGTCGTTCGTCGTAGGCCGTTCATCGTTCATCGACGCCGAATCAGATGCGGCGGCCCGCCGCAACAGACTCATGATTGTATTACGACCATGCGCCGTCCGTCATAAATTCCGGATATGCACAGGATTCACGCGGGCCGCCCGTTGGGACGGCCCCTACGGAATCGCAGTCAGGCGATGAAAAAAAGCGTGGTCCGCAGGCCATAAAAAATACACGGCCAACGGCCTTGTGCGTAGGGGACGCCCAGAGCCTTTCTACCCCGACAGGTACCGACCATCGGGAGGTGCAGGACGGTTAACAGAACGGACAGCAGCGACGGGCGGCCCGCCGCGAATCCTGTGTACAGCCGAAATTTATGACAGACGATGCCGGGTCATAACATAATCTTGAGTTTATCGCAGCGATGCCGCATCTGAATCTGATTTTTACAAAACCCGAAAATAATAAACTCCTCTTTTTTCTTTCCTGACAATACCACAATCAATTGCTTTTTTAAGCAGTCGGGATGCAGCATTTTCGCTTATTTCAAATTGAGTTGCTACAATTTGTCTATTAAATGGATATTTATCTTCATAAATTATCAACAATTTTATAAATTTATCTACTGTACCTGCTCGAAATTTATTTCTACATTTTTGCCGTATACTAGTCATTAACACTTCGAGATGAACGTTTTCTCCAGTAAGTTGCGTTTCTTCCCCAGTAAGTTGCGTTTCTTCCGTAGCATCCTTGATTTTTGATGCAATCCCTCTATTCGGTAAAGAAACAAGAAAAAAATACTCATTGGAATAAAAAATTGGCTTATTCTTATAATAAGTATATGAATTTATAATCCGACGTATCCCGCTGCCTCGACGATCCATATAATGCAGTCTTCCAAAAATATCGGAAATAATCTCGTTCCTTCTCATGGACGGTACCATTCTTAAATCCAAATCTTGAATACGACTTCCATTCATCATACCGCCAGGCGAAGATATTTCCATACGGTCATCATACATGTCAACATGTACTTCAGCACCCATATTTTGATAATCTCTATGAATCAAGGCATTCACTAAAACTTCGCGAACTGCTTTAAAAGGATAATCGCTTTTCTCCTCTCGACGCATGCCCTGAACCGTCCATGGATTTTTTGAATTATTTCGTATAAACGCTTCTGCATTATTCAGAAGCATAATCAAACTAGTCCCAAAAAACTCTTGATCATCTAATGCATCTCCATCAATTTCTCCTTTTTCAAAACTCATAAAAGCCCCTACGCATACGGCTATTAGCCGTACTTTTTTTTGCGAACTGCAAACAGCGACCTGCGGGGCTACTGGCCCCTATTTTCGTATAGCACCAATGCCCCGCTTCACTCCCCGGATAACCATGACTAAAAAAATTCCAATCATACACCCAACACCGTCGAGTACCACATCATGCCAGGTCGATGTCCGGCCACCGGAAAACGACTGGATATACTCATCAATTGCTGCCACGCCAATTCCAATCAAGAGCACCCAGACTTTATGAGGACGTCGCGAAACTAAAACAGAAAAGCCGCTCAATACCATTCCCAGCGTTGTATATTCCGTCAAATGCGCCAAGCGCCGAATGACACCGTCACTCAAATAAGGCGCCACCGCCGATCCTTGTATCCGGGCCAGGACCCACGCCAGGACCCGCCGGCTCTCGGCATGAGAAGCCACTCCATTCTGCATAGAATGCCACCAAATTACACCGATGACGCCCATAACCAGCAACCCGACTACAACCTGAATCCATCTACGTCCCATACATGCCACCCCATCCCAAAAAACAATCGCCCTCATTGTACCGCAAAAAATCGTCCCTATCGGGGCCCTGTAGGGGCCGTCCTGAAAGCCTTTTTGGCCCGTCAAGTGCCGACCACCGGAAGGCGCAGGACGGCTGCCAAAACGGACAGCTGTGGCTGGCGGCCCGCCCAATGATGCAGTTTACGTCGGACTTAAAAAGGCTCCACTGCGAAGGGGAGCTGTCAGCAAAGCTGACTGAGGGGTTCTTCCAACATTATATCAGAAAGCTACGGCTGCAAACACGATAAAAAACAACAGATAAGCCACATTAAGCGCCGTAAATATTTTCAGGAAATAACCCTGCCGCCGTGGATAAGCGCGGACGAAGATGCCATAAGAAATGAGGCTGGCCATAGAGGCAATGAGCGTCCCTAATCCGCCAATATCCGTTCCCAACAGCAACGCCGCAGCATTATCGGTAAAACCGGACAAGAGAACTGCCGCCGGCACATTGCTGATGACCTGGGATGCGAATATCGCCACTAAAAACTCGTGCCCAGTCAGGAATGCAGCCAAGATTTGCCGGAAAGCTTCCCATTGACTGATATTGCCAATAAGGATAAAAAAAGCCACAAACGTACCTAACAGCCGGTAATCAACATAACGAAAATAACGCGGGACCATCAGCGCCGTGACCAGGACGACGACCGCCAGCGTGATACGGTAATCCAGAAGATGGGCCACCGTCAGTAACGAAAGAAAAAACAAGGCTCCCAGCATCCAGAGCTGCCGTGGCGAAGCCATGAGCGGAACTTTCTCCGCCCGCCTGGCCGCTAGCCGTGCGGAAATAGAAATCCGCCGGTTCGGCAGCAAAAAAACAGAGGCAGCCAGCATGATCATCGCTGCTATCGTATAAGGCAACAGCAAGGCCATAAATTCGCCAAGATTCAAGGCATAATGAAAATACAAGTATAAGTTCTGCGGATTGCCTACTGGCGTACACATACTGCCCAGGTTAGCCGCTATCGTCTGCAAAGAAATAACGACAGCCATTTCCTTTTCACTGGCGACACGACGCAGCGACAAGAGTGCAAATGGGACAAAAGTCAGCAGCGATACGTCATTCGTCACCCACATGCTCACAAAAAAGCAAGAAAAGACCAGAACCATCGCCAACTGACGAAACGTTCCCAGACGCAATAGGAGCCGGGACAATAACACCGAAAAGACGCCGCTTTCACGAAAACCGCCAATGACAACCATAAGGCAAAACAAAATCCCCAGCACGGGCCCATTGAGATACTCCACATACCTCATCGACGGCGGCACAATGACCATTGAGACCAACACCCCCACAGCCGCCAGCAATATGACAAGATTATTTTTCACAATACGCCCCACAAAACTGACCTCCGCCTCAAATTCTTCGTTAAGTTCATTCAATTGCTCTTTTCAGTATCCGGGATGCAGCATTTTCGCTTATTTCAAATCGAGTTGCTACACTTTGTCGCTTGAAGGGAAAGTGCCAGCCTGTTTTGAATTTTTTATTCTAACTGAATCGTTTCTTCTCCCTTCAAATATACTTGAACTCGATTTTCTACGTTGACATCATTTACAATCCATCCTCTGGCCTGGCATAATTGCTTGAATAATTCAATTCGATTAACGCCCTTCATCTCTTTCAAGGTAATAACCAGACCAAATGGAATTTCCCGTCTGGCATGATTGTTTAATCGTTCTTTGCAATATAATTTGATACCCCAAAGTCCTTTTTCATACGCTTTACGAGGTTTCATGTTACTATAAATCTGATCAGCAACTATTTTTACGTTATCCCATTTCCGATAATCATTTCTGGCATCTTCTTCATAAATAGAGTGCTGGCCCGGTTCAGCCTGTAAATTTCCATTAATAGATTTTATCTGTAAACGTTGTGCTTTATCAATCATTAATCGCCCAAAATGCAAATCTAACTCCGTATCGGTATAATCCACACCTTGATTACGATCACACAACGGAAAATAAACCAAAGTAGCTTTGGCAAGATAAGGATGCTTATTCTCTACAACCGGGACAGGCAATTGATATGTATACGTACAATAATTCTTAGTCTTTCCAAAAATAATAAATTTAATTTCATCATCGGGAGATTGCAAAATATCTTGAATAGAAATGGGCACTATGCCATACCCCTTTTTTTCATCTGGCCGACAATACCATCCCGTTGCAGCATCAATCAGCAAGGCTTTAGCCACTTCTCGAGTAAATCCCATAATGTAAACCAAATATGCCATTTTTCGGGTAATCCAAGGCGCTGCAAAAGAAGTTCCAGCTGTCTGCTTTGCCCCCAATACATTGTCACATACCGTTATAAATTCATGTTTTTGCCTATCTCCACCATAATAGCTAACATCTGGTTTTACAAAGAAAGACAATACAGGGCCACTTCGAGAATAAGATGCACTTTGATTCTGAAAATTTACAGAATTCACAACAATAGAATTTAAAGAATCTGCCGGGGCACCGATTTTATAATTGTTTTCATGTTCATGTGCAGCAGGTAAATTCGTTCCTGCTACTACAAACACTATATCATATTCATTCTGCAACCGATCCAGTTCAGCAGCTTCTGGCGAAATAAAATTATCATTAATCTCTAATATAGAACCTAAAGAAAGATTCCACACCTTAATATCACGATTTAACCGTACAATATCCCCAATCTGCTTTATAACCGAAAAAGAACTAAATTTACCAGCAACAGCTACTCCGAAATGCCGAACTCTAAAACGACCGCATCCATCATCTAAATCAGGATTCCCCTTAGGACCATCAACAATGATCGAACTGACAGCTGTTCCATGTGCAAAATCCATTGGCCCAACGGGAATATCTTCAGACAAACAATTAGTATAATCTACCCATTCATGAAAATAGACGTCTTCATTAAAGGGAGTATCAATAACGCCAATAACAGGTTCATTCTTAGGAGATGGAATAAGTTCAGGTACTTCCGATACTTCTGTCAATGGCTCAGGAATATACTGAGTCAAATCATTTACCCCCATAGCTACCAGATATGGAGCTTTTTCCAACAACATATGTATTTCTTCTGGATTCATTTGAATCGTGAGCTGATTGAGAATTCTGCTTTCTGGAATCGAAATACCAAATTTCCCTAACAACTCCCGTGTTTTTACTTTAGTTTTGTAAATTGTTATAATACATGCTTCATGAATATCCTTTTCCAATGTATCAATACGAAAACATTGAATATTCGAACTATCTACAATAGTTTGAAGAAACCTGGTTTTAGATAAACCATCACACACGAATGTTCCTTTTTTTAATTCTTCCACATCTTCATATGAAAGCTTACCCTGATAGTTTTCTTTCAAAACGTCATACACTTTTTTTAAAACAGCTATGGTCTGAACAAGTGCTGTTAACGGGATAAAATACGTAAAAACATGGTGAGCATGGGATTCCGGATCGATTATATCAACAGTAGTCTCAAATTTTGCCCCTACTATAAAATCATTGGGGGAATTATTAGTACATGAAAGCAAAAATTGCAATCGACTTGATTTAGGAACGATGCGAACATAATGCGCGCTAACTAAAGCACCTTCAATCTCTGGATGTACAGACCAATAATCAGCTATTTTTTGTAAATCATTAGCTAGCTCCAGTAAATGGTCGGCCTTAACTACTTGTCCTTTTTTTAGTGAGATGCTCCCCCCTCTAGCTTGATTTGACTTATGTTGGAATTCCCCCTTTAACTCCAATAAGTTATTCATTTATAACGCCTCCTTAAGCTCTCTATCAATAGTACTTTTAGATTTATTTGTGAGTATAGCCATCTCTCTTACTGTAAATTTTTGTTTTTTTAATTCACTTAAATTATCCGGATTTTTACCACAAATTGCGCTATATAATCGTCTAAAATAATCACATTCGTCATTAGGGTTGCTAAAAGCTACAGCCGTACGGACTATATTCTTCAAATCCCCAGGATAAGGTAATTGATCCATTAATTTCATAATTTTACGAAACAGCCGAACATCCCGATTTTTTAAATGCAATTGATCTAAATATCGGTTTAAAATTTTCTCAGCAATATCCAACAAATCGTCCTGTGTATATCGATTAAAACTAATAACCGAATCAAATCTCCTGATTAAAGCTCTGTCAAAATAGGAATATAGATTGGTTGTCGCAACTAAAATAATATCCTTATCCAGTAAATCAAGACATTTCAATAAAGTAGAAGTAGCTCTTCCCATTTCCCGTAAATCATTATTATTTGTTCTATCTAAAGCCAATGCATCAATTTCATCAAATAAGAAAATCATATTATATTTTTGATAAATCCCATTCATTTCTTTAAATAAAGCTACTATATTTTTTGCAGTCTGCCCTAATCTACTGTCAATAAGTTCAGAGAAGTTCACCATATAAACATCTCGATTTAAAATTCTGCCAAGTTGTTTTACTGCTTCTGTTTTTCCTGTACCAGGAGCCCCTTCAAATAAGAAACGATGAATCCCCATATGATGATTAATAGCGTTTACAATCCCTAATATATCATTCATAATTACGTCTGGTAAAAGCAGCATTTCTTCACAAGCAGAAGCCTTATCAAGATATTGCAATCCGGTATATGTTTCTTTACTTTCCTGCACTTGTGGTACAAACGTATTGGCATCTGATAATAGTGACATAAGATAAAGTCCTAATTGGGTATCTCCACTTTGATCGAATTCTTTGGCAATTTGATAAGCTGTAGTCCTAAATCCAGCATCATTACCTTCTGCATAACATTTAATTAAATTTACAATATCTTTTTTTTTCATCACACTCCAGCTCCTTACACTTTACAGCATCTCTTATTTCTCCTGTCATTATAACTTATTGGGACATTTTTTTCAATATTGGGACAATATATTATTTTTTATTAACAAAACAATCCGGCTGCGGTGAAATCACCGCAACCGGATTGTTTATGAAGACCAGCACCATCGCCAACTGACGAAACGTTCCCAGCCGCAATAGGAGCTGGGACAATAACACCGAAAAGACGCCGCTTTCACGAAACCCGCCAATGACAACCATAAGGCAAAACAAAATTCCCAGCACAGGCCCATTGAGATACTCCACATACCCCATCGACGACGGTACAATGACCATCGAGACCAACGCCCCCATAGCCGCCAGCAATATGACAAGATTATTTTTCACAATACGCCCCACAAAACTGACCTCCGCCTCAAACTTTTTGTTAATTTCATTAATATATTATCACCGATATGCGGATTTAACTTTTTAAGGAAATTGAAAATAGTAAACGCCTTTTTTCTCTTTCCTAACAATACCACACTCAATTGCTCTTTTTAGTATCCGAGATGCAGCATTTTCGCTTATTTCAAATCGATTCGCTACAATTTGTCGATTGAAGGGATACTTATCTTCATAAATCGCCATTAATTTAGCAAGTTTATCCACAGTTCTTGGTTGAAACTTATTTCCAGTTTTTTGCCGTATATTAGTCTTCCACATTTCAAGCGTCATTTTTTCTCCTGTAAGTTGCATTTCTCCACTCGTAAGTTGCGTTTCTCCACTTGTAAGTTGCGTTTCTCCACTCGTAAGTTGCGTTTCTTCCGTAGTATGTTTAATTTTTGATGGTACTCCTCTATTGGGCAGAGAAACAAGAAAAAAATACTCATTAGAATAAAAATTCGGTTTAATTTTGAAATGAGCATATGAATTTATAATCCGCCGTATCCCACTGCCTCGACGATCCATATAATGCAATCTTCCAAAAATATCTGAAATAATTTCATTTCTTCTCATAGATGGCACCATACTCAAATCCAAATCTTGAATACGGCTACCATTCATCATACCTCCCGGAGAAGATATTTCCATACGATCATCGTACATGTCAACATGTACTTCAGCACCAATATTTTGATAATCTCTATGAATCAAGGCATTTACCAAAACTTCGCGAACTGCCTTAAAAGGATAATCACTATTCTCTTCTCGTCGCATTCCCCGAATTGTCCACGGATTTTTTGAATTATTTCGTATAAACGCTTCTGTATTACTCAAAAGCATAATAAGGCTAGTTCCAAAAAACTCCTGATCATCTAATGCATCTCCATCAATCGCTCCCTTTTCTTTACCTTTCCAATGCGTACAGACGACACGGGAATGTCGTAAAACACCTTGATCACAAAGCAACAATCCCGCATTGGTAACTTCTCCGCTGGGAGTTGTCAGCCCCAAGGAAACTGCATCCTGTGGCAAATTAAAACTTTCTCCAGTTTCCTGTTTGAAAGTTGCACCTAACAAAGTAAAGCTAATGTCATCTAGTTTATAAGAAGTCGGCAATGCATCATACGTTTGATTCATACCTTTCAAAATAAGCGTATTAATTTCTAAGGTAGTCGCTGGTTCAGAGCGATCGCCTCTTCGAACATAACATTCCCGAGTCTGTTCATGCACGTAATAATAAGGATAATGAGGCCCTGGAAAAATAGATAAGTCAAGACAGAACTTCCCTTCACGAGTACCTGGAAAAGTATCTATCGTATAATTTACCTTCGGACTAATTCGAACTGAAATTATTTCTGCGATTTTGCTAGCTGCCTTCTGCACATCATCTAAACCGATGGCTTCGTGCGTTTTATCTGTAACTCCAAATAAAATATGTCCGCCCTTCGTATTTGCAAATGCCGAAACTGATTTTAACCAACTTTTAGGTTTTTCTGCCTCTAAAAAAATTTTGTAATCTAAAAAACTTGCTTCAATCCCTTGAAAATCCTTGATGTCCATTTACATCCCTCCACATTTATTTATCCAGTATCACGAACTAATTTTTACCATTTTAACGTTATTCTCATTTGTTCATCAAGACAATTTACAAAAAGAGTGATGCCAGCCATTGTTGAATTTGTTTACTTTATCATCGCCTATAGAGTAAATGCAAAATAAACCTGTGTATAGAAAAAGCCGGATATTATGGTTCGGTTTTTTGCTAGTATTTATTCAGATGAATTGATTTCTTTGGGCATCAGGTTCCATTGTAAGTAAAATTACTGTGATTTCTTGATTCGCATTTCAATTTTCGTATCAATTTCGTTAAAACTAGTAATATATCCCTTGTTTCTTAAACACTTTGCCAGTTTGATATTATCAGGTGTATTGGAAAGTTTTACTTGCTTTCTTGCCTCCCTTTGAGCTAACTTTTCAAAAGCAGAACTCTGATTTTTCAGCTGTTGAAAAATATCTTGAAAATCATCAACTGTTAACAATTCCATATACTGATAGAATAACTTCACTTTCAAATTTTGATCAACTTGATTCCAAATTGCATAAAATTGCTCTCTATTAATTTTTAACTTCATCTCAATTATCTTTTTTGCAATTTCTATATCAATAGTGTCTGCATCTATTGATGCAATTAATTTATTTTTATTTTCAGTACTGATCTCATCTTGATAAATCAAGTGTAAAATTAAATTCTGATCTTTTACAATATAATCCACTGCTTCACTGTCTTCAGAAATTTTCGCAAAGAACAAATCTTGATTTGAAACAATAAATTTAGCCATAATTCTTTCATCATCCAAATAATCATGCAGTAATTGTAAATTATCTAACGTAAACGAGATAACATTTTTTTCTACCAAAACTTCAACTTTATCTTCTGGAATCTTATTAATAATATCTCCCATATCAGTAATGACTAAGGCAAATTTTATTTTTTTCAGCAAAGAAACATCAACCAAATCTGATTTAATGAATTGAACAACGAAGTTTGAGTTATCATCTTCATTATCCAATTTGTCTAACTTTGCATAGTTTACATCGACAAAAGAAACTAGATTTTTAGTGACTCCAAAGTGCTTCCAGTAGACCCGAACATTACTCCAGGAAGCCACAACTTTGTTTTCTTCCAAGATAACATCCCAAATTGCCTTTACAGAGTCTTTTGATTTTTCCGTCTGTTCACCATTACAATCTGCCAAGTCGTTGAACTCTATTTTCCCCTGGTGCCTAATTACATCACAGCAAAGTTCTTTATCGTCGATAATTTTGGTTAATAATCCCACTACCGCTCTATTACTTTCCTGAGTATTTTCTTTTGATAAAGTAACATTTTTTACGTATTCTTCAATATTGTCATCTATGTATTCCAGTACGGGCTTTATATCTGCTTCCAAAATCACCGTATAATTTTCCCTCAATGCTGCATTTTCCTTTTGCGGAAAATTCCAGGAAATAATCTGATTTAGCATATACGGATTCAAAATATACATTCGTTGTTGTATGATATATTGTACCAACTTTTCACTGACTCCAGTTAATTCAGCTTGGCTAAATTTAATTTGCAACCGTCCCATAAGAGCAATCATTTTTTCTTCATCAACATCATGAAGCTTCTGTAAAATATCATGAGTTTCTCTAAAATACGTACTTAATGAATTAGATTTATTCATGAGACAAAGGTCATCAAGTTTTGCATCATCAATTAACAACTTCAAATAAAATACCTTACGCTGTTCTAATAAGGAAGAGTCAAGAATAAAATTCCACATATTTGACCAATAGTGTGCCAAATATTTTACAAAAAGTGCCGGTGATTGGGCATATCCAACAAATTCATCTATAAAATTCCAACTGTTTTTATCCTCTTTCCCCAATTGTTTCATGAATTCTTCTAATTTCTCTTCGTAGGATTCCGCATGCATCAACATTTCATTAAGTAAATCAAAATTATACACTGCCGGATAGTCAAAATCCCCAAGCTTTAATTTTTTAATGACTTGAGAAATTTTTACCAATCTATAGTCAAAAGGCAAAGGTTCCCTGTTTTTCACCGACAAGATGAAATTTCTATCGCTATAAGTTGTACTGTTTGCCTGGAAATAGTTGATATAAGAAGCATAGGTTTCATCTAGATAACCATTACGCAACAGAAATACCAATAGTTTATTTTGCTTGATTTGCTCGGAGAGAACATCATTTTCATCGCAATCTAAAATTTCTTTCATCGTCATATTGCGGTACTTTTTTATTTTGTCACGTGTAGTATTGATTTCAAGTTTAAGTTCTTCAATTTTCCCATCATATTCATAATGACGTTTCCATACTGGATAATATTTTTCGACTTTTTCATAAAGAGACATTTTTGTAACATTGCCTATCCCAGGAGAGTGTATATAGCATTCATTAATATTTTTTAATTCATTTAAATCGAAATTTGGATTCATTATTGTTTTGAAGTCAAATAAAATTGAACTAGATGATTTTTCATTATCTTTCCATGAATAGACATTAAAACTCTCTGCAAATCCTTTCCAATCAACAAAATCAGCAAGCATTGCGCTTTTAATCGCATTTACACTTTGCAACTCATCATCTTTCAAATTTTTAAACGTTGATTCTTCTTTTTCAATCAGGTCATTTAAATCTTTAATTTTTTGCTTAAGGATTTTCTCTTTTTCGTAAAAGGCTTGCTTTACTATCCCCTTTTCATTTTGTAAATCAGAAAAATCCGATGGATAGATATTTTTAAATGCAATAACTGCAAACAATTTCTTTGGATCTAAATTTAATCCAGTCCTATTGATAATTTGCTCTCTATAAATCTCATATTCATTAAAAATATTTTGAAGCACACGCATATCATCAATATATGGAGCAATATCATCGATAAAATCCTCATCAAAAATTTTTCCATAGTTGTGATCTGTTACCCATCGGCGAATCTCTTCCCCTGAATTCGTAGCATTAATAATAGGAATCACTGGCAAAATAAATTCAAAAAATTTAGTACGGTCTTCTTTTTCAAAAATATCATCTTTAACAGCATATACAAACCGAATCGGCCGTTCTAAGACATCACATTGGTTCAACATATTATTAAGAGCCCTTAAGTGCACAAACAATCTGTTATTCTGCAGACGGTCAAGGTCTTCAAAAAATATAGTAGTATAGCGAGTACTCTCAAAAAAATAAATAATTTCATCCATATTTTTATCAAATATGGACTCTTCATCATTTCCTGTTTCTGCTTGAATTGAACCTTGAATGGTTACTTTTTTCAAATGAAAGGATATTAAAATCCATTTCACTATCTTTTCTATAAAAAAAATTCCCCCTAATATAAGACCAATAAAAGTAATATAGGAAACTATGGTAAGTAAATCTTCTTCTAAAGCAGAAAAATGTCGTTGATACCCATAACTAATTGAGCTGATTAAATAATCCAAGTATTGAGGACGAAAAAAATAAGTACAGAAAAAAATAAAAATCGTTACAGCTATAATCTCAAGAAATATCTTTTTTCCTTTTATAATGCGAATCCTTTGAAAACGGCTTTGTGGTATTTTTGAAGGAGCTACTTTATAAAAAAGTTGCTTTAAAATACTTTTTTCAATTTCATTAATATCAAGCTTGATAATCTTATCTTCAGTAGAATTATTATCTTGATTCTCCTGTAATTTATCAATAAAGCTGGCCAAAGATATGGATAAAGTCTTTTTTCTTATGTTTTCATATTGTTCCAAAAATGAAAGTAAAATACTACTTTTACCGGATCCATATGCTCCAGTTAATGCAATATTTTTAATAGACGGATTCATAAACGCCCAATTTAAAGCCTGAATATAGGTATCATCCTGTGATAAAGTATTTATAGGAGCAAGATCATTATATTTATTTTTATGGTCTTCCTTCATTTCATTTTTATTAGATTTTGTCATGTTCTTTATTTTTTGCAATATCTGCTTCAAGCACATATTATCTCTCCTAGCTGTGAAATATTATCATAGTAATCTCTAAATTACTAATATTTAAAGTCTTGTAAAATTAGTAGAGGATGGCCGCGGTATCGTATCCGTACAGATGCTTCATGGTCATATATTTATTTATGACTCACTGAGTAATTACGACATGACACCGCCTAGTACAAGCAAGTATCAACCCACTTTCTACATTATGGTAGATGCTATGCAGATTTCTGCGGTAATGGTTGGAACGGTACCCCTTTCGCTGTTCCGTACACTCATCTTTTAGAAGCATTGGTCAGCTCAGCAGCTTCCTAGTCCCACAGATTGTTCAATATCTCACTCTGTTTAGCTAGGTTTACATCTTTATTTTGCAAAAATATCATACCTTATAAAGTTGTAAAGTGCTGATATTATCCGATAGTTTTTAAAAATCACTTACATATAATTCAATTCTCTATCTAATGTCAGCATTCCCAGAATTCAACCGCTATTTCTTTATTATAGTGTTTTATCTTGTTTTCTATTGCTATTTTTTCTTCTTGTATTGCTTGTAACTCCCTATTTTCATTATAAATGGAAACTGCAACTGTCTTAATTTTTTTATTGGAAAATATTTTCTTTATTAAATGAGTATCGCAGTCTCCCATTGACCAGCCGTAAATAACTATAAAATCAGTAAGGTTGCTAAGTATTTCATTATAAACATAATTCAAGTAAGAAATACTCCGTATGCTATTCATTTTTTTATTAGCTGTTCCTTCACTAATAAAGAGTGGAGTATATCCCTTTTCCCAATCTTTATCAACAACGTCAAATAAATCGCCATCACTTTTTATTTTTAATGTTTCTCCAGCGAATTTATCTCGAACGAATAACAAATTTCCATGCGGATAAAATATTCCTGTTTTCTCTTCTTTCCTTATCTCTTCTTCCACAAAATCATAGTCAAAAGAAAGATGAGTTCCACAATTTTTCCGAAAACCATCATAAAAATATTGAAAAGGACTCCCTTGGAATACGTTTCTTCTCGCCCCATTCTCTTCAATTGGAAAAGAAGATAAAAAACCATTGTTACTTAAAATCCAATACAATAAGAAGTCATAATTCAAATCAATGATATATCTATAATCCATCATGATTCGAAATACCTTATCATGAACAGTAGCTGGATCAATATCGCTCATAACTGGATGAATACATCTTATTGTCTCAATCAATTTCAATCGAATATTTTCATACACAGAATTAACCTTTTTTCCTTGATCAAGTTCTAGAACTTTATTTACTTCACTAGCTTGAAATAACTTTCGCAAAATATATTCGAAATTATTCGTATCAAATTTATCAAAAAGTTGTTTTTCTTCATCAGTAAAAGCAGCTTCATCATATAAACTGGAATAGGCAAACTTTGAACTGTAAGAAATGCTGGAGCCATTACCTAAAATCAAAGTAGCAGCCTTCAATTCAGTTCCATATTTTTCATCTAATGCCAATAAACATTCATATCCCAATAAAACTCATGCCTTTCCCTATATAATAGCAACAAAATAAGAAAATACGTTCGTTAATGTATCTTTAGTTTATGGCAAAATAAATATCGTGTCAAGGCATCTCTATACTGCTGCAAAAAACAATCCGGCCCAGTGATTTCACCGCAGCCGGATTATTTTTATGATTTCGTTTTAAATATTTTATTCCCTACGATCCGCATAAGATCAGCCGTCCCCTGTCTCATCAATCTGATTTCTGTGGTATGCAGATAGCGATTGACGACTTGGTTCCATTTCCAGTTATTGTAGATGGACTGGACCGCTAAGGGAATAAGGATGAGGCCCCATAATCCTAAATGGAAGTAGGCTAGTCCGATATAGGTGGCACTGATACTGATGACGCCGAAGAAGATGAAGCTGAAGGTATATGGCAGCTTATTCATGGTACTGATGAAGCAGGCAGAACTTCGATGGCGATTCAAGAGATAAATTGACAGTGCCAACAGCAGGAAGGCCGGTCGTTCAATGACGAAGTCATGGCGCAGGAGTTGTACGATGGGAATGCCAATCGCTGCAAAAACGATGATGCCCCAGAAACTGAGGTGAAAGGCACAGGCCATGGACTTCGCGTATAAATCTTTCATGACTTTCCGGTTGCGGGATACATAGGCCGATTGGATTGCCGGAACATAGGCACTGAACATACCTGAAGCAATGCTAATCAAGGCATTGACGACTTGCATGGAAAAAGAGTAAATCCCCGTTTCATACAGAGTCAGAAAGCCGCTGCTCATCAGTACCGTAGCCTGCCCTGTCAGATAAGCCGTAACCGTAACTAATCCATCCCGCCAGGCATTGGGCCACATCATAGCCAAGACATGGCGCTTGGAATAATCTGTCTGATGGCGATATTTTCGAAATAATTCATCAAACTTATGCTCCTTGATGAGATAATGCTTGCACAAAAAGCGTAAAACAAAACCGCTGGCAAAATAAGCTACGCCAAGGCTGAGAATCCCAAAGCCACAAACAAGGCCGAGTGTTCCTAATATCAAAAAAGCACCTTTCGATAAAATCTGTGCCCGGTTTTTATGAAAAATATCGCCGATACCGACGAGGACGACGGCATAATAGCCTATATAAAGATTAATAAAGGTTGATGCTATATAAAGCATCCAAGTAGCATAAACTTGCCAAGATAAATAGGCCGAGGCGATGCGCTGCACGTACAACGTACCAGCACCGACCATAACTAAGGTAGCTACACAGGCAATGCCAAAATATAAGACTCGGCAAGTACTCAAAATCCCATAAACCAAAGCATAATTCGGCCCACTCCGTTCACCGGAAAAGACGACACCCTGTTTCTTCAAATCCATGGCTCCACTCCACGCATAAGTCATGCAATGGCTCAAAGTTGGCGTAAAGCCACTATCAAGAAGTTCAACCATACCACCAATACTGACGAATACGTACCATAAACCTAAAATATCAGGTGGTAAGTAATGAATCAGGACAGGCAGCCATATAACTTGAGAACCCAAAGAGAAGAAGATTCCCAAGTAGTTCCATATAATATCTTTCTTTTGTGTATTAATCTGCATATACTCACCTAATCAGCAGTTTACAACTTTTTGAACAACTAAGTATCGCGTAACCACACTTTGAAGTATAATGAAACTGCTCACTATTTTTCTACAGCGACACGGCCAACGCAATTCCTGTTGACCTGGCCAATCATGGCCCAGCTGTTTTTGCAAGCATTCCCCTCTCTTCGTTTTCTTCACCGGAATTACAATAACCTGAAAATGCTTCCGTATCTAAATGAGTCTTTTGTGAAATACAAAAAACGCCAATATGCAAGAACTGCGAAGTCATATAAATTGGCAAATACAGCATGAAATATTTTTTGCACTTTGGTCGCTAAGGCCTAACCCGTAAAAAATTCAACGGACTTAGTTCATGCTTTATGTAAACTGGACTCGTCAACTTCCAAAATGGCGTAAAAGTTGTAAAGTGCTGTTGTATATATTCATTTTCTAAAAAATATGCTTTATGTGTTAGCGGACGTTTGACACTCGCTCCCAAAGATATAGACACCAGTTTCTTTTTTATTTATCATTGCAAGTAAAATCATTAAAAATTCCATCTTTTCTAAGTACTGCTCGATAAATAGAATCCACAATTTCAGAGATTCTTTGCAAAAAATCTTCTACTGTTTTTTCATCAATATTTTGAGGTTCAGCATCAGCATATTCACGATCATATTGATGCGCAATTCGATTTCTTCGTTTAAAAAGCTCAGTTATGACATTTTCTAATTTTTCTTCTGTTGATTTGCGAGAATTCCTATCATAGAACACTTCATCTGCAATTTCTCTATAATCAATCCCCAACAAATTACATTGATCACGAAAAGACTGATAAGATGTTAATGTTTTGATACTATAATGGTCATTTGTGAATTTTAAAAACCAGTCCAAACTTCCATTACTAATTAAAGCTTCCGACAATGTTTCCATGTTAATATTTATGTTTTTATATTTTGGAGTTTCATCCCATTGTTTTTCGTATATCCGGCATAACCCATACTTAGTAATTTCATGTAGATAAAAATCATAAGCACTTTCTAATAATACAATTTGTGTGCGCCATATATATTTTGCTTCCTCTACATTTCGATTTTCATAAAAACCATGCGCAATAGATGTTTGATTGCGAAGCATTGCTAAACTCTCATCAAAATGTTGTTTTATTTCTTTTAGAGAAAATTTCATCACAGTTTTAGATGGACATTTTTCTCTAACATTTTTATTCCTAGGAGTAAGCTTATAATTTGGTTCTAACAACATTTATCGCTCCCTCCCCTTTACTTTTCCAATTTACTAATAGATGAGATATTCAAGAACGGAATCGCTCCGTATTTACCACTAATATACCCTTTTTCAAGGTTCTCTAAATTATCTATATTTTTAATTTCTATCAGAGAATACAAATCTGTTGCTCTGTCTTGAGTAAGTTGAGTAAACCAAATCTGATCTCTGCGAAAAATATTATTACTTAACAGACTTGTATCATGCGTTGAAAATATAAGTTGCGCTTTAGATTCATTATCATGAAATAGTTTTATAATATGGGCCACTAAAATTTCATGTAAACTATTCTCTAATTCATCACAAATTAAGACTTTGTCTTTAGCTAAAATATCTAAAATAGGACACAATAACTCAAATAATTTTTGAACACCATCTGATTCTTCCGACATCAAGTCAGTTTGAAATTTACCATAATCAACTTTAATCGTAATACGATTTGCTACTTTAGGCAAAAACTTTTTTATTTCATCTGGTAAAGGTTCCGTAGCAATTTTTACTTTTTCAGTCTTACTGCTAATATTTTGTATGCCTGTACCAAATTCCTGTAATAATGATATAAACTTATGTTTAATTACTTTATTTTCTCTCATCAAATGAATAGAAGAGCCAGTCCAATCATTTTCATTATTATCATAAATAACTACATCTTCCACAAAAAACAAAAACGCCTCTTCTATTTCTTTAATATTTGTGTAATTAGCAGCACAAGATAAAAACAACCTATTTTCTTTTAATATGCTCTGGCTCACATCAAACGAATTTTTATATCTATTTCCAGGAATAATATTCATTCCATCACGTTCAAAAATTTTTACAAGTCGCTTTTTGGGAAAGTAGTACAAATACTCCCCATCAATCATATTATGCAAAACAGAAAAACCATACGAATATCGAATTCCATGACGAATGAACTGTACAGTAAACACCGTCGGAACATTAGATGCAGAAAGTTTATGCGAAAGTTGAGGAATGCCTTCGCCAGGCTGTTTGCGAATGCTAGTAGCCACTAATAATTTCATGAATTTCATTGAATTTAAAAAATTAGTTTTTCCAGAGCCATTAGCGCCATAAATTACGGCAGATTTTAAAATTTTTTTATTGTCATAAAGCACAGTATTTGGGGTATGAGAAGAAATATCTTTATCTGCCAGCAACGAAAAAAGTACCCTATCTTTTATGGATTTATAGTTAGAACATGTATACTCTAATAACATATCACCACTCCTAATTTATAATATGAATTCTTTGCTACCGTCAGCTTTCGGATTAATATAAATCCATATTACTTTACTACAATATTTGTTTAATTCTAAGTATCATTTATTTCTACCAAATAAACTATATTTCATCAGTTTAAGATTAATAGTATTTCTCCGTTCATCAGGAAAGAGAGAATGATGCCAATCGAACAATAAAATGTAAAATAAATTCCTATTTTCCTTGTATATCCCAATGAATCTCCATTCTTTTTCAAATCCAATCTGATATAATTTTTCCCCTTCGGTAATCTGCGCCCAGTAATCTTCTCGCTGATCTGGTTGACTCACGCATTCTTTCAGTGATTCCACAAAACATTTGTGAACTAATTCTCTCTTTTCTTCTTGCTTTATGAGATGACAGTGCCTCATTCCTGGCTCCTGAATTAATTCTTGCCCAAACTCTTTCTTTTCCAGTTTGTGAATAAGTGTGATGAATTGAGAGAATTTCTCGCTAAATTCTTTTTCATTTCTAAGTCTATTAGTAAAGCCCTTACAATCAACAAAATAGAAAAGACCTTTAAAAGAAATATCAAAAACAATTCTTTTCTCTTTATCTTCATAAGGCTTGATTGGATTTTTTACTTCGTTAATAGGCGTAGTCTGATTCAATACATTTTTTCTTTTTGTCATGATTCATCAACAATTCTTTTTATATAATAGCTAAAAATTTCCCCATCCGTAATGATATTTTTACATATTTCATAACTGCTACAACCTTTACGTGCATGAATCCACGGATCTTCTTGATGGACAATGCTTTCTAACTGATTTCCATTATATGCACCATACACTTTTTTTATTTGTTCAAATAAATTCAATGTATCTGTCGAAAAACGTTCTCTATACTTTTCAAAATAATTTTTGGGAATATCATCACTATGAAATTCTTTTACATCTTGGTATAAGGCAGGTAAAACAGGCCCATGAACCCATGCTTCAAAGTGTTCATCAAACAAACGATTTTCTATTTCATTTGCGGATTCATTGAAAAATACTAAATACCACGCATATGCAAAATACATCAACTTCTGTAATTTTTTATCAGTTACATTATCAATATTTTGTAAAATCCAGTCCGCCACACCTTTCCACGTATACATACGCTGTTTCTCCCCTTTCAAAAAATAGCTATTTTGTCTACATTTTACAATTAATATATCATTTTCTACACTCTTGTCAACGTTTCTAGAATAAGTGAAACGTTACCAACTATTGGAGTACATCTGTATAGCCTCATGTGATGAATAGGTTATTGGGTGACAAGATAATATTCATATTCATTAACACCAGTATAAATCATTTAAATTGACTAGAGTTATTTTCACATATTTCCAGATGTTAAAAAGTCCATCGATTATTTATCGCTTACAAGCTATTTACTCAGATACTTAATATAAATATCATCTATAGAATGAATTCCATATTCTTCAATATCTACTATCGTCTTATTACTATGAGTTACCTTACGATACCACTGCATTACAGTGTCCATCGCAGGTACTTTTAGATGACAGATTTGGGCAAACTGATAAAGAATTTCTAAGCCATAATTAAAATCACAGCTGAAATAACGATTATTAAAATCCGGAATCCATCCTTTATCGGTTTCTTTCATGGGAGACATAATTCCATGGAATGAATCTATATGGGTTAATTTATAGGTCATCGCTGATATTGTCGGACTTTCATAATGCAACCTTAAAGATTGACACCATCAAGGTCTAAATGATTAAGCGTAGAGCAGAGAAGCTGAACTTCATCATCCAATCGAAAGAGAACTTTAGAAGAAAAATCAGTCCAGCCATCATAGAAAGGAAGATGACTCGGATAATACACGCCCTCCTGATAGTCTTTAAACATTGAATACAAACGGGAGGTATGCAATACCGGATTGGACGGCGTAAATGTTATATTCAGGTAATTAGGCATGATTTTTACTGGCAGATGAAAAAGAACTTCCATATCATTTGCAATAGTTTTTATTTCATCTTCAGGGCACTGGGGATAGGATGCTAGTTGAATTTCGTTTTTACGGCCCCTCATACAAACACTCTGTCCATAACGAATCAACCGGGCAATAGCCTGTACCCGTTCAAAGCCAATAAGGACTGCTCCTTGCTTCAGCACCGATTGCATAAGGAATTCTGTGCCGCCATAACCAGGAATCATCACAAATCGAGTGCCGGGCTTTACATAAGCCGCAGCCTTATCTGCAAAAGACTTCTGAGCAATAGATGGAAGTGTCACACAGATATAGTCCTGATTTTTTAAAGCCAAAGACATATCATCTGTAATTGTGTAGATATCCCCCTCTGCGATGATGAGTCCCTGAATATCTTTTACTACAATATGATTATGCCAGCTGTCCGGTCTGGATGTATACATAGTTACGTCATGACCATCCGCGGCTGCTTCACCCACTAATAAAGTACCGATATTACCACCGCCGACTATGCAGATACGCATATGCATTCCTCCCTGTGTACTTCAGCAGTATCCATGATCAGATAAAATACTTTTCTTTACAAAAATTATATTCAATGTCTGTACCTTGTATTGCATGATAAAACTGTTCCGCAAAATACAGATCATGAATGCCTACGCCATAATTATAAACCAGGATACGCTGCTTATCATTTAAACGTCCTGGTACTCTTCCCAATAAAACATCTGTCACATTATGAACAGACTTAAACTTATCAAAATATTTGAATCCTCTGATCTGTTCAATTTCATCTGTAAATACCTAATCAAAGAACAAATCACAGTTCTGAAATCCTAATGTGCAAACAGGGATAACCGTCACTCCAGGTTTATAGCAGTCATCTGATGCAAAATTTTCAGTTGCCCTCGTAACTGCAGAAACAACCAGATCAGAACCACGGATAACATCCGATAAGGTAAAATATATTTCGCAAATTCAATTTCATAAAAATAGACATAGTCTATTGCCGCTAGTACAATTAAGTTACCACACAAAATTCGTAAGGAGGCAATAGACCATATCTGGTAATATTATACAACTTAATGAGGATCTTATAAAGAATAATTTAAAGGATCTTGTACGCAACAGTGTAGAGGAAACACTGAACGCCCTGCTCGACCACGAGGCGGATGAACTCGTCCGCGCTGGCAAGTATGAGCGAACGGGAGACCGTAAGGGCTACCGTTCCGGTCATTACGAGCGGATTTTTGGCACGACTTCCGGCGAAGTCAGATTACGCGTGCCGAAGCTCAAGGGCATCCAGTTTGAGACGGCCATCATCGAGCGCTATAAACGCCGTGAATGCTCTGTCGAGGAAGCCCTTATTGAGATGTACCTGGCCGGCGTATCCGTGCGCCGTGTCGAAGATATCACCGAATTGCTTTGGGGCACAAAGGTCTCCAATAAAGACGGGTTCCGTGAGATTCTCGAAGCCGCAGAAGGCATGAAAGGCACAAATAACCTAACAGAACGGGTGAATCGCGAGATACGCCGCCGTACACGGGCCATTGGTGCCTTTCCTGACGGCAACAGTGCTTTGATGCTCGTCTGTGCCAGACTTCGTCATGTTGCCGCCTCGGAATGGGGCTCAAAACGCTATATGGACATGGAGCATCTATTCAAGATGAAAATTGAGCAGCCAAATGACGAGGAAAATCCATATATCTGATTACGATATTTACTGGCGGATGAAATGAATTTGCGAAAGAATCTTGACACTACCATCAAAGTTAATTCTCCATAATCATTGTGACTCAAAAATTCGTAATCACCTGGCTCACTTTCTCATTGACATTTACACATAAACTATCGGCATCGCTTTATACATATATATTTTTTATCTAATCTACCTATAAAATCAACCTCTTTTTCTTCTTCAAAACTTAAAGCAGTTATATCCACTGGGTAAGATGTTAAGTGTTCTATACATTTAATAATGCTACTTATGCTTGCTAGAATCCCATATGAAAAATTGGAATATAATAACAAAATATCAATATCATTTGAATACTTCTCTGAGTCTAAAATAGAGCCAAAAACATAAACTTCATCAAATGCCCCAAATAGGTTCATATTTTGCTTAATCAGATTAATTATATTATTTTTTTCTAATTTCATTGATATATTTAAAAAAGTCTTCGATTGTAAACAATCTAGTGTCAAGAGACGCTGCGAAATTTAATGCTTCTTGAGATATACAGGCTTTTCCATTCCAGTTATGCAAATTTACAACTATACAGCCAGGTTCCGGATTCATTCTAAATAAAAAAGCTTTGCTCAAACAATATTTATAAACAAAAATTATCTTAGTACCATTCACTTCAATTTCTCTCAATGAGTTAGGATTAGTATATGAAAAAAGGCACGTTTCTAGATTTTAAACAGCTCAAAGCAAAATTCAGGTTCTGTAATCTAACCCCTGTTTTTCTAAAGCAGTAATTATTAAAATACAATTGCCGTAATCTTGGTGTATCATCTACAAATATTTTTCCCCCACTTTTCAATAATATATATGGCTTATCTATTCCTAACATGATAGATTCAAACCGCCCTTTTCTCCTTAATACCTTTATTAATTCTTCCAATGATTCCGCGCCAAGTATAATAGAGCCACTTACTGGCGTAATACCAAAAATAGAATTTATTTCTTGAGGAAAAAGCACCTGTCTTTGTTTTTCTTCGTCGCCTCTAGTATTTTTAAACTCATTGACATGGGTTATGAAGGTTTGAATCACTTCTAAGTTTGAGTAATCTTTATTTGGATAATCTGGAAATAAATTACAATTGTTTTTGAACAATGATTTTAGAATTTCATTATTCACCAATATTTTAGGTTCGAATTTCTTCCACAAAGTTTTATTCTCATTTAAATAGTAATTCTTGTATATATCATAATTTTCCCTCAATATCGGTTCTACTTTTTCTTTTAGTCTATCAAAAGATTTAAATTTAATAGAAAAAAACCTTTCTAACTCCTCTCGTCTAATTTTTTTCCACTCTTTAACAGTTTGTATACTGATCTGATTGGTTTTATCAAATTTCTTATGACAATTAGGGCATAATATTATTAAATTTTCATATGAATTATCTTCAGTTTCAAAATACGCATTAATATGCGCTTTTTCCATGATATCATTATCATCTATAAATAAATTTTCTCTACAAGCTGGATTCATACAACGTCCCATTGATTCAGCCCATAATCTACGCTTAACATTTTCAGGTATCGGTTTTCGATTCATTTGAATTTTTATGACAATTACAGAAGCAAAATCATCATTTCCTTTCTTTAAATTTGCAGTACACTGATGCTAATCTTATCTCAAATTTTCGATTCTATGGATGACTTCTGTAAATCTCCTACGACAATTTAATTTGTCACATACAAGAGACCTCATCACTAGAAATTACAATCAAACGCTTCTTTATTGTTTTTATTCTAACACTAAATCCATATTTATGCCATATTTTATGTATTTTCGGCTATTTTCTTAACAAACAATCCGGCTCAGTGATTCACCGCAACCGAATTATTTTTACACTTGTTTTCTTCACCAAAATCTCTTGCCCTAAGTAACAACTCTGCTTAAAATAAATTTAGTTCAGACATCATATAAACCATCTTTGGAACCCATTGAGGTGCGTAAAAGTTCTGATATTATATCTTCGTGAATGGACGATAGCAATTTGAATTATAGGTAAATCAATCTGCTATGATAATTTCTACTTCTTTATCACATTCTGTAAATACTCATGATGTTCTTCGAATGTATCCAACAACATCTCTGTTATTTCATCTGGAGTACCTTTATAATCTTTCATAAAAATTCTTTTGCTTATTTCATCTGCTTCTACTTCTAACTCATAGTTATTTTTTTCCATCTTTTTGCCTTCAATTTGATTTTGATAAGCATGTGCATATTCATGTAAAAGAATTAAATCAATAAATTTATATAAAGATTTTTTATTACTTTTATATAAATTTTTTTGTCACTTTGGGAAGTTTTTTCATATTGATGGTACAATGAATTTCTCATATCTTCTAGCTTTTGGGCTATAGCTTCGGTATTAATTTTTATGATCTTATCTTCACTGCAATATCTGCCATACGTTGTCATAGAACTATCAATAACTCCATCTTGATCTGGAAAGTCTTTGTTTTTTCCCCCAATAATTTCTTTGATTTCAACCGTTCCAGGCTGTGTAGAACTGAAACTATCCCCAATTCTCTTTTTATTATCCTCTAAATATTCGTTTACTTTATTTTCATCTATTGACGCTATCATTTATTACACCTTCCTTATAAAATATCTATAAATAAAATGTTCCTCTCATAATATCAATCTTAGGTCTTGCCCCATTTAGCAATGGCACGTTTAATTTTTACCATGTGACGAGAAGTCCCTCGGTCTATCAATTCATCTTTTCCAAACTCTTTTTCTGCACGCTGTACATAGGTTAAAAAATTTCCGTTCTTTTTCTTGGGATTTTGACTTTGTGAATCGCTCCAGTTCGCATGAGCAGAGTATAGTTGATACAACCCTTTAGTCTGCACACGTTTTTTCCGAAGTGACCAATACTTCGCAGACTTTACTTTCCGATACATTCGATAATAGTATTTCGATAAAGTCTTATCACGGACAGTAACTTTTTGACCATCAAAAGAAAATCCCAAATAATCAATCCGCTGCTTCGGTCGTTCCTCTGGACTATCCGAGATATACGAAAATCGGTTAATGATAGATTGATTTCGATACTCATAAATTTGGGTTTTCTGCTTTTCCAATTTCAGCCTTGGAATATTATCAATGAATTCTCGAATCTTCTTATATTTTGACAAAAATTCTTCCTTATTGGATGAGGGGAATACAATAATAAAATCATCACAATATCTCATATAAAATCCATCATATGATTGAATATAATTATAAATGTTTTTGTCAAAGTCAAGCATATAAACATTAGCTAAAACCGCACTAATCGAAGAACCTTGTGGTATTCCATATGACTTTTTATTCTTCTCAATAGCTGAATGAAAAGCAGTCTTATCGTCATCACTTTCACGTAAATTACGAAATATCTGCTTTTTAAATTTATGAAATTGCTTTGTGCCCATTAATTTAAAGCACTTATTTATATCCTTATATTCTTGAGGAGAATACTTTTTCCCCAAGAAATAAGCAATATCTTCAATTCGACATTCTGCATACTTTGTAATACTCTTATAGACAGCATACCAATCCTCTGAAAGCCTATCTACCCCAAGTAAATCACACAATCGCTGTTTTAAATATCTATGATCCAAAGAGTCAAAAAAAGATTTAAAATCACCAACAATTACATAGCACGAACCTTGATTTTTTATAAAATCAAATACTTCTTTAGCAAAATGAATATTACTCTTGTGTAAATCAGTCCGATATGCCACAGCAACCTTATCTATGCCATTATTTTCAACTCGTTTATTGTAATAATTATTTAATAAAAACGAATAATACTGATAGATGCAGCGATCCAAATGTGTCGCATAACACAATAATCGATTTTTAACTTTAAGCTTCTTGTCACGACTATTATATTTCGTATAATCTTTTTCAAATGAAATGAACGGAAAAAATTTATGCGTCTCAATATTTTGTGGAACAGTCACATATTTCCACACCCAGTCATCTTTCAATGTGCATCGTGTTCCGAAATGAGCATATGCTTTACCCGTACTTTCTTTTCGAAATGCGTCGAATTCCATATCCATACACCATAATCTCCTATATATATAATAAAACCCATCGGTCAAGGTGGCAATATCCTTATAACCGATGGGTATACTGTCCTCTGGTGCATCAACTGCAATTGCCAAAGAAATATCCCGAATTATGCTATGATAATCCTAGAGGTGATTCAAATGTTCCCGATTAACATTACTGTATCATGTTCAATCACATTCGATACATTCATGTTCTTCTTCGTATTGGTTATAATACTAGAAGCATTATTTATTAACAATATGAAGCTTCATATTATTAATAAATTCGTCAAGAAACACTTGACAAACATCTCTTGCTCTTAGACCTAACTGTCTAAGACACTATTATTATATCATACCAACAGCAGTTTACAACTTTTTGAACAAATAAATATTGCGTAACCACAGTTTGAAAAATCAAGAATGGATAACCAGTTTCGTTTCTTTTCTCGATATGCTTCTATGGCAATACGGCTACATAATTTCTATTCATAGTCTTGCTGCTATTAGTCTGATTATCCAAATTAATGAAAAATCTGCCGATTTAACAAATCAATATTCTCACATTCAACATTCCATATTCCTCGCACAGTATCAAAAACCGTAATCCTTTTAATACATTTTCTTGGCATAGAATCCGTATCCAGATTTAACTCGTCTAAAGTAATATATACTACTTCAGGCTTACCTTCAATTAATTCTCTATCAGTATCTTTTTTCGTATAAGACTCTTCGTTCTCAAAATCAATTTCTATTCTATCTAAAAAGCATTTGTGTGATGTTTCATTTACGCAACGAATTTTAATTGCTGGCTTATCAGTATTTAAAACAGAACTCTGCCCCACTTGATTACGATGAACAAAAACAGCATGCACCCCTGTTTTAATTCCTAATTCAGCAGTTACTCTTATATAAGGACGGTTTCTAAAATCAGAAATAATTTTTTTATGCATGCTGGAGCAAATTTACCAATAATCGCAACTAAGTCCATTATCTATTATTCGCCTCTCCATTATTTAATCTCTTTCAAACAAATCCCTCGTATAAACCTTTTCTTTTACATCATCCAAGCAATGGTCATAGCGATTAGCAATAATAGCATGGCTTCGTTTTTTGAACTTTTCTAAATTATTGACAACGACACTGCCAAAAAAGGTAGTCCCGTCTTCGAGCGTCGGTTCATAAATGATGACCGTCGCACCTTTTCCCTTGATTCGTTTCATGACCCCTTGAATACTGCTCTGGCGGAAATTGTCTGAGTTTGATTTCATGGTCAGGCGATATACCCCAATGGTCATAGCGTGTTCCATATGCTGGTCATATTTACTATTACCATGATAATATCCTGCAATTTTTAAAACTTCATCTGCAATGAAATCTTTACGGGTACGGTTTGATTCTACGATAGCTTCAATTAAATTTTCCGGGACGTCCGCATAATTCGCTAACAACTGCTTCGTATCTTTCGGGAGGCAATAACCGCCATAGCCAAAAGAAGGATTATTGTAATAGTCGCCAATGCGAGGATCCAGACAGACTCCCTTTATAATCTCTTGTGTATTCAAACCTTTAGCTTCTGCATAAGTATCTAACTCATTAAAATAAGAAACACGCATAGCCAAATAGGTATTTGCAAACAGTTTTACTGCTTCTGCCTCGGTCATTCCCATAAATATGGTAGGGATATCTTTTTTAATAGCACCTTCCTGCAACAAAGCGGCAAAAGTTTGAGCAGCTTTAACTAAACGTTCGTCCTGCAAGTCAGTACCTACAATAATACGGCTAGGATACAGATTATCATATAAAGCCTTGCTCTCACGTAAAAATTCAGGACTAAAGATAATATTCTTACTTCCCGTTTTTTCTCGAATGTACTTCGTATAGCCAACTGGAATTGTCGATTTGATAATCATGATAGCTTCAGGATTGCATTTCATGACAAGATCAATAACGGCTTCCACTGAACTTGTATCAAAAAAATTCTTATTGCTATCATAATTCGTAGGAGTCGCAATAATGACAATATCTGCCGATTTATATGCGCTTTCGCCATCTAGCGTAGCCTTTAAATCAAGATTTTTTTCAGCTAAATATTTTTCAATATAATCATCCTGAATGGGAGATTTTCGTTGATTAATTAAATCAACCTTTTCTGGAATAATATCGACAGCTACAACATGATTATGTTGTGAAAGTAATGTTGCTAATGATAACCCAACATATCCAGTTCCTGATACTACAATATTCATATAATACTTCCTCCTAACATTCAAACGCTATAATAAACAAAAAACAAATTATTTCTAATAAAGTCTACTTTCTTCGTATAATCATTCCATAAGCTATTTTAAACAATTGAATTCGGAAAAATATTCCTAATACAAAATATATAATAATACTCAAAGGTATCACCATCAGTAGTTTGATGACGTTGCTAACATATATATCTAATATAAACCAAGCTGGAATCACGATAGAGATAAGACTTGCAAAAAAGACTTTCAATAAATCTTTAATATCAATCGACAATCCTCCACTTTTTAAATATTTATCACATCCCCACCATAATAATATAGCCGTAATCCATGCCGACAAACTCGTAGCCAAAGCCAAACCGGAAATTCCCCAAAATCTAGAAAATACAATATTAAATATAATATTAATAATAACACCAAATATAGCATTTCTAACGGGAATGATAGTATTAGAATGCGAATAATAAAATCTAGACAATATCTCGCGAATTCCTACAAATATTATTCCAAAAGAGTAAAAAAACAAAGCGCTAGATGTCATATGAATAGCCGTTTGATCAAAGGCTCCTCTTCCGAATAAAGAATCGACAATTATATATTTATAAACTATAAGTCCCAAAGTTAATGGTATCAATAATGTAAGTGTAAAATTTAATGTTTGTTCTACAATATTTTTAGCGCTTTTAGAATCTCTAATCGAAATATAATGAGTGATTTTAGGATAACAAACCGTTGCAATAGGTTGAACAATTCCTCCTTGAATTAGCATTATCAAACTATTCGCATACGTTAACGATGATATCCCGCCGACAGATATTTGAGAAGCTAAGGTTCGATCTACTAGTGTGTTTAATTCATTTACAGAAACCCCAATAATTACCGGCCCTAATAAGCAAAAAAATTCACGAACTGAATCATCTTTCCAATTAAAATTGAAATGGAAATGAAATCTCAGTTTATGTATCGGATAAAATAAAAATAATAGCTGAACCCCTACAGCTAACGTACTTCCAATTGATAAAATCCATATATTAAAAAAAGATCCTAAAATAATAGATAATATAATAAAAATACTATTAGGAATAGCGGCAAAAGCAGTGGGCGTAAATATATTATTTGCTTGTAAGTAGCTATTATATACATAAATAAAAGTGGAAAAATAGAGGCTCAGCACACCAATTCTGGTAAACTGACAGGCATAATATAAGGTATCCCCATTAAATCCCATAGCAAATAATTTAACAATGGTAGGAGTAAAAATCCAAATTAAAATAATAATGGCTGTCGAAAAGCTTAATACCAAAGTAATAATAGCGTTAGTAAAATAATTTGCTTTATTATCCCCATCTTGGTTAAGTAATTTGTAATATATAGGGATGAAACATGTAGTTAATCCAGTTCCGACAAACTGAAAAAGAGTTCCAGGAATCGTTTGGGAAATTAAATATGCATCTGAAATGCCAGTCGCACCAAAATAGTAAGACAATGTCACTTCTCGGAGAAAACCTAATATCTTGGCTATAAGGGTAAATAAAATAACACCGCTAATGGCCTTACTCATCGTCTTGGTAATCATAAAAAACCTCGTAATATATTCAAGTATTTTTATCTATATGATGATACGCAATAAAAACATAAACTAATACTATAAAAAATGCTACTATAAAAGAAAGATATGTCCATGGCGAAATAATCATTCCATACAAAAAAAAGAAAAGAATGCTCATCGCAATAGGCACTGAAATAAAAGGATTATATGAAGAGTGAATTGAATTAATGGCAATCCTTAGAAAAAATCCTTGTAGAGATATAAATATTATGCCTCCAATAATGCCAAAATCCTCAACAATTCCTCTAAATACAGTATATACATTACTTGATGTCCCTAGTAAGGACGTATAAACACCTTGTACACGTTGTACAAGCCCAAGTACATTAGAAATTCCTAGAAATGTCATCGCGCCAAAAGAGTAATCTTGCATCCAATAATAATCTTGCGAAAGCCAAATATCAAAGGACTGGATATTTCCGAATGCATATACAATAATTTTTTGTAATACAATAGAAATTGTAGAAAAGCTGCTGTCTCCCATACGAAGCATCATCGAAAAAATCATAATACTCAAAAAAATACTAAATGAAAAAAACAATAGTAAAATGGATTTAATATGTATCGACGGCCATTTCTTATATCTGCAATAATACCCTATAAGGTAGCTGTCTATAAATAATAATAATCCTCCAATCATCCCAGCTTTCGTATTATTAGTCATCGTCACTAAGAAAACCGGAATCAAAGAAAATATGGCTATTTTTTTGTGTGTTCTAGTAACAGCATATGGATAAGCAAATCCACCACAAAGCGGTGCTGAATAAACCATTGCATTCAATACAGAAATAATGATTCCGACTATTCCTCCTTCATTATCATTTCCACTATAACGATTAACTGCAAATTCATGATTCATCGCTGCTAAATTATCAAGTGATAAAAAATCAGTAAGGCTAAATCCATTAGTATATACTTGAGCTCCCCATTTAATTATTCCCAAAGTCATTAAAAATATTAAAACGGCCCAGGATAATTTTGAAATCGAACTTAAATTGACATCATTAACATGAGACGATGTTACAAAACGAATAGGCCTTCCGATAGCATAAAATACATTGAAAGAGAGTATCCCCAAATAAATCCACAATAAGCCGTAATAATCCCACTCATATAGAGATAAGGTTCCAACCAACGAAAAAATAGCTAAAAGACACCAATAAATGGAAACAACACCTACTGGAGAAAAAAAATTAGAATCTATATATTTAGAAAAATAAATTAGAATCAAGGAAGCAATAAATATAAATATAATCATCTATGGTCTCCTTTTTAGAATACAGTGTTTCATTTTCGATGTTCATTATAGTATATTACCGATTTATGGGCTTCTTTTCTAAGATTTACATTAGAAAGTTTCATGCTTCCATCTTCTTTGTGACGAACGAATATATCTTTGACATAATATATTGGTATGTGATTACAAAAAGCTCTATGTCCTAAATAAACTTCTTCATAAAATAAAAACATATGACTATCAAATAGTGGTTTTAAAATGTTTATCGCTGATTTAGAGATAATGAAAAAGCTACCATGAGCATTTCCAACTTTTATTTTTTTTAGTCGAAAAATATCCGCTATATAACTGTACAAAATCCTGGCAAACTTCAAAATCGCTATAACAAAATAATCCATTAATAAATTCTCTTTTTTACAAGCTATATACTGGAGATACTCTAATATATCACTGTGAAAAGCCCAATTCGGATTTTGCCGTTTATAATCCCTTGAGATAATCTTAGGTGCATAAATGGCTGCTTGATTGGAATTAAAAAGAACAGAGTGATCAAATTTTTCAATAACAGTATCTGGATTGCAAATAATAATAAATTCAAAATCAAAATTTTCTTGTGCATACTGTACACCTGCATTATTTCCGGCTCCATATCCACGATTTTCAACAGAGAGGAAAGAACAATCTGTTCGATTTCTGGCTATTTCCAATGCTTCTTCTTCCGTGTTCTCATCGAAAAAGCTATTAACTAAAATAATATGATAATTATCGCAAGTTTTTTCAATGGATTTTATTAAATCAAATATATCCACCATATTTTTATACAACAGGACTACAAATATGTATTTATACTTTTTTTTCATATCCTACACGCTTTCTTTTGACATAATATTCACGATAGATTGTGCAGTTTTTCGATAATTAAATTTATCAAAATCATCAAATGAAATAAAGGATTCTGTTGGTTTTAATAATAATTGCTTTATGGTATTCTCAATATTTAAATCATCTAACGGATTAACAAATCCAACATATTTTGAATAGTGATTCAAAAATTCCACCTGTCCACCCGTTCTAGGACAAACAATTTTACAATTAGATAATAAAGCTTCAACATAGGTTAACCCAAAAGACTCCGATTCCCCAAGAGAAATAAAAAGTTCTGATTCTTGATATAATTTATAAATTTCATCATGAGAAACCCGTCCCATAAAATTGACAGATACATCTAATTGTTGTGCTAGCTTCATCAAATGTGACAATTCAGGTCCATCTCCAGCAAGGACAAAATTATATCCAATACCATCTCGGTTCAATAAAGATAAGGCCCGAATAATGGTATCTATTCTCTTGCTAAGAACAAGTCTTCCCGTAAACAAAATTTGACCGGATTTCTTTTTTACTGAATTCCTGTTTTGTGATATTTTTTTTAAAAAACACTCATCAGCGCCAAGATGCGCGATACCATCAACGGGTATATTCCAAATTCTACGATTAATTGTTGCTGTAAAATTACTATTAGCTAAAATTTTATCACTATATTTGGCCATAAATTTAGTCGCGCCAACCGCCAATAAGGTCTTTAAAATGCCATATGACTGAAAATTAAAAAAACCATGCAAAAACAATATCTTTACACCGTAATGTATAAAAGGAAAATAAGCAGCATATTGCAAAGATGCAATTACTAAATCAGGTTTATATTTCCTTATATTAGCAACAACTTGTAACTTAGAAACCTGTTTAATATTCAAAGACAGATTGGTCACCTTACTCCTCTGCGTTGTAATTATAAGAACTTCATATCCCAACTGTGAAAAAGCAAAGGCAAGTCCTTCATCAAAAGTAGCCACCCCACCAAAATATTTTTTAGTTATCACCGGTCCTAATATGGCTATTTTCATCATTCTTCCTCCATTAGCAAGATAACAACAAGGTTATTACCTAATACGTTTCTTTTTTTGACCAATATGTGTACCTTTTACCAAAACCCAACAACCTAATTCATATAGACTTTGCAGTCGACTATGACCTTCAATTTGGCGATATAACTGCCAGTGATATTTAGCTTGCTTCAACTTATTACTACTAACGGAACCTTTCCGACCGAGCCGATAGGTTCCTAAGACCTCTTGCATACCGTAGCAGTATGGCGTCTTCTTCAAAATTTGGAGCCACAGGGCAAAGTCATTACGTTTTTTAATCAAGGGAACAGCAAATTTTCCTAAAGCTTCCTGATCATACATAGCTGTCAGATTACCGATAGGATTCGATAAGCGAATACACCGTTTATAATCAGTTTGTTCAGGTGGATATAAAGCAGTGTGCAAAGAATTGCCGTCAGCATCCATCTGAGCATATGCGGTGCACGAAAAAGCAGCCTCTTTTTTTTCCATAAAGGAAATTTGTTTCTCTAATTTATCAGGGAACCATAAATCATCGCTATCTAAAAAAGCAATATATTTCCCAGCTGCTCTTTTAATGGCTTCAGTTCGCGCCACAGCAGGGCCTCCATTTTCAGGTAAACAGTAATAATGAATATTGGGATATTTTTTTAAGTAAGGTTGTAAAACAGATTGGGTATTGTCCGTGCTGCAATCGTCAACGATTTGAATTTCCCAATCCGTTACTGTTTGTGAAATAACAGATTCAATAGATGTGCTAATATAGGCAGCACAATTATATGTAGGCATAATGACACTTACCAAAGGTGATTTATGAAACATAATAATGACTCCATCCTTTGTAAAAATAGGAAGAACCCTTCCGGCCCTTTCGGGCCACCTCCCCTTCTCAGGGGAGACGGAGGCTTTAGCGTTCAAATTTGCTCAGGTCTAGGTCTTTGCCGCTGACGTCTTTGCCTTCGGTGGCGCTCTTGGTGACTAGGATCTTGATGGTCTGGATCATGATGACGAAGTCTTCTAAGATGCTGTAGTTTTCGATGTACATGAGGTCGTAGACGAGTTTGTCATAAGGCGTTGTGTTGTACTTGGCAAAGACCTGGGCTAAGCCGGTAATACCCGGTTTGACGTTATGGCGATAGGCGTATTCAGGGTTTTCTTGTTTAAACTGTTCGACGAAGTACGGCCGTTCGGGTCTCGGGCCGACGAGGCTCATGTCGCCGTTGAGGACGTTGAGGATCTGCGGCAGTTCATCGAGGCGGGTGGCGCGGATAAATTTGCCGACTTTGGTAATGCGCGGGTCGTCTTCGGTGGCCAGCTGGGGACCGGAATATTTTTCGGCATCGACGCGCATGGAACGGAATTTATAAACCTTATATTCCTTGCCAAAGCGGCCGACGCGGACCTGGCTGTAGAGGATGGGACCGCCGTCGCCGAGTTTGATGGCCAAGGCGACGGGGATGGCGAAGGGCAAGGCGCAGATAGCGGCGATGCCAGCCAAGATGATGTCGACAGTGCGCTTGACCGCCCGCTGTTCTACGCTGAGGCGCAGGCTCTTAGGCCGGAAGACGGGCACGTCATCGATTTTCTGGAGCATGGCCCCGTTACAAAAGATTTCATAAGAACCGGGAATGATGTATGGTTGAATTTCCTTATCCGTACAATAATTGACGATTTTGGCTTTCGTGGCAATGGGGATATCTGAGCAGATGATGAGCGTATCGATATCACAAGCTTCCAATTTCTGGCGCCAATCGGTCTGCGGATCCATGATGACGTGCTGGAGCTGCATTTTAAGCTGTGGCTGAGCACTCATGCGATAATAGACATGGCGGCATTCGTCTTCATTGCCTATAATCATGACCTGGCGAACGGGATGAAGGCTCTGTTCCCAATGCTGGACGGCCCGCTTCCACAAACCGAGCAAGACGAATTGCACAGCCGTACTGGTGACAATCAAAACGCGGGAATAAGCGAATTCATGGATTACGAAGCTCAAGGCCATGATGAGGATGAGAACCAAGAATAGACTGACTGCCAGGCTGATGAGGACTTCGCTGAATCGCTTGTGCTCGATGGTATACAGGCCATTGATGCTAAACATCATGACTGAAAAGATGATAACAACAGGCAACATACCGGAATATAAGGCATGATTCATAGCCCGTGCGCCTGGCGGAATAATCAAATAGGTCAGGAGTATGTAAGTTAAGGTAATGATGGTCACGTCTCCGAGTAAGCCAAAGAGTTTACGTGACGTAGGATAAACACGGGTCTTCATGACCTTTTCCTTCCTTTCGTGAGGATTGGGGCCGGTGGCCCCAGTGGCTAGTGGCTAGTGGTTCGTAGGCGCCCTCACGGGGGCGCGTCGGTCGCAGGTCGTTCGTCGTTAAGCCTCCCCTCATAGGGGAGGTGGCCGAAAGGCCGGAGAGGTTGGTTGGTCGTGGGCGCCCTTGTAGGGCGCGCCGGTCGCAGACCACAGTTCGCAAAACCATGCCACATTAGCTCGCAAGTTATATGGCCGACTGTTCGCGGCGGGCCGCCCTAACCGGGACGGCCCCTACGCACGAGGCCACAGGCCGTGGATAATTATTATCGCCTGGATGCGACTCCGTAGGGGACGTCCTGGAAAGGCGTCCCGCTACGCGCTGAGGGTACCCCCGAAGCGTCGTTGTTAGTTTGAGTCTGACGCCGCGCAGCGGCACCTGAGTCCGAGATAAACGCCGGTCGCAGTTCGCGAAAATCATGCCACATTGGCCCGATTGGTGTATGGCCGTCTGGTCGCTGTAGGAACCTCTCAGTCAGCTTCGCTGACAGCTCCCCTATCAGGGGAGCCATACGCGCCCCAAAGGGGCGTTTTTTACGAGCCGAGGGTTACTCGAGGCGATGTTGTCAGTTTGAGTCCGTCGCCGCGCAGCGGCATCTGAGTCCGAGGCGGCCTGCGGCCTGCGAACTGCGGCCTGCGCCTCCCCTTCGCAGGGGAGGCTAGCGTCTTTTACGTTTTTTATTATGGTTTTCGTCATAATAGTAGTAGTAATAGTAGCCGCTCTTGTGGTGCTGCGGAACTTTGTTCAGTATGACGCCTAGGATGTTGGCGTGGACTTTTTCCAGGAGGGATTTGGCTTGTTTGCCTTCATCTGGGCCGATGTCGCCACTGCCCAGGATAATGACGGTGCCATCTACCCGGCTACTCATGAGGGCAGCGTCAGTGACGGCCAGGACCGGCGGCATATCCAAGAAAACGTAGTCATAGGTTTCCGCTGCTTCCTGCAATAAGGCTTCCATTTTCTTCGATCCCAGAAGTTCTGCCGGATTCGGCGGAACCGGGCCGCTAGTGACGACGTCCAGGTTGGGGAAGACGTCGGCCTGGATGACTTCTTTCAGCGGCAGGTCTTCGGCAAAGCAGTTGCTCAAGCCCCGGTTTAAGAGGCCGAAGCGGCGGTGGACGACGGGCTTACGCATATCACAGTCTATGAGCAGGATTTTTTTATCATCCTGTCCCATGGCGATAGCTAAATTGGCAACAGTCGTCGATTTCCCTTCGCCAGGAATGGCCGACGTAAAGACGAGGGTTTTCAATTGCTTTCCAGCACCGGCAAACTGCAAATTCGTCCGGATAGCCCGATAGGCTTCGGATACGGGCGACCGGCTGTCATAATGGGTGATGAAATCTATTTCCGCCATAATTTCCTCCTAATTTTCGACCACAAACCATCGCTGCTTCCCGTTTCTACCTGTAAGGTGCTGGTATCGGGAATCATGCCCAAGACAGGCAAGCCCAATTCTTTTTCCACATCTTCAGCTGTCCGTATCTTGCGATACATGAGAGACTGAACGATGACGGTCCCCATACCGACGATGAGCCCTAATAAGGTCATAATGGCCATAATCAAGACCTTTCGCGGCTTAATCGGTTTTTCCGGCAGTGTAGCCGCATCGATGACCTGGACTTCATTCGGCACCATGACTTCGGCGACCTTGGCTTCTTCCAATCGTTTGGCCAGCATAACGTAGATTTCGTTGGAAACGTCGGCATCGCGCTTGACCCGGACGAAGCCCTGTTCTTTTTCCGGCAGCGATGAAATGATGGCGTCGTTCTGGGCATCCATCTGGTCCAAAGCGGTCTTCTTGCTCTGGGCTACGGCAATGGCCGCTTCGTTCTTGAATTTATCGGCCAGTAATCCCTGTTGGACGCTGTTGCTGGACGGCGCCTGCTGGGAAACGATCTTGCTGATTTCCTGGTTCAGGGAATCACGGGTGGAGTTGATCTGGTTGTTGATTTCCTGCATCTTTGGATGTTCATCCGTGTATTTGCCGACGTAGCTGGCTTTCGTCGCTTCCAACTGAGCCAGCTGGGTCTTGTACTGCTGAATGGCCGGGCTGTCGGCAATGGAGACGCCAGCCGAGCTGAGCTGTTCATTGACACTGTTCAAGCCGGCCTGGGCCGTTTCCAAATTGAGCTGGTTTTCAGCCTTAGCCTTGTCAACGATGTTCAGCTTATCCGTAAGCTGTTTCATCTGGTCATCTGTGGAGTACATCTTATTGGCAGCTTGGTACTGCTGCAGTTTGTCTTCGGCCTGGCTCAGTTCATCCTTAGAAGCACCTAGCCGCTGTTCCAGGAACTCGCGGGTCCGCTTCTGTTCGTCATGACTCAGTTCGGTCAGGCGGTTCATAAAGCCCTGGACAATAAGATTATTGGCCTGCTGGGCCTGTTCCGGCGATTTGCCTGTGACGTCGACTTCCAAGATTTCCGTATCTTTATACGGTTTGGTGACGATGTGCTTTTTAACGTAACTTTCATAATCGGGTAATTCGCCGTCATCATTTCGTTCTTCTGTCTTTTCGATGACCGGCAGGACGACGTTGCGGCTCTTGAGGATTTCCGCATCCGTCATCATGCGCTGCTTATCGTCCAGTGTATTGCCCCCGGACACCTGAGACATGATCGAGTCGCCCAAGCCTTTATCCTGCTTGATGCGCAATAGCGACGTCGACTGGTACACTGGCGAAGCAATGCAGAGATAGGCCCCTCCGGCAATCATGAAGGCCGCCGTAATGGCAGCGATTTTCTTTTTATGGTCCATGACGACTTGAAAGAGGTCCTTCAAATCAATGGTTATTTCTTCCACCCTGTTCAACTCCTGTATGGGAAATACTAGTTATTATCTAAGTTGTCTTTCGCTTCGGTAATCATATAGATACTGCTAAAGATTGGCGCAATATCGCGAGCAAAGTCGATGCGATGATTCTTGGTCAAGTAGAGGATGTCCCCTTCGCGGAGGGTGACATTCTGCGACATGTCGCCAGTTTTGAGCATATTATTGAGATTAATGGGGATGAGCGATTTCGGTTGGTCCTGATGGATGAGGAAAATCTTCTTCTTCGCCGTATCCCGCGTAAAGCCCTGGGCCGCGCCGATAGCGTCGATGACCGTATGGCCTTTGTCTAACTCTACCGCACCGGGTTTACGGACTTCGCCGAAGACGTAGACCCGGACGCGGCCTAACTTGGAAATATTGACAGATACATCGGGATCGACAATATACCGAGACAAGCCCTGCTGCAAGACATCTGTGAACTGGGAGACCGTCATGCCTTCGGCGTGGATTTCCCCGACTAAGGGAAACGATACGTTACCATCGGGCCGGACGACGAAGGGCGACTGATTCGTCGATGAATTGCCTAAATCCTGCTGCTGGGTGACGACGATGTTGAGCTCATCGCCAGGGCGCATATAATATTCTTCAGCGCAGGCCGTCCCGGTCCATAAGGCAGTCACGACAGCCAGCGCCAGTATACTTTTCTTCAACATATTTATTCACATCCTAAATTCAACCAAAGAGACGATGGAAAAAGCCTTTTTTCTCTTTTTGCCAATGCGACGGCAAATCGGGATAAAAGACGCGGTGTTTCAAAATATATTCAGCATTACGCGTCGCTGTATTCCAAAGATTGACATGCGGCTTTTCCTTGGCGGCCAAGCGATCTAATTCTTCATGGGCCTGACGGATATCCGTCGTGCGGAATTCCACGCGATGACCGTCGCTGCCGAGGAAATGAATCATATTATTGCGGTAGAGGTCGCGGACGCGCTGTTGCAACTTTGAGCCGAAATAGCCCGTGAAACTGCCTGTATTGCATTGAGCCAGGACGCCCTTATTCATCCATGCCAGAAGCGTTTCCGGACGTTCCATGAGGCGCTCATAGCGTTCTACGTGGGCCAGAAGTGGCAGGAAGCCGCGCATCTGCAACTCATATATCATCTTTTCCACAATATCCGGCTGAGACTGGTCCGTCAGTTCCAACATGACATAGCGGCTGCCGGCCAGACAATAATCGTCGTGATTTTCCTTCATGAAACGTAACGTATCGCCGTTAAGTTCTACTTCGGCCCCCGTATGGATACGAATAGGAATATTGGCCTTATCCGCTTCCTCCTGAAGGGCTGCTGCCTTGTCAAGGATGGTCTGCCAGGACGGAATGTGTCCTTGTCGATTGACATGAGGCGTCGCAATAATATCGGTGACTCCCGAATCCACAGACATGCGCAGCATCTGCAGGGACATGTCCAATGATTCAGAGCCATCATCAATATCGTATAAAATATGTGAGTGAATGTCTATCATGATTGTTCTCCGTTTGGGGCCGAAGGCCCCGTGGTTAGTGGTTAGTGGCTCGTGGTGTTCCCTAGTATCTCCACTGGATGGTGGCAGTGGCGAATTTGTCGTGGTCTGTACGGACCGTGAAGTCAGCGTTTTCTACCTTGGCGTAGCCGATGATGCCGTTGAGGTAGACGTCCTGGCCGAGTTTTGTCTGGCCAGTCAGACCGAATTCATTGACTGTGGGATGGGGGCTCATGCCCCGTTCCATTTCCGTCCGCTGGGCGTACAGGCCGAGAGATGTTTCGTTGGGCAAATAATGGCGGATCGCGCCGTAGTATTTGCGGGCATCGCGGCCCATGGCGTCACCCATGATGGCGTCATGATAGGTCCAGCCGTTCTTGAAGCGCTGATGACCGTACCAGGCGTCGCTGGTGTCGGCCATTTCCAAGGTCATATCCCACGAGCCGTCATGGGCCAACTTCGGCAGATACATACCGGCCCGGTAAGCCACTTTAGACGGCATGTAGTGGGACTGGTCTTCACCGTAAAGTTCACCGTAGAAGGTGACACCGGGCAGGCTCAAGCGAAAGTCACCGCCGGCGATGTCGTCCCAGCGGTCCTGGTCGCGATCATCGTTACGGCCATAGAGCCAATGCCCCCAGTCAGAGCTATCCAAGCCATTGCCGTCACCACCGAGCATGGACAGGCGGGATACGCCAAACGTGAAGTACGACGTTGGCGAGAAATCGGCACGGATGCCAAAGAGACCGGCATTATCGTAATCTTGGGCATTCGCGCGGCCGGAGCGGTCGTCTTCGAGGAAGCCGTAGAAGAGATGGACGTCGGCCTGGCCGAGGAAACGGAAGAAACCACCGACGCGCTGGGGTTCCATGAAGTGGGCCTGGATGGTCGTCAAGGGACGCATGTTGTCGCCTAAGACGAGGTTCCCCGTTTCCCCCTGTCCCCAGGTCATGGCCTGTTTACCGGCTTCAAAAGCCCAGATACCGGCCCGGGTCTTGATATAGCCTTCTTCCAGGCTGGCACTGAAATCATTATCCTTGTCATAGCTGAAGCGGGGCCGCAGGGCAATAGCCGTTTCATGACCGATGTTCCCGGAGATTTCGGCTTCCAAGATACCGTTACCATCGCGGCCGTATTTATAACCATTGCGGTCAGCGCCGAAAGTCTGCCAGCCGGCGTTAACCACGCGGCTATAAGAATGGCGCGGCGTATCCGAAAGCTGGGCTGCTGCCGTCAGCGAAACGGAACGGAGCTTCAACGGATCATAGGTCTTTTCCCCGCGCAGGGTCGCCACTTCCGGCGCTACGTACTGCGCCAGGGCTTCGACTTCATCGGACAAGTATTTTGGCATAGGCTTGGTCTGGGCCTTATCCTGGGCCTGGACGACCCACTGTGCCATCTGCATGCGGCTGTATGGTTTGGCCCCGTTGGGCATGGTATCGAGATAGCCCATGGCACTCAGCTTTTCGATATAGCCATAGTACGGGCTGTCTACCGAAACATTGGCCGTCGTCGCCGGGGCTGCCCAAGCTCCCGTAGTCATGCCTAAGGTCAGCACAAAAGCCGCCATCAAAGCCGCATTCATCTTCTTCATACTTATCCAACTCCACTTCATTATGAAAATCAAATAAAAGATATACGTTATACTAATGTATATATGCAAAACTGTAACAAGTGATTATGTGACCTTTATCACCTACTAATACCTTATAACTATAGAATAAAAGCCACCGTCCTGTCAAGTCCCTCATATTGTCTAAACTGTAGTCTAGATGACAAAAAACAGACAGATAATGTCTATCTGCCCGTTTTTTCGTATATATACTTATTTTTATGCATCAACTGTATGTAATTCCATGTGAGCTACGGTATCATTATCTTCGGCAAAGGTAATGATGCCCTTTACCTTTTCTTTTTTTAGCAACATAGGAATCCACGTCCGATCCCCTTTCCACATTTCATCATACGGAAGGGCTGCTGGGTCGAACCATGTCGGTTCCATTTCTTCCGTTTCCTGGATAGTCCCCTGCCATGTATGGAGGAAATAGACAAAACCGATGTGGTTGAGTTCCGGCGAGGCGGAAAAATGAAAATCGAGAAAGCCGACGAGTTCCAGATCTTCTTCCCGAGCGATGAGGCCCGTTTCTTCCTGGAGTTCCCGGACGGCGCACTGCAGGAAGTCTTCGCCGGCTTCAATCTTGCCGCCGAAGCCATTCCACTTACTGACGCCGAAGCCGCGCTTTTTGCGGCCTAATAAAAGCTTCCCGTCCGAACGGACGGGAAAGCAAAGTGTCGTAGGACGCATAGTCGTCTTACCTCTTTTTATGGAAATATTCGTGTTCTTTCGACAATTCCTGCAAAATCGTTTCGATAGTCCAGGAAATGTTGTTCGGCGTCAACATCGCCTTGAGGGGAACATTCTTCAGACGCCCCCGGCGGATGCTGCTCAAGAGCAGGTTGACGGCCTTGTTGTCAAAGCCACAGAGAATCAGAGCTTCCTTGGTCACAGGCGGAAGATTTTCGTCTTCGTTCATCTGTTCATGGACCTTGGTCTGTTCCGTTTCCTGTTTCATGGCTGCAATTTCAGCGATTTCATCGTCCGTCAGTCCCAGGACTTTGCCGACGGTTTCACTTTTTTCATCTTCCGTAACCGCTTTGACCTTTGATTTCGTCAAGAGGGCCAGGAGCTTGACCAGCTCCAGCCGTTCCGGTGTAAAGTTGACAGCTAACATCATACGATATGGCATTTATATCACTCCTTTTGGGGTAGGCTCGCGTAGCGAGCCCGTGGTTAGTGGTTAGTGGTTAGTGGTTAGTGGCTCGTGGTTAGTGGCTCGTGGCTTATCGCCTTCGGCGATGCGTTCGTCGTTATGCCTTGGTGTTAGCATATAAATAGGACAAGTCAAACTGAGGTTCCTAATGGTGGTACAATAGGATTAACTAAGGAGGCCTCAGTATGGCAAAATTCAACAAAGAATTCAAAATCAACGCAGTTAAATATTATCATGAACATCGGGAACTCGGCTTGGTTGGCTGTGCTACGAATCTAGGTATTGCTCCACAAACCTTGTCCCGTTGGCAAAAGCAGCTGAAGGACAATGGCGAAATGCCTTATCGTGGTTCCGGCAACTATGCTTCGGATGAAGCTAAGGAAATCGCCCGTCTGCAGCGTGAACTGCGGGATGCGAAGGATGCGTTGAATGTCCTAAAAAAAGCTATCAGCATTCTGGACAAATGACCATTGCCATCTATCGCAGTGTCCAGGAAGAAGCCGAAAATGCCCATCAGGCAGAACGTCGTTTTTCGGTGTCCGGAGTGCTTTCTGAACTCGACGTTTCTTCTTCAGGATATTATGACTGGGCGGCGCGCAAACCATCGAAACAGGCCCAGCACCGCAAGGAGATGAAGAAAAAGATTCAAACTATCTACGACGATTCCAAGCAGATTTACGGAGCCCCGAAGATTGCCCAAGTTATGCAGCAGAACGGGGACAGTATCTCTGAACGCACAGTTGGCGTATACATGCGGCAAATGGGCATTCAGGCCTGCTGGGTAAAGCATTACACCGTAACGACCCGTAACAGTGACTTTGACGTGGCGCTGGTGAATATCCTTCAGGAATGCTTCAATCCTGAAGAACCGGATCAAGTATGGTGCAGCGACATCACCTATATCTGGACAGCTGAAGGTTTCGTCTATTTGGAAAGCATTATGGATTTGTTCTCCAGGAAAATCATCGCCTGGAATCTGGCCCGTAATCTGGACGTCGCCGGCATCGTCAAGATGCTGCAGGAAGCCAAACAATGCCGGAAACCCGGACAGCTGTTGGTTATCCATTCGGACCGTGGCTGCCAGTATGTTTCGCAGGCATATATTCGGGAGACATCCCAAATGCGCCGCAGCTATTCGAAGAAAGGCTATCCATGGGACAATGCCTGCATCGAATCCTTCCACTCCCTGATTAAACGGGAATGGCTCAATCGCTTCAAGATTCAAAATTATCAGCAAGCGTACTTGTTGGTGTTTGAATACATCAATACCTTTTACAACACCGTACGCATTCATAGCCATTGCAACTACATGTCACCGGATGACTATGAAAAGCTGTATGCTGATTTCCAGAAACATAATATGCGTCTGGGAATCTAAGAAACGAAAAACCTCAATTTAATTTGTCCGAAATCTTGACATAGGACCACCTCCCCTTATAGGGGAGGTGGCCTAAAAGGCCGGAGAGGTTGGTTGGTCGTGGGCGCCCTCATAGGGCGCACCGGTCGCAGGCCGCAGGTCGCAGGTCGCAAAACCATGCCACATTGACCTGATTGGTGTATAGCCGATTGTTCGCGGCGGGCCGCCCGTTGGGACGGCCCCTACGCACGAGGCCACGGGCCGTGGATTATTTATTATCGCCTGAATGCGATTTCGTAGGGGACGCCCAAAGGGCGTCCCGCTACGCGCTGAGGGTTTCCCGAAGCGTCGTTGTCGGTTTGAGTCTGTCGCGGCGGAACGCCGCATCTGAGTCCGAGATAAACGGCCGGTCGCAGCCGCTGTTCGCCGTTCGCAAAACCATGTCATGTTGACCTGATTAGTGTATGAACGACTGGTCGCTGTAAGAACCTCTCAGTCAGCTTCGCTGACAGCTCCCCTATCAGGGGAGCCATTTGCTAACTACTAACTGCTAGCCACTAACCACTCAAAAGGGGCTGTCGCACATGCGACAGCCCCTTTTTTCTTACAAGCTTATACTAATTCGATGATTACCATCGGAGCAGCATCGCCCTGACGAACGCCAGTTTTGATGATGCGAGTATAACCGCCCTGACGATCTTTGTATTTCGGTGCAATTTCGTCAAACAGTTTTTTGACAACATCTTCATCCATCATGTATGCCAAGACCTGACGGCGAGCGTGGAGATCGCCGCGTTTTGCGAGGGTAAGCATTTTATCAGCGACTTTGCGAAGTTCTTTTGCCTTTGCTTCTGTCGTTTCAATGCGTTCATGCTGGAATAAAGAGGTGACAATGCTGCGCAGCAAAGCTTTACGTGCGGAGCTGTCTCGTCCCAACTTTCTATAAGCCATCGTTCATCCTCCTCGAACTATTCTTCGTTACTCGATTTTAAATCGTAACCTTCTTTTTGCAACTTTTCAATGATTTCATCGACAGACTTCTTGCCGAGGTTGCGAATCTTGGACAAGTCGTCTTCCGTCCGTTCTACGAGGTCGCCTAAGGTGTAGATATTTGCACGTTTCAGGCAATTCGAAGCGCGTACGGAGAGGTCGAGGACATCAATCTTGATGTCGTTGAGGTCCGGTTCTTCCGGTACTTCCGGTTCTTCGCCATCTTTGTTGGTAAATTCAGCCAATGTGTCGTTGACTTTGGCGTCGGTGGCGATGTCCTGGAAGTAGTTCAAATAGCTGATCATAATGGATGCAGCTTTGGCGACGGCGTTTTCAGCAGTGATGCTGCCATCCGTCGTCACTTCAAGCGTCAACGAATCGTAATCCATTTCGTTGCCGACCCGGATATTGCCTACTTCGTAGTTGGTGCGCACAATAGGCGAAAAGATGGAATCGATGGGGATGACCCCGATCATATCCGTTTCTTTCTTGTTCTTCGTAGAAGGAACATACCCTTTGCCGCGTTCAATGTGGCACTGCATGCGGATGTTGGCATCCGTATCCAATGTGGCAATATGAAGATCCGGGTTTAAAATTTCAATGTCTGAGTTTACGTTAAGATCGTTTGCAGTGAATTCACATTCACCAGAGATATCGACGGTGATATCGAGTGCGTCAATATCATCATCCAAGAATTTCATCCGCACCTGTTTGAGGTTGAGGATGATTTCCGAAACATCTTCCCGGACGCCGGGGATGGTCGAAAATTCATGGAGCACACCATCGATTTTAATCGAAGTGATTGCTACGCCATCCAGAGATGCCAGGAGGACACGCCGCAAACTATTACCCAATGTGATTCCGTAACCCCGATCGAGAGGTTCACATACGAATTTTCCATAGGTACCGTCTTCATTGATTTCGACGGTTTTAACTTTAAACTTGTTATCATCGATCATTAGGAAAATCCTCCTATTTCAGAATCAAAACACCTTGGTTAATTATCTACGATTATACGCGTCTCCGTTTCGGCGGACGGCAGCCGTTATGCGGAATAGGAGTTACGTCTTTGATGGAGTTGACTTCAAGACCTGCAGCCTGCAATGCGCGGATAGCAGCTTCACGGCCGGAGCCCGGGCCTTTTACGAAAACTTCTACCTGACGGAGGCCATGTTCCATAGCAGCTTTAGCAGCCTGTTCAGCAGCCATCTGTGCAGCGAACGGAGTGCTCTTACGGGAACCACGGAAACCGAGGCCGCCGGCACTTGCCCAGGACAATGCATTGCCTTTTGCGTCAGTGATCGTAACGATCGTGTTATTGAAAGTAGAACGGATATGTGCTGCGCCCGATTCTACATGTTTCTTTTCTTTTCTTTTGTTGCTTCTTACGTTCTTAGCCAAAATCGTTTCCCTCCTTACTTAAAGAATCTTATTTCTTCTTACCTGCTACAGCTTTTCTCGGGCCTTTACGGGTACGTGCGTTCGTCTTGGTGCGCTGACCGCGGACCGGAAGACCTGCACGATGACGTTTGCCGCGATACGAATTAACTTCGATCAGGCGTTTGATGTTGAGTGCTGTTTCACGGCGAAGGTCGCCTTCAACTTTATATTCAGAACCGATGACTTCACGAATCTTCTGTACTTCGTCTTCTGTCAGGTCGCGAACGCGGGTATCCGGGTTTACGCCAGTCTTAGCCAGAATTTTCTGGGAAGAAGAAAGACCAATACCTAAAATGTAAGTCAAACCAATTTCAACTCGTTTATCACGTGGTAAATCCACACCGGCTATACGTGCCATCTATTCATTCACCTCCTGTTTATTAACCCTGTTTCTGTTTATGTTTCGGATTTTCGCAAATGACCATGACGCGGCCTTTACGTTTGATAATTTTGCATTTTTCGCAAATCTTTTTTACTGACGGTTTTACCTTCATCGTTAACCTCCTGCGTAATACTCTTACTTAAAGCGGTACGTGATACGACCGCGATTCAGATCATACGGTGTCAATTCAAGTGTGACCCGGTCGCCCGGAAGGATACGAATGAAATTCATCCGCATTTTACCGGAGACATGAGCCAGCACGATGTGATCGTTTTCAAGCTTGACTTTGAACATGGCGTTTGGCAAAGCTTCAACGACGACGCCTTCTACTTCAATGACATCTACCTTCGACATAGTAACCTCCCTGGTCAATTCTTCACAGCCCGGTTCAAGACGGACCGTATCCATTCATTGCTGATTCTCGCGGGACCAGCGCTTCCAGTGGATACGCTCGTTCCCAATATCCGGAGATGCCGGCAATTCTTTTTCTTCGGCTTATCCAGGTTGTACTTTCTACCGTCAGCAATCCATACGTAGGGATAAGCCAGACTGCCGACAACAACATACAAGTGGCCTTTATCCCTGCCTGCCAGGCTTTCTACGACCGTGCAGACAGGTATCATCTGAGTCCGTTCCATACTTACTCTTCCGGTAACGTCAGAATTTCAGGACCGTTTTCCGTGATGGCTACTGTATGTTCGAAGTGGGCTGCCGGTTTGCCGTCACGCGTGACGACGGTCCAGCCGTTCTTCAGCTGGCGGACCTTTTCGGTGCCCATATTGATCATCGGTTCAATGGCCAGGACCATGCCCGGTTCCAGCAGTTCGCCGTGACCGGCCATGCCATAGTTCGGCACTTCCGGATCTTCATGCATATCCGTGCCGATGCCGTGGCCGACGTAGTCGCGGACGACGCCGTATCCGAAGGATTCGGCATAAGACTGGACTGCGTGGCCGATGTCGCCGAGGTGATTTCCGGCTACGGCCTGTTCGATGCCCTTATAAAGGCTTTCTTCGGTGACCTTCAAGAGCTTGAGGGTCGCCGGACGAACGTGGCCGACAGGAATCGTTACCGTCGAATCGCCATGGTAGCCATTCTTGTTTACTACTAAATCAATGCTGATTATATCGCCATCTTTGAGCTTGCGGTGGCCCGGGATGCCGTGGACGACTTCTTCATTTACGCTGGCGCAAATGGTTGCCGGGAACCCGTAGTAGCCTTTGCAGCTCGGAAAAGCGCCGCAGCTGCGGATGTATTCTTCACAGCGCTGGTCGAGTTCGCCTGTCGTAATGCCAGGCTGAGCCAGTTTCTTCATGAGTTGAAGTGCGTTAGCAGTAATGCGGCCAGCTTCGCGAATATACTCAATTTCCCGTTTCGATTTTAAAATAATCATGCTTATTTACTCTTTTCAAGACTAGCGACGATGTCTTTGTAGACATCTTCCATGCTCTGTTTGCCATCGATTTCGATGTAGAGATTGGAATTCTTATAGTAGTCGATGAGCGGTTTCGTCTGTGCAGCGTAGACGCTCAAGCGTTTCTTGACGGTTTCGACTTTGTCGTCATCGCGCTGATACAATTCACCGCCGCATTTATCGCAGACGTTCTTCACCTTGGACGGTTTGAATGTGACATGGTATGTCGCACCACAGGAGCGGCAGATCTGACGGCCCGTCGTCCGTTTGATGAGTTCTTCATCGGGGACGGCGATGTTGATGACGCCATCGAGTTTGATGCCTAAATCCCGGAGGATAGCATCGAGGGATACAGCCTGGCTGGTCGTGCGCGGGAAACCGTCGAGGATGAAGCCTTTTTTGCAATCATCTTTGGCAAGGCGTTCTTTGACGATGCCAACGGTAACAGCGTCCGGTACGAGCTGGCCGTTATCCATGTACTTCTTGGCTTCGAGGCCGAGCGGGGTCTGTTCTTTTACAGCCGCCCGGAACATGTCGCCTGTCGAAATCTGGGGAATACCATATTTTTCAATCAATCGTTCAGCCTGGGTACCTTTACCAGCACCCGGAGGGCCCATTAAAAGAATATACACTCAAACTACCCCCTTATTATTTCATAAATCCTTGATATTGTCTATTCAAAACTAAGGATTCTGCCTGTTTCATCGTGTCGATGGCAACACCGACGACGATGAGGATGGCTGTACCGCCGAAGTAGACCCCTTCGATGCCCGTGATCCAGCCGATGAAGTTCGGCAGGATGGCAATGAAGGCCAGGAAGAAGGCACCGGCGAGGGTGATCCTCGTCATGATGCGATCGATATACATGGCCGTCGGCTGACCCGGTCGGATGCCAGGGATGAAGCCGCCGTATTTCTGCATATTTTCCGTAAGCTGCGGGATGTTCAGCGAAATAGCCGTGTAGAAATATGTGAAGAACATAATCAGGAGTGCGTACATGACGGTGTTGGTCACCGTGCCCCATGCAAAGAAGCTTGCGACCCACTGGATCGTGTCATTCTGTACGAACTGTGCGATGGTAATCGGGAACATCAGTACAGACGAAGCAAAGATGATGGGAATGACGCCAGCCTGGTTGACTTTCAGCGGAATGTGTGTCGAGTGACCGCCATACATCTTACGGCCGACGATACGTTTCGCATACTGTACCGTGACGCGGCGCTGACCCTGGGTGACTTCGATGACCACGACGATCATGAACAAGGCGATAACAGCAAAAAGCAAGGCCTGGAAGATGTTGATCGAACCAGCCTGGATATACTTGTAAATCGTCATGCACCCTTGAGGGAAACGCGCTACGATACCCGCGAAGATGATGAGAGAAATGCCGTTGCCGATCCCACCAGCTGTGATCTGGTCACCGAGCCACATGAGGAAACACGTGCCTGCCGTGAGGATCAGCGAGACCATGACGACCATGGCCCAGCTGTCGACGATGAGGGCATTGTTGACTTTCAGCGCATAGCTCATGGCGAAAGCCTGGATCAACGCCAGGACAACCGTACCGTACCGCGTGACCTTTTGGATCTTATCGCGGCCTTCCTGATTGTCCTTTGCCCATTGTTCAAAGGTCGGGACGACGGCTGTCAGCAGCTGCATGATGATCGACGCGTTGATGTACGGCGTGATGCTCATGGCCAGGACGGAGAACTTACTCAGTGCCCCGCCGGCGAACAAGTCCAGAAGACCGAACAAGTTGCCGCTGCTGAAGAGGTTTTCAATGACTGACGAATCAACGCCCGGTACGGGGATGTGAACGCCAAGTCTGAAAATGACGAACATGATGAGGGTGAAGACTGCCCGTTTCCGAAATTCCGGGACGTTCAGTACGTTTTGGATGTTTTCTAACACCGCAAATCACCCCTACTGTTCAGCTACCGGTTCTTCTCCCGGTACTACAACCTTGCCGCCAGCTGCTTCGATTTTAGCCTTAGCGGATTTCGTGAAGCCGTTAGCTACGACAGTGAGTTTCTTTTCGAGTTCACCGTTGCCGAGGATGCGGACGCCATCGCGGACATTCTTGAGGATGCCAGCTTCAACGAGAGCGACGGGATCGACAGTCGTGCCATCTTCAAAGCGGTTGAGTACAGAAACGTTAACTTCTGCATATTCTTTAGCCCAAATGTTTTTGAAGCCGCGTTTCGGGAGCAAACGATACAACGGCATCTGGCCGCCTTCGAAGCCCGGGCGCTTGCCGCCACCGCTACGGGAGAGCTGACCTTTCATACCTTTGCCAGCCGTTTTGCCATTGCCGGAGCCGATGCCGCGGCCGACGCGGTTGCGTTTTTTCTTGGAACCAGGAACAATACTCATTTCATGAAGTTTCAATTCAGCGCACCTCCTTCTATATTAGATTTCTTCTACTTTTACTAAGTGTTCTACTTTGTGAAGCATCCCTTTGATCTGCGGGGTAACTTCTTTTACTACGCTGGAGTTCGTCTTGTGGAGACCGAGGGCAACGATGGTTGCGCGCTGGTCACCAGGACGGCCTGCCAAACTCTTTACGAGAGTAACTTTAACCTGAGCCATCTTGTCATATCCTCCTTATTAACCGTAAATTTCTTCTACAGTTTTGCCACGGAGTTCAGCAACTTTGTTGACATCCTTCAAGCGGCTCAAGCCTTCGAGGGTTGCCTGAACCATGTTGTTCGGGTTGGAAGAACCGATCGATTTGGTGAGGATGTTGCGGACGCCTGCCAGTTCCAATACGGCACGGACCGGACCGCCAGCGATGACGCCAGTACCTTCAGCAGCCGGTTTCAGGAATACTTTGCCTGCACCGAAGATACCTGTGATCGTGTGGGGGATGGAGCCGTTCTTGAGAGGAACGGAAATCATATGTTTCTTAGCGTCTTCAACGCCTTTACGGATTGCTTCAGGAACTTCGCCAGCTTTACCTAAACCTGCGCCGACATTGCCGTTGCCGTCACCGACAACAACGAGGGCACTGAAGGAAAAACGGCGGCCGCCTTTAACTACCTTAGCAACGCGGTTGATGAATACTACATTTTCCTGTAATTCGAGACCTGCATGGTCAACTTTTGCCATGTGTTATTTCCTCCTTGATTAGAATTTCAAGCCAGCTTCACGAGCTGCTTCAGCGAGAGCTGCAACACGGCCGTGATAAATGTAACCGCCACGGTCGAAGACAACCGTCGTGATACCTTTTTCGATAGCCCGTTTTGCAACTAAAGCACCGACTAATTTTGCGCCTTCGGCGTTGCCGCCGCTGACGTTCTGACCTTTGATTTCTTTGTCCAAAGAGCTTGCGGAAACCAAAGTTACGCCGTTCTGGTCATCGATGACCTGAGCGTAGATATTGTTAAGGCTGCGGAAAACGTTGAGACGCGGACGTTCTGCCGTGCCGTTGATGTTCTTGCGTAAACGCCAATGCCGTTTCAAACGGATTGTGTTTTTACTCTTCTTCAAGGAATTCACTCCTTTCTAATTAAAGGTTAATTATTTCTTCGTACCAGCTTTACCGGCTTTACGACGGACATGTTCGCCAACATAACGGATACCTTTGCCCTTGTACGGTTCAGGCAGGCGGTAGCCGCGGACTTTAGCAGCAAATTCGCCGACAACTTCGTTATCAGCACCGGAAATGGTGATCTGCGTAGCGCTCGGGCATTCGATGGTGACACCAGCCGGAGCATCGAGTTCGAGGGGATGGGAGAAGCCAAGAGTCAAGGCAAGTTTCTTACCTTTCATCTGTGCTCTGTAACCAACGCCAACGATTTCCAGTTCTTTTTTGAAGCCTTCCGAAACACCTTTTACCATGTTGGCAATAAGGGCACGGGTGAGGCCGTGCAGTGCACGGTGATTTTTATCGTCAGACGGACGTTCTACAGTGATGACGTTGTCAGCCACTGTGATTTTCATATCCTGGTGGAGCGTACGTGTGAGTTCGCCTTTCGGGCCTTTAACGGTAATTACGTGGCCATCGAGGTTTACATTTACGCCTGCCGGGATATCAATAGGCATTCTACCTACTCGGGACATATTGACACCTCCAAAACGATTTACCAGACGTAAGCGATAACTTCGCCGCCCAAGCCGAGTTTACGAGCTTTTTTGTCGCTCATGACGCCCTGGGACGTGGAAATTACTGCGATCCCCAAACCACCGAGAACGCGCGGGAGTTCTTCTTTGCCAGCGTATACGCGCAGGCCCGGTTTGGAAATTCTCTTGATGCCGGTAATTACTTTTTCTTTATTAGAACCATATTTCAACGTAACTTTCAGCGTTTTGCCTTCGTTTACGGATTCGTAGTTTTTGACGAAACCTTCTTCTTTGAGGATGTCGAGCACTGCAGCTTTCATCTTCGAAGCAGGGATTTCTACTTTTTCGTGATATGCCGAGTTAGCATTACGGATTCTTGTGAGCATATCCGCAATCGGATCGGTCATTGCCATAATCTAAAAACCTCCCTCCATGGAATACGTGTTACCAGCTGGCTTTTTTAACGCCAGGGATCTGACCTTTGTAAGCCAGTTCACGGAATGTGATGCGGCAGATGCCGAATTTACGCATATAACCGTGAGGACGGCCGGTTACTTTGCAACGGTTGTGCAGACGGACCGGAGATGCGTTAGCCGGCAGCTGAGAAAGTGCTTCATAGTCGCCTTTTGCTTTGAGTTCAGCGCGGAGCTTAGCGTATTTGGCAACCATTTTTTCACGTTTCTTTTCACGTTCGAGCATCGATTTCTTTGCCATGTATGTTATCCTCCTCTATTACTTTTCAAAAGGCATGCCCATCATTTTCAGCATGTCACGGCCTTCTTCGTCGGTCGTAGCTGTGGTAACGATGGTGATGTCCATGCCGCGAGCTTTATCAACCTTATCGTATTCGATTTCCGGGAAGATAAGCTGTTCTTTCAGGCCGAGGGTATAGTTGCCGCGGCCGTCGAAACCGGTGGCACTGACGCCGTGGAAGTCACGGACGCGGGGCAGTGTCAAGTTCATCAGTTTGTCGAGGAATTCATACATCCGTTCGCCGCGCAGGGTAACTTTGCAGCCGAGGTTCATGCCTTCACGGATTTTGAAAGCTGCGATGGATTTCTTAGCTTTCGTGATGATCGGTTTCTGACCGGAAATGATGGTCATATCATTGACAGCAGCGTCCAAGGCTTTGGAGTTGGTAACAGCTTCGCCAACGGCCATGTTGATAACAACTTTGGTAACCTTCGGAATCTGCATTACGTTTTTATAATTGTATTTTTCCTGCAAGCCTTTTACGACTTCGGAAAGGTATTTGTCTTTTAATCTGGACACTCTCAAGGGCCTCCCTTCTTATTAGATAGCTTTACCGCTCTTTACGGCTGTACGGACTTTGGTGCCATCGGCCTGCTGGACCATTTTGACACGGGTCGGTTTGCCGCTTTCAGGATCTACGAGCATTACGTTGGAAACGTGGATTGCTGCTTCCTTAGTGATAATGCCGCCTTGAGGATTGTTCTGACTCGGTTTCGTGTGGCGCTTAACCAGGTTAAGGCCTTCAACTACGACACGGTCTTTTTTCGGATACGTTGCGATGACCTTGCCTTTTTTGCCTTTTTCTTTACCAGCGATGACGATGACCGTATCGCCTGTTTTAACGTGCATTTTACCCATTGAGAACACCTCCTCCTTATAATACTTCCGGAGCCAGGGAGATGATCTTCATGAAATCTTTTTCACGCAGTTCTCTGGCAACGGGCCCAAAAATACGAGTACCTTTCGGGCTTTTATCATTATTGATTACGACAGCTGCGTTTTCGTCGAAGCGGATGTAAGAACCGTCTGCACGGCGCAAACCTTTCTTGGAACGAACGATAACAGCTTTGACTACGTCGCCTTTCTTGACAACGCCACCGGGTGATGCATCTTTAACAGATGCGGTAATGATATCACCAATGTTGCCATATTTACGATACGAGCCACCCATGACCTGGATGCACAAGATTTTCTTGGCGCCAGTGTTATCGGCAACATTCAACACAGTTTCTTGCTGAATCATGGCTTAACCTCCTAATTAATGAAGCTTATTTAGCTTTTTCTACGATTGTCACTACTCTCCAGTGTTTCTGTTTGGACAGCGGACGAGTTTCTTCGATGCGGACTACGTCGCCAACATGGCATTCGTTGTTTTCATCGTGGGCTTTGAATTTTACCGTCGAGATAATCGGTTTTTTGTACAGCTTGTGCTGTGTCTTATATTCTACAGCAACGACAACGGTTTTGTCCATTTTATCGCTGACAACTTTACCTACGCGGATTTTCCGTTCATTTCTTTCCATCTGTGCTTGTGACCTCCTTTTAGATTCCAATTATGGACGCTTCTTACGCCTGCGCTTTCAGTTCTGCTTCACGCTGTACCGTTTTGATGCGAGCGATTGTCTTCTTGACTTCGCGGATACGCATTGGATTTTCTAATTGGCCGGTCGCATGTTGAAAACGGAGGTTAAACAATTCTTCTTTCAGGCTAACCACTTTTTCATCCATTTCGGCAGCGCTCAGCGCACGGATTTCTTTAACCTTCATTTTATTCACCACCTAATTCCTGACCTTTAACAACAAACTTCGTTTTAATCGGCAGCTTATGGCCAGCAAGACGCATTGCTTCACGAGCAACTTCTTCGCTTACGCCGCCCATTTCAAAGAGTACGCGGCCCGGTTTAGCAACGGCAACCCAGTATTCAGGAGCGCCTTTACCGGAACCCATACGAGTACCAGCCGGTTTAGCCGTGATCGGTTTATCCGGGAAGATTTTGATCCAAACTTTACCACCACGTTTGATATAACGGGTCATAGCAATACGGGCAGCTTCGATCTGGCGGTTCGTGATCCACGACGGTTCGAGAGCGACGAGGCCGAAATCACCATGAGCTACTTTATTACCGCGATGTGCCTGGCCTTTCATGCGGCCACGGAACTGTTTACGATATTTAACACGTTTTGGAATTAACATTATGCTTCACTCCCTTCGCGTTTCTTCGGAGCTTTCTTAGCTTCCGGGAGGATTTCACCTTTGTAGATCCAGCATTTGACGCCGATGCAGCCATAGGTCGTATGAGCTTCTGCAAAGCCATAGTCGATGTCAGCACGGAGCGTATGCAGGGGGATGGAACCGTCGCGAAGGCTTTCGCTGCGAGCGATTTCAGCACCGCCGAGACGGCCGGAGCACATGATCTTGATACCTTTAGCGCCCATACGCATGGTACGGCCAACGCACTGTTTCATAGCGCGGCGGAAGCCGATACGGCGTTCGAGCTGGCCGGCAACGTTTTCAGCAACGAGAGTTGCATCCATTTCGGCCTGTTTGATTTCTGCGATGTTTACGTCGACAGTCTTAGTGGTGAAGGCTTTCAACGCTTTTTTAATATCTTCAATACCTGCACCGCCACGGCCGATGACCATGCCCGGTTTTGCGGTATGGATAATCAATTTGATACGTTTTGCAGAGCGTTCGATTTCGATACGGGAAACACCTGCGATGTATAACTGTTTCTTTAAGAATTCACGGATCTTAACGTCTTCGTTCAAAAGTGCAGCGTAATCTTTTTCTGCATACCATTTTGCGTCCCAAGGTTTGGAAACGCCGACGCGGAATCCATGGGCATTAACTTTCTGACCCACTCCATTTCCCTCCTTATGCTTTTTCGTCAACAACAACCGTCAGATGACTGGAATGTTTGAGAATTTTGAAGGCCTGTCCACGGCTGCGCGGATGAATACGTTTCATCGTGGAATCCTGGTCAACAAAGATTTCAGAAATGAACAATTTTGCAACGTCCATATCATTGTTATGTTCCGCATTAGCAACGGCACTGCGCAAAGTTTTTTCAACTACACGGGAACCCACTTTCGGAGTGAATTTCAAGATAGCGAAAGCTTCGCCGACGTTTTTGCCCCGAACCAAGTCAGCAACAATCCGAATTTTACGGGGAGCAATGCGAATGTGTTTCGTAACAGCTTTTACTGCCATTTAAGTTACCCCCTTATTTAGTTACTTTTTCGGCTTTAGCATGACCCTTGAATGTACGAGTCGGTGCAAATTCGCCTAATTTATGACCTACCATATCTTCCGTGATATAGACAGGTACATGTTTACGGCCGTCGTGTACAGCGATGGTGTGGCCGACGAAGCTCGGCAGGATCATCGATGCACGGGACCAGGTTTTGATTACTTTCTTTTCGTTGGCTTCGTTCATAGCGTCGATTTTCTTCAAGAGATGGTGTGCTACGAATGGGCCCTTTTTAATGGATCTGGACACTTAGTTATCTCCTTTCCTCAACACTTATTTACGTCTCTTCACAATGAATTTATTGGAAGCTTTCTTAGCGTCGCGAGTCTTAACGCCATAAGCAGGTTTACCCCAAGGAGTAACCGGACGTTTACGACCAACAGGAGCTTTACCTTCGCCGCCGCCATGCGGATGATCGCACGGGTTCATGACGACACCACGGTTGCCCGGACGGATGCCTTTCCAGCGGGAACGGCCGGCTTTACCGATGGTGATGTTTTCATAGTCCGTGTTGCTGACTACGCCGATCGTAGCGCGGCAGCGTACGTGTACCTGACGAAGTTCGCCCGACGGAAGGCGGAGCAGTGCATAGTTGCCTTCTTTAGCCATGAGCTGAGCCGATTCACCAGCGGAGCGGACCATCTGGCCGCCTTTGCCGATTTTCAGTTCGACGTTGTGTACGAGCGTACCGAGGGGGATGTTCTGGAGCGGCAATGCGTTGCCGATCTTGATATCCGATTCAGGACCGCTGTAGAGAACGTCGCCGACTTTCAGGCCGTTCGGAGCGATGATGTATTTCTTTTCGCCATCTGCGTAGAACAGAAGAGCGATGTTAGCAGAGCGGTTCGGATCGTATTCGATCGTCGCAACTTTTGCCGGGATGTTATCTTTAATACGTTTGAAGTCGATCAAACGGTAACGGCGTTTGTGACCACCGCCCTGATGGCGGACAGTCATACGGCCGCTGTTATTACGACCGCCCTTATTGGTTACTTTAGCCAATAAGGATTTTTCCGGTTTAGACGCCGTGATTTCTTCGAATGTCGAAACAGTCATGAAACGGCGGCTAGCGGAGTACGGTTTAAATGATTTAATGGCCATTGTAGTGCCTCCTCCTTATTCGTTAATTCCTTAAGCTCCTTCGAAGAATTCGATGGTTTCGCCTTCCTGAAGGGTTACGATGGCTTTCTTGTAATCCGGGCGCTTGCCGATGTACTTGCCCATGCGCTTGAATTTGCCCATCGTGCGAAGTGTTGCTACGCTTTTAACTTTGACGCCGAAGACGGCTTCAACAGCTTTACGGATTTCAACTTTATTAGCACGGAGCGGTACTTTGAATGTGTATTTGCCATCAGACATCATCATCGTTGTTTTTTCAGTGATGACCGGTTTCAGCAAGAGATCATGCATGTTCATTATGCGAGCACCTCCTCAATCTTAGCTACAGCGCTCTTCGTAACGAACAATTTCGTGTAGTGGAGCAGGTCAAAGATGTTGACGCCAGTAGTGGAAATGGCTTTAACGCCTTTGATGTTGCGTGCGCAGCGTTCTACGACTTCATCGTTGTCGGTGATGAAAAGGACTTTTTCACCAGCGAATTTGAAGTTGTTGATGAGTGCGACGACTTCTTTCGTCTTCGGAGCTGCGAGATTGATTTCGTCGAGGACGAACAATTCGTTTGTATTGACTTTATCGCTCAAAGCGGATTTAACGGCGAGGCGACGAGCTTTACGCGGCATTTTCTGTGCGTAAGAGCGCGGATGGGGACCCCAGATGGTGCCGCCACCAACCCACAACGGGCTGCGGCTGCTGCCTACACGGGCCCGGCCGGTTCCTTTTTGTTTCCAAGGCTTTCTGCCACCACCGCGAACGAGGCCGCGAGTTTTGGTGGAATGTGTGCCCAAGCGCTGGTTGGCGAGCTGACGGAGAACGGCCTGACGCATAACGGCTTCGTTCACTTCAACGCCAAATACGCTATCGTTCAATTCGATTTCACCGGTCTGTGCGCCGGTAATATTATACGTGCTTACTTTTGGCATTATATTTTATCCTCCTTCCTTAGACAACTATTAGCGGGGTTTTACAGTATCGCGAATCATGACGAGGCTGCCTTTGGCGCCCGGGATACCACCTTTAACCAGGATCAGGTTCTTGTCCATGTCGACTTTGACGATGGAGAGATGAAGAACGGTTGCCTGATTGCCACCCATTTGTCCAGGAAGTTTTTTACCTTTGACGACTTTACCGCCGCCACCACTGGTCATAGGTCCGAGAGAACCGGGTTCACGATGAGATTTGGAGCCGTGACCCATCGGTCCGCGGTGGAAACCGTGACGTTTGATGGTACCTGCAAAACCTTTACCCTTGCTGGTGCCAATTACGTCGACGAGATCGCCGCTTGCGAAAATATCAGCTGCCAGAGTTTGGCCTACCGTATATTCCGGCGTATCTGTCAAACGGAATTCGCGAAGATACTTAACAGGAGCAACGCCTGCTTTGTCGAATTGACCCTTAACGGGTTTTGTCAGATGTTTTTCTTTGATTTCACCATAGCCGAGCTGAATGGAGTTGTATCCGTCCGTATCAACGGTCTTGACACGTACAACTACGTTCGGGGAAGCTTCGACGACGGTTACAGGGACGACTGCGCCTTCTTCAGTAAAGACCTGAGTCATACCTAATTTTTTACCCAAAATAGCTTTAGACATAATCGCACCTCCTCCTATAATTTGATTTCGATGTCTACGCCTGCCGGCAGATCGAGTCTTGTCAAGGCATCAACGGTCTTGTTGGATGCTTCGAGAATGTCGATCAAGCGTTTGTGCGTACGGAGTTCGAACTGTTCACGAGAGTCTTTGTTGACATGGGGAGAACGAAGAATCGTGAAGATGTTCTTTTCTGTCGGAAGCGGAATCGGTCCGGATACCATAGCACCGGTACGTTTCGCCGTGTCGACGATTTTCGCCGCGCTCTGATCAAGCGTTTTGTGATCGTAAGCTTTGAGGCGAATACGAATTCTTTCCTGTTTTGCCATTACTTAATTCCTCCTAACGTCTATTTCCTTGAATAGACTGCTCCATAAGAGTTTCCCCGCAAGGCGGGCAACATCTTATATCATAGTTTAGCGCGTTTCAGGGCGTATTTCCCTGTTGTCGCGTACTTACTTAGTTTACTACAAAAAACCGCATGATGCAAGGATTTTTCAAGGTTTTTGAGAAATAATCGAACAGATTTCACATGGGACCCATGTCGTTACATCATGATAAAGTGAAGCAGCTTGCAGCTGCTTCACATGGCGCCCGCAGTTCGCAGGCCGCAGGCTGTGATTCGTGCGTAGGGGCCGTCCCAGAGGGCGGCCCGGCTCTCCTGTTAGGAGAGCTGTCAGCGCAGCTGACTGAGAGGTCAACCTCTCCGGCCCTTCGGGCCACCTCTCCTATGAGGCGAGGCTTTGGTGCTCCACGTCACTGTAACCGTGATTCTGGTGTTAGCATATAAATAGGACAAGTCAAACTGAGGTTCCTAATGGTGGTACAATAGGATTAACTAAGGAGGCCTCAGTATGGCAAAATTCAACAAAGAATTCAAAATCAACGCAGTTAAATATTATCATGAACATCGGGAACTCGGCTTGGTTGGCTGTGCTACGAATCTAGGTATTGCTCCACAAACCTTGTCCCGTTGGCAAAAGCAGCTGAAGGACAATGGCGAAATGCCTTATCGTGGTTCCGGCAACTATGCTTCGGATGAAGCTAAGGAAATCGCCCGTCTGCAGCGTGAACTGCGGGATGCGAAGGATGCGTTGAATGTCCTAAAAAAAGCTATCAGCATTCTGGACAAATGACCATTGCCATCTATCGCAGTGTCCAGGAAGAAGCCGAAAATGCCCATCAGGCAGAACGTCGTTTTTCGGTGTCCGGAGTGCTTTCTGAACTCGACGTTTCTTCTTCAGGATATTATGACTGGGCGGCGCGCAAACCATCGAAACAGGCCCAGCACCGCAAGGAGATGAAGAAAAAGATTCAAACTATCTACGACGATTCCAAGCAGATTTACGGAGCCCCGAAGATTGCCCAAGTTATGCAGCAGAACGGGGACAGTATCTCTGAACGCACAGTTGGCGTATACATGCGGCAAATGGGCATTCAGGCCTGCTGGGTAAAGCATTACACCGTAACGACCCGTAACAGTGACTTTGACGTGGCGCTGGTGAATATCCTTCAGGAATGCTTCAATCCTGAAGAACCGGATCAAGTATGGTGCAGCGACATCACCTATATCTGGACAGCTGAAGGTTTCGTCTATTTGGAAAGCATTATGGATTTGTTCTCCAGGAAAATCATCGCCTGGAATCTGGCCCGTAATCTGGACGTCGCCGGCATCGTCAAGATGCTGCAGGAAGCCAAACAATGCCGGAAACCCGGACAGCTGTTGGTTATCCATTCGGACCGTGGCTGCCAGTATGTTTCGCAGGCATATATTCGGGAGACATCCCAAATGCGCCGCAGCTATTCGAAGAAAGGCTATCCATGGGACAATGCCTGCATCGAATCCTTCCACTCCCTGATTAAACGGGAATGGCTCAATCGCTTCAAGATTCAAAATTATCAGCAAGCGTACTTGTTGGTGTTTGAATACATCAATACCTTTTACAACACCGTACGCATTCATAGCCATTGCAACTACATGTCACCGGATGACTATGAAAAGCTGTATGCTGATTTCCAGAAACATAATATGCGTCTGGGAATCTAAGAAACGAAAAACCTCAATTTAATTTGTCCGAAATCTTGACATAGGACCATTCCCTCAGAATCAAGCGGGTCGCCCTTTGGGCGACCCCTACGAAATCGCAGCCAGGCGATAAATCTTTCACGGTCTGTGACCTTGTGCATAAAGGCACGCAAAAAAGAGGCCGTCGCATATGCGACAGCCTCTTTTTCAACTTTGAAGTTGATAGTCAACCATCAAACAATATTTTAGCCTTCGATTTCGGAAACGACGCCAGCGCCTACCGTACGGCCGCCTTCGCGGATAGCGAAGCGGAGGCCTGCTTCGATAGCGATCGGAGTGATGAGTTCAACATCCATTTTGACGTTATCGCCAGGCATGCACATTTCAGTGCCTTCCGGGAGCTGGATGACGCCAGTTACGTCAGTCGTACGGAAGTAGAACTGCGGACGATAGCCGTTGAAGAACGGGGTGTGACGGCCGCCTTCGTCTTTCGTCAAGACGTAAACCTGAGCTTTGAATTTCGTGTGCGGATGAATGGTACCCGGTTTAGCGAGAACCTGGCCACGTTCGATTTCTTTACGGTCTACACCACGGAGAAGAGCACCGATGTTGTCGCCTGCTTCAGCGCGGTCGAGGATCTTACGGAACATTTCAACGCCCGTAACAACCGTATCTTTCGGTTCGTCAGCGAGGCCGACGATTTCAACTGCGTCGCCAACTTTGAGTTCGCCACGTTCAACACGGCCTGTAGCAACAGTACCGCGGCCTGTGATGGTGAAGACGTCTTCGACAGGCATGAGGAACGGCTGGTCAGTCGGGCGCTGCGGAGTCGGGATGTATTCGTCAACAGCATCCATCAATTTGAGGATGGACGGTTTGCCGATTTCGCTTTCGTCGCCTTCGAGGGCTTTGAGAGCGGAGCCAACTACGATAGGAACTTCGTCGCCGGGGAAATCGTAGGAGCTGAGGAGATCACGAACTTCCATTTCAACGAGTTCGATGAGTTCCGGATCGTCAACCTGGTCAGCTTTGTTGAGGTATACGACGATAGCCGGTACACCAACCTGGCGGGCCAAGAGGATGTGTTCACGAGTCTGGGGCATCGGGCCGTCAGCAGCGGAAACGACGAGGATAGCGCCGTCCATCTGAGCAGCACCGGTGATCATGTTCTTGACATAGTCAGCATGGCCCGGGCAGTCAACGTGTGCATAATGACGTTTGTCTGTTTCATATTCAACGTGTGCCGTGTTGATTGTAATACCACGTTCACGTTCTTCCGGAGCCTTGTCGATATCAGCATAGTCTTCGAATTTAGCGTAGCCTTTTTCAGCCAAAACTTTGGTGATGGCAGCTGTCAAAGTAGTTTTGCCGTGGTCGACGTGACCGATCGTGCCAATGTTAACATGCGGTTTGGTTCTTTCGTAATGTTCTTTAGCCATTTGCTGTTCCTCCAGTGTAAATTAAATTATATTAGCCTTTTTCGCTGATGACTTTTTCGGCTACGTTCTTCGGAACTTCTTCGTAGTGGTCGAATGTCATCGTATAAACGCCACGGCCCTGCGTACGGGAACGCAAATCCGTTGCATAGCCAAACATTTCTGCCAGCGGTACGAATGCGTTGATATGTTCTGCACCGGAGCGCATTTCCATACCTTCGACACGACCACGGCGGGAGTTGAGGTCGCCGATGACGTCGCCCATGTATTCTTCAGGAACGACAACTTCGACTTTCGTGTACGGTTCGAGGAGAACCGGGTCTGCCTTGCGGGCACCTTCTTTGAAGCCCATAGAGCCAGCGATCTTGAAGGCCATTTCCGAGGAGTCGACTTCATGGTAAGAACCGTCGTATACGACGACTTTGATATCGACCATCGGGAAACCTGCCAAAACGCCTGTTTCCATTGCTTCTTTGACACCAGCTTCAACGGAGCCGATGTATTCCTTAGGAATAGCGCCGCCAACGACTTTGTTTTCAAATTCGTAGCCTTTGCCCTGTTCCTGCGGAATGAGTTCGAGCCAGCAGTCACCATACTGACCACGGCCGCCGGACTGACGCTTGAAGAAACCACGAGACTTGACATCTTTGCGGATGGTTTCGCGGTAAGCAACCTGCGGTTTGCCGACGTTGCAGTCTACTTTAAATTCGCGGGACATGCGGTCGACGATGATATCCAAATGGAGTTCGCCCATGCCGGAGATGATGGTCTGGCCGGTTTCAGCATCGGTCTTGACTTTGAACGTCGGGTCTTCTTCAGCCAGACGAGCCAGGGCGATGCCCATTTTTTCCTGGTCAGCTTTGGTCTTCGGTTCAACGGCTACGGAAATAACCGGATCCGGGAATTCCATCTTTTCGAGGATAATCGGGTGTTTTTCATCGCACAGCGTATCGCCTGTGGTCGTATCTTTCAGACCGACGATGCCGCCGATGTCGCCCGTGTAAGCTTCCTGTACTTCTTCGCGGTGGTTAGCGTGCATCCGGAGGATACGGCCAACACGTTCTTTTTTACCTTTTGTCGAGTTGTAGACATAGGTACCGGCCTGTAACGTGCCGGAGTAAACGCGGAAGAATGCCAGTTTGCCGACAAAGGGGTCAGCCATGATCTTAAATGCCAATGCGGAAAGCGGTGCATTGTCATCAGCTTCACGAGTTTCTTCTTCGTCTGTGTCGGGGTTAGTGCCTTTGACCGGAGGAATATCCAACGGGCTCGGCATGTAATCGACGACAGCGTCGAGGAGCATCTGGATCCCTTTGTTCTTGTAAGCAGAACCGCAGAGGACCGGGAACAATTTGTTCGTGCAGACGCCTTTACGGATGGCTGCTTTCAATTCGTCGATGGTGATTTCTTCACCTTCGAGGTATTTCATCATGAGGTCTTCATCGGTATCGCAAACAGCTTCAACCATGATGTCATGATATTTTTTAGCTTCTTCTAATTCGTCTTCCGGGATGTCGACAACTTCGATTTCTTTACCGAGAGCATCGTCATAGACTTCTGCTTTCATGGTAATGAGGTCGATGATGCCGCGGAAGGTTGCTTCAGCACCGATTGGGAGCTGAATAGCAACGGCATTTGCCTGAAGACGATCTTTCATCATGTCGACAACGTTCAGGAAGTCAGCACCGGTCGTATCCATCTTGTTGACGAATGCGATACGGGGAACATGGTAATGTTCAGCCTGACGCCATACCGTTTCCGACTGCGGTTCTACGCCGCCCTTTGCGGAGAAAACAGCAACAGAGCCGTCGAGTACGCGCAGCGAGCGTTCAACTTCAACGGTGAAGTCAACGTGCCCCGGAGTATCGATGATGTTGATGCGGTATCCTTTCCAGTGAGCCGTCGTAGCAGCCGATGTAATCGTGATACCACGTTCCTGTTCCTGAGCCATCCAGTCCATGGTAGCAGCGCCATCATGAACTTCGCCGATCTTGTGGACGCGGCCGGTGTAGAACAGGATACGTTCTGTTGTCGTGGTTTTACCAGCATCGATGTGAGCCATGATGCCAATATTTCTCGTTTTTTCCAAAGAAAATTCTCTTGGCACGGTTTTTTCCACTCCTCAAAAAATAATAAATATCGTAAATTACCAACGATAATGAGCGAAAGCTTTGTTAGCTTCAGCCATTTTATGAGTATCTTCCTTTTTCTTGATAGCAGCGCCTGTATTGTTGAAGGCGTCCATCAATTCGCCAGCGAGCTTTTCTTTCATCGTGCGTTCGCCGCGTTTACGGGCATAGCCGACAGTCCAGCGGATACCGAGGGACAGGCGACGGTCTGCACGTACTTCGACAGGAACCTGGTAGTTAGCACCACCGACGCGGCGGGCACGGACTTCCAGGACAGGCATAACGTTGTTGAGAGCCTGTTCGAATACTTCCAAAGGATCTTTATTCATTTTAGAACGGATGATGTCGAAAGCATCATAAACGATGGTTTCAGCGACACCTTTTTTGCCGTCCAACATAACTTTGTTGATGAAGCGCGTTACCAATTTGGAATGGTACACCGGATCCGGCAGCACATCACGCTTCGGCACGGGGCCTTTTCTTGGCATGTCTAATTCCTCCTCTATGCTATGTAAGTCATCTTGTTCATCTTAAATGGCAAATCTTATTTGCCTTTCTTAGCGCCGTATTTAGAACGGGACTGCTGACGATCTGCTACGCCAGCTGTATCCAAGGCACCGCGGACGATGTGATAACGTACACCAGGAAGGTCTTTGACACGACCGCCTCTGATTAATACAACACTGTGTTCCTGTAAATTGTGACCAATGCCGGGAATATAAGCAGTTACTTCGATGGAGTTCGTCAAGCGAACACGGGCAACTTTACGCAGAGCCGAGTTAGGTTTTTTCGGGGTAGCTGTGTATACACGAGTGCAGACACCGCGTTTCTGCGGGCAGTTTTTCAAAGCCGGTGCTGTCGATTTAGTTACGGCAACCTGACGTCCTTTACGAACCAATTGGCTGATTGTTGGCATTTGGGCACCTCCTCTCCAAACAATTAGATTTATAATGTAATCATCAACGAGCAGAGCTCATGAGATGATGTTACCGAAAATTATTTTAACAAGCCTACGGCTGCAGCTTTTACCTTGATGTGGCAGGCCATGCCCAATTCGGTCATGGTGTAAGCGCGGTCGACGGGGATGTGAGCGCCTTCGGCTTCTGCTATGAGCGGCGCTACGACCTGTGCATCGCAATCATTGGCGATGTACAGCTGTGTGACTTCGTTTCGTTTCATTGCTTTCAGGGTTTGCTTCGCGCCCACGGTCTTGCGGACACTGGCAGCTAGTTCCAAGCTCACGAAACCTCACTCCTTACGTCTTGCAATTTAGACGCAATGCATTCATTGCGACACTTAGATATTTTATCATCACGAATATGATATGTCAATGAGTTTTTGGGTAAAAACTGCGTAATCAGTACATCTTTTATTACACGGTACCTAGTGGCTCGTGGTTCGTGGTTCGTGGTTCGTGAACCACAAGGCGTAGGGGCCGTCCCAAAGGGCGGCCCGCCATGAGATACAGCAAGCCTCGTGAAAAAACAACCTCTCAGTCAGCTTCGCTGACAGCTCTCCTACCAGGAGAGCCGGGCCGCCAGCCACTGCTGTCCGTTTTGGCAGCCGTCTTGCGCCTTCCACTGGTCAGCACCTGACGGGCCAAAAAGGCCTTTGGGCGGCCCCTACGAACTACTAACAACAAAAAAGGCGCTGTCTTCATGGGACAGCGCCTTTTTTACTCTCTTAATGTCCGGCTTCCGGTGTCGTATCGGCACCTTCCGGTGCTTCTACGGGGTTGCCTTCTTCGTCTTCATAGCTGATAGACGGGACGGTCTTTACGACCTTGATCTTGCGGTAACGGCTCATACCCGTACCAGCCGGGATGAGTTTACCGATGATGACGTTTTCTTTGAGGCCCAGGAGCGGGTCGATCTTGCCTTTGATAGCGGCATCGGTCAGGACACGGGTCGTTTCCTGGAAGGATGCAGCCGACAGGAAGGAATCCGTTGCCAGTGCGGCCTTAGTGATACCGAGGAGCATCGGTTTGCCGATAGCCGGCTTGCCGCCGTTGCTGACGATGCGCTTGTTCATATCTTCAAAGATATTGACGTCAATGTAATCGCCCGGCAATACATCGGCATCGCCGGCGTCTTCGATCTTCATCTTGCGCAGCATCTGGCGTACGATGACTTCGATATGCTTATCGTTGATACCAACACCCTGAGATTTGTATACCTTCTGTACTTCGTATACGAGGTACCGCTGGGTAGCTTCGACGCCCTGGATGTGCAGGATGTCGTGGGGGTTGATGGAGCCAGCCGTGATACGGCTGCCCTTTTCGATGACATCGCCTTCGTGTACGACGAGGTGCGAGCCGAAGGGAATGGTGTAGCTCCGTTCTTCGCCGTCCTTGGACGTAACGTGGACGATATTGATATCGTGGTGGTCTTCTTTTTCCGTAATCGATACGGTCCCACTGATTTCCGTGACGATAGCATTGCCCTTCGGCTTACGGGCTTCAAACAATTCTTCGACACGAGGAAGACCCTGGGTAATATCGCCGGCCGTTGCGACACCGCCTGTATGGAAGGTACGCATGGTCAGCTGTGTGCCCGGTTCGCCGATGGACTGAGCAGCGATGGTGCCGACCGATTCGCCGACATTTACCTTGCCGCCCGTACCGAGGTCACGGCCATAGCACTTAGCGCAGACGCCATAACGGCTGCGGCAGGTGAGGACGCTGCGGATCCGGACTTTATCATAATATTTTGCGATTTCTTTGGCCTGGTCAGCCATGATTTCTTCGTTGAGGGCCACGATGACTTCACCCGTTTCCGGATTGACCAGGGTTTCAGCAGCCGTACGGCCTTCGATGCGGTCTTCCAGCGATTCGATGACGCCGTTGCCGCTGTCTTCGACGATAGCCGTGACTTCGACGCCGCGGATGTCGTTGTTGCGGACCTTGACTTCATCGACGTCGCTGTTGAGGATGCGGTCGATGGCATCTTCCGTGAGCGGCGTGCCTTTGGCGCAGATTTCAATGCCGTTGGAATCGATGACGGCCTTTTCGACGGTCTTGCCGAGCATGTTTTCCGCCATGGATTTGCGGATAGCTGCACGGAAACCTTCTTCCGGTGCGCCGAGGGAGACCGTTTCGATGACATTGGTGTGGTTCAGGTCATCGTTGATGTCCATCTGGCTGCCGCGGAGATAGAGTTTCGGGATCTGGTGTTCGATGACCGTATCCATATCGTCGTTGGTCAGGAGATGTTCTGCCGGGAAGACGATGTCGCCTGTTTCCGGATCCGCAATATCGCGGGCCAGGACGCGGCCGATGAGCTTGTCGCGCAAGAGGTTGACAGCCTGGCGGCAAGAGCTTGCCAGACGGGCACGTTCGCGGACGAGGTCGATGCCGAATACGTCGCAGTCATCTTCGCGGACGATGACGTCCTGGGAAACGTCGACGAGACGACGGGTCAGATAACCCGAGTCAGCTGTACGCAGTGCCGTATCGGCCAAGCCTTTACGGGCGCCGTGAGACGAAGTGAAGTAGTCCAGTACGGACAGGCCTTCGCGGAAGTTCGCCTTGATCGGCAAGTCGATGATACGGCCCGACGGGTCAGCCATCAAGCCACGCATGCCGGCAACCTGACGAATCTGGTCGCGGCTGCCTCGAGCACCGGAGTCAGCCATCATGAAGATTGAGTTGAACGGGTCCATGTTATCCATCATGACATCCGTAACATCGTTGGTAGCCTTTGTCCAGATTTCGACGCTCTTGTTATAGCGTTCGTTTTCGGTAATCAAACCGCGCTGGTACATGGCATAGGCATTCTGGACTTTCTTGTCGGCTTCATTGAGGATATCCCATTTTTCTGCCGGGATCTGAATGTCCGAAATAGCGATGGACATACCGGCCTGGCGGGCGTAATGGTAGCCGATGGCCTTGATCTTGTCCAACAGTTCTGCCGTCTTGGTGTTGCCGACGAGGTGGAAGCAGGCATCGACGAGTTTGCCGATCTGTTTCTTGCTCATGAGGACGCCCAGGCAGTTGACGTCGACATATTCTTTATCTTTCTTGAATTCAGCGACAGCGGCTTCGTCGATCTTGCGTTTCGGCAAGGGACGCGTAGCCGTGAGGTCGACGCCGAATTTTTCTTTCAGCTGCGAGAAGCCATAGTCATGGATATGGCCGTCTTCGTCTTTGATCTTGACGAAGTGGGACCAGTCGATGAGGCCGTTTTCGTAAGCAAAGACCGTATCTTTCGGATCCGTGAAGACCATGACCTTATCCGTATGGAAGAGGCGCAGTGGTTCGTAGATCTGATAGTTGTAGAGCAGTTTGCCTGCCGTCGTTTCGATGAGGCCGTGGCCGGGGATGCGGACCTTGATCAGGGCTTCGATGTCGATGACCTTGGCATCGTAAGCGAGCATGACTTCGTCGTAGTTGGAGAAGATCTTGCCTTCGCCCTTGGCGGCCGGTTTGACCAACGTCAGGTAATAAGCACCGAGGACCATGTCCTGTGTCGGGACAGCAACCGGTTTGCCGTCTTTCGGAGCCAGGATGTTGTGCGACGAGAGCATGAGCGTCCGGGCTTCGGACTGGGCTTCTACGGACAAGGGCAGATGGCAGGCCATCTGGTCACCGTCGAAGTCGGCGTTGAATGCCGTGCAGACCAGCGGATGAAGCTTGATGGCGCGGCCTTCCCAGAGGATCGGTTCGAAAGCCTGGATACCCAGACGATGCAGTGTCGGGGCACGGTTCAAGAGAACAGGATGTTCCTTGATAACGTCTTCCAGGACGTCCCATACTTCCGTGTTCACGCGTTCGACTTTCTTCTTGGCGTTCTTGATATTGGTAGCAATGCCCTTTTCGACAAGTTTCTTCATGACGAAAGGCTTGAAGAGTTCCAGGGCCATTTCTTTCGGCAGGCCACACTGGTGCATCTTCATTTCCGGACCGACGACGATAACCGAACGGCCGGAGTAGTCGACACGTTTACCGAGCAAGTTCTGACGGAAACGGCCCTGTTTCCCTTTCAGCATGTCCGACAGGGATTTGAGGGGACGGTTGCCCGGGCCCGTGACCGGACGGCCGCGGCGGCCGTTATCGATGAGGGCGTCGACGGCTTCCTGGAGCATACGTTTTTCGTTGCGGACGATGATATCCGGCGCTCCCAGTTCCAGGAGGCGGCTCAAGCGGTTGTTACGGTTGATGACCCGGCGATAGAGATCGTTCAGGTCAGACGTAGCGAAGCGGCCGCCGTCGAGCTGGACCATCGGGCGCAGTTCCGGCGGGATGACCGGGATGACGTCCATGATCATCCATTCCGGTTTGTTGCCGGAGTGACGGAAGGCTTCGACGACTTCCAGGCGGCGGATAGCGCGGACGCGGCGCTGGCCCGACGAATCGCGGAGTTCATCGCGGAGCTGTTTGTCCAACTGGTCCAGGTCCAGGCCCTGCAGCAGTTCCTTGACAGCTGCAGCGCCCATGCCGACGCGGAATTTATCGCCGTACATATCCAGGTACTGACGATATTCCGTTTCCGTCATCAGCTGCTGCTTGGAGAGCGGCGTATCGCCCGGATCGAGGACGATGTACGAGGCGAAGTACAAGACTTTTTCCAGCGAACGGGGAGAAATATCGAGGATCAGGCCCATCCGGCTGGGGATGCCTTTAAAATACCAAATATGAGATACCGGTGTAGCCAGTTTAATATGGCCCATCCGTTCACGACGGACTTTGGCGCGCGTGACTTCGACGCCGCAGCGGTCGCAGACGACACCTTTATACCGGATACGTTTGTATTTGCCGCAGTGACATTCCCAGTCCTTTGTCGGCCCAAAAATGCGTTCGCAGAACAACCCATCCCGTTCCGGTTTCAATGTACGGTAATTGATCGTTTCTGGTTTCTTGACTTCCCCGTGGGACCATTCGAGGATCTTTTCCGGCGAAGCAAGACCAATCCGCATGGAATCGAATTCATTCACATCAAGCACTAATACCGCTCCCTTCTATCGACTCGTTATTCATCATCTTCAGTAATATCATCATCGTCGGCCTGTTCAGCTTCAGCGACGGCATCGAGGCTCATAGCGCTCATGATGTCATCTTCATCGCCGTTGGCGACGGGTTCCTGTTCTTCGCCTTCTTCTCCTTCGGCAGGAGCGTCTTCAGCCGGTGCAGCCGGGGTATCCGGACCATTTTCACCTTCCATGACGCGGCGGAGTTCATCGGTCTGTTCCGGTTCCGTTTCATCGTCATCGTCGAGTTCCTTGATGACGACTTCTTCACCGTCTTCGTTCAGGATCTGGACGTCGAGGCCGATAGCCTGGAGTTCTTTGAGGAGGACCTTGAACGATTCCGGTACGCCCGGTTCAGGAATATTTTCACCTTTGACGATCTTTTCGTAAGCCTTGACACGGCCGACGACATCGTCAGACTTGACAGTCAGCATTTCCTGGAGGGTATAGGCTGCGCCATACGCTTCCAGAGCCCAGACTTCCATTTCACCGAAACGCTGGCCGCCGAACTGGGCTTTACCACCGAGCGGCTGCTGCGTAACCAGGGAGTACGGGCCGGTCGAACGAGCATGGATCTTGTCGTCGACAAGGTGATGCAGTTTGAGGAAGTACGTGTAACCAACCGTGACGCGGCGGTCCATCGGTTCCCCTGTACGGCCATCATAGAGGACGGATTTACCGTCTTCCGGCAGGCCGGCGATCTTCAGGGCTTCAAAGACGTCTTCAGCCTGAGCGCCATCGAAGACCGGTGTTGCAATGTGGATACCGGCGACATCCGGTTTCGGCATGCCATATTTATCGAAATCATAACCGGCAGCGCGCAGTTTTTCTTCCAGACCCGGATCCATTTCCTTGATCTGTTTGCCCAATTCATGGACAGCCCAGCCAAGGTGGGTTTCCAAAATCTGACCGATATTCATACGAGACGGTACGCCCAAGGGGTTCAAGACGATCTGTACCGGCGTGCCATCGGGCAGGAACGGCATGTCTTCCTGGCGCATGACGCGGGAAACGACACCCTTGTTCCCATGACGACCAGCCATCTTATCGCCTTCGTGGATCTTACGTTTCTGGGCGATGTAGACGCGGACCAGGCGGTTTACGCCAGGCGGCAGTTCATCGTTGTTTTCACGGGAGAAGATACGGACGTTGACGACTTTACCCGATTCGCCATGAGGTACGCGCAGCGATGTATCGCGGACTTCGCGTTCTTTGTCGCCGAAGATGGCGCGCAGGAGGCGTTCTTCCGGTGTCAGTTCCGTTTCGCCCTTCGGCGTGACTTTACCGACCAGGACGTCGCCCGGGAAGACGTCGGCACCGATCATGATGATGCCGTTTTCGTCGAGGTTCTTCGTGCTTTCTTCACTGACGTTGGGGATTTCGCGGGTAATTTCTTCCGAGCCCAGTTTCGTATCGCGGGCATCACATTCGTATTCTTCGATGTGGATGGATGTGTAGAGGTCGTTCTTCGGGAGTTCTTCACTGAGGAGAACGGCGTCTTCGTAGTTATAGCCTTCCCAAGGCATATAGGCTACGAGGATATTGTAACCGAGAGCCAATTCGCCGCCATCGGTAGCCATGCCGTCAGCCAGGGCCTGGCCTTCTACGACCCTTTCGTTCTTATAGACCAAGGGACGCTGGTTGATGCAGGTACTCTGGTTGGAGCGGACGAATTTGATGAGTTTATACGTATCGACAGAACCGGAATCCGTGCGGACCTGGATCGTGTCGCCCGTAACGCGGGATACGACGCCGCTGTGTTTAGCCAGGACGCAGACGCCGGAGTCACAAGCCGTCTTGTATTCCATGCCGGTGCCGACGAGCGGAGCCTGTGTGCGCAGCAAAGGCACAGCCTGGCGCTGCATGTTCGCACCCATGAGGGCACGGTTAGCATCATCGTTTTCCAGGAAGGGGATCATGGAAGTACCGACGGAGACAACTTCCTTAGGCGATACGTCCATGAAGTCGACGCGGTCAGCCCGGAATTCGCGGGTATCTTCACCGTGACGGCAGGCAACGCGTTCGTGGACGAAATGGCCGTCTTCGGTCAGCGGTTCGTTAGCCTGGGCGATGACGTACTGTTCTTCTTCGTCAGCCGTGATGTAGTGGACCTCTTCCGTGACGACGCCCGTTTCTTTATCGACGCGGCGGTACGGAGCTTCGATGAAGCCAAATTCGTTGACTTTCCCGAAGCAGGCCAGGGACGAGATCAAGCCGATGTTCGGGCCTTCAGGCGTTTCTACCGGGCACATACGGCCGTAGTGGGAGTGATGGACGTCGCGGACTTCGAAGCCTGCACGTTCACGGGACAAACCGCCAGGGCCAAGGGCGCTCAGACGGCGTTTATGTGTGATTTCGGCCAGCGGGTTGGTCTGGTCCATGAACTGGGACAACTGGCTGGAACCGAAAAATTCTTTAATAGCAGCGACGACAGGACGGATGTTGATCAGGACCTGGGGCGTAATGCTTTCGGCATCCTGGATGGTCATGCGTTCGCGGACGACGCGTTCCATACGGGTCAGGCCGATGCGGAACTGGTTCTGCAGGAGTTCGCCGACGCAGCGCAGGCGGCGGTTGCCCAGATGGTCGATGTCGTCGACAGTGCCGAAGCCGTCCATGAGGTTGAGGAGATAGCTGATGTGGGCGATGATGTCTTCGCGGGTAATGGTGCGATGGTCATAGGGAAGGTCGCTGTTGTTGCAGATAATCTTATAGACCGAGCCGTCGGGCTTTTCGACGAAAGCTTCGACGAAGCCGCCGCCATCACCAGCCGGAGCGCCATCAGCAATTTCACGGTGGAAGACACCGCTTTCGCGGATCTTTTCGACTTCAGCCGAGCCGATTTCCGTATGGGCATCGACGATGACTTCCCCTGTTTCCGGATTGACGATCGGTTCGTGAAGGGTCAGGCCGAAGAGACGGCGTTCCCAGCCGAGTTTCTTGCCGGCTTTATAACGGCCGACGCGGGCCATATCATAACGGCGCGGGTCGAAGAACAGACCTTCAAAGAGATTGCGGGCGCTTTCGACAGTCGGCGGTTCACCGGGGCGAAGTTTCTTATAGATTTCAACGAGGGCTTCGTCCTGATTTTCTGTCGTGTCTTTTTCAAACGTAGCCTTCAGGCGCTTATCGTCGAAGAAGAGCTGCAGGATATCGGCGTTGGACGACCAGCCCAGGGCACGGATGAGTACCGTAACAGGGATTTTGCGGTTGCGGTCGATGCGGGCATAGACGATGTCATTGGCATCGGTTTCCAATTCGATCCAGGCCCCGCGGTTCGGGATGACCGTTGAATTGTACAGGCGGATGCCCATCGGGTCGATTTCGCGGCCATAGTAGACGCCAGGAGAACGGACGAGCTGGCTGACGATAACGCGTTCTGCCCCATTGATAATGAAGGTACCTGTATCGGTAATCAGTGGGAAGTCACCCATGAATACTTCCTGGTCCTTGATTTCACCTGTTTCGTGGTTGACAAGACGGATCTGGACACGGAGCGGTGCGGCGTATGTCGTATCGCGTTCCTTACATTCACGAATGTCGTACTTCGGTTCCCCTAACTTAAAATCCTCGAAGGATAAAGACAGGTTACCCGATGCATCTTCGATGGGAGAAATGTCTTTGAAGATATCTTTCAGTCCCTTTTCCAGGAACCATTCGTAGGATTTATTCTGTAAATCCAACAAATGAGGCATTTTCAAGACCTCGTTAATCTTAGCATACGTGTATCGAGTCCTTTTCCCTACTTGTACAGGTTTGAACATGCTGATTCTTCACCCCTTATAAAAAGTAAACCATTATGATAGCGTTGTACAGCGCTGTGTAAAGCGACAAAAAAGCAAGGCTCTCAGACGATTTGAACCTTGCTTAATTTTTTGCTCACCGGAAGCGCTTCCTCCATGTATCTCATAATATCAATTGAACATTTTGCAATGAGTTATTATAGCATATGAAGTTGCTTCTGTCAATATTTAATTTTAACAAATTCCTAAAATTTCCAATTACTGATGGACCCGGGCCAGGGTGTATTTCTTCTTCCCCTTGCGGACGATGACGAATTTGCCATTGGAGTTCTTATGGGGTTTGACGATTTCGTCGAGAGCCGTCACTTTGACGCCGTTGATGGTGACCGCACCGTGGGTGATGTCTTCGCGGGCCTGGCGCTTCGATTTATAAATCTGGGAATCGACGAGCCAGTTGACGACGTCTTTTTCTTCGTTGGAAACGTCTACTGTCGGCATCTTGCCGAAGGCCTGTTCCAATTCGTGTTCCGACAGATCAGCAATGCTTCCGTGATACAGGGCTTCCGTGATGTTCTGAGCTTCTTTCAAAGCTTCCGGGCTGTGGACGAATTTTGTGACTTCTTCAGCCAGGCGGCGCTGGGCCAGGCGTTTTTCCGGTTCTTTTTCGACCGATTCAGCCAGGGCGTCGATTTCTTCCTTGCTGAGGAAGGTGAAGTATTTCAAGTATTTGACGACGTCCGCATCGTCCTGGTTGAGCCAGAACTGATAAAATTCAAAAGGCGACGTCTTTTCCGGGTCGAGCCAGACAGCGCCGCCGGCAGTCTTGCCGAACTTGGTGCCGTCCGATTTCAGCATGAGGGGAATGGTCAGGCCATAGGCTTTGGCTTCGCTGCCGTGGATCTTGCGGATCGTGTCGATACCAGCCGTGATGTTGCCCCACTGGTCGGCGCCGCCGATCTGCAGCTGGACATCGTTGTGAGCGAAGAGGTGTTCAAAATCGATGGACTGGAGAATCTGGTAGGAAAATTCCGTAAAGGAAATACCGGCTTCCAGGCGGCTGGCGACGACTTCTTTGCTGAGCATGATGTTGACGCTGAACAATTTGCCGTAATCGCGGAGGAAGTCGAGAAGACTGATCTGGCTGAGCCAGTCGTAGTTATTGACAAAAGTGATGTTTTCCGAATCGCCGAAGAGATGCATGAACTGGGCTTTCAATTTTTCGGCATTGGCCTTGATTTTATCGAGAGTCTGGAGCTGGCGTTCCGTCTTGCGGCCGCTCGGGTCCCCGATAGCACCGGTGCCGCCGCCGATGACGACATAAGGATGATGGCCGGCGTTGGCAAAGCGTTTGAGCATCATAAAGGGAATCAAGTGGCCGATATGCATGCTGTCGCCTGTCGGGTCGACACCGCAATAGAGGGAAATGCTCTTTTCTTCCGTAAGCTTCCGCAACCCTTCTTCATCTGTCATCTGATTGACGGCACCGCGCCAAGACAATTCATCAATGATATTCATCGAATTCGCTCCTTTATATAAAAAATGATAAGTTACACTCCATTATAGCGACCTGAACGGGTTACGTCAATGTGCGTAAGGGCTTGTCGCATGAAGGCAGCGCCTTTTTGAGTTTTAAGTTTGTAGTTTTTAGTTTGCAGCAAATAGTAAAAAATTTAAAACCAGCTTCTACAAACTACAAACTCCGTACTACAAACTATAAAGTAAAAGGGACCTCGCATAATAGTAGAAGCCTTCGTGCGACAGTCCCTTACGTTGTTAGTTGTTAGCAGATGGATTTAAATTTTAAGGTGCCGTTTGTCGCCGTTCGCAAAACCATGCCACATTAGCCCCTTGAGCATATGGCCACCTGGTCGCAGCGGGCCGCCCTAGCCGGGTCGGCCCCTACACACGAGGCCATAGGCCGTGGATTCTTTTATCGCCTGGCTGCGATTCCGTAGGGGCCGTCCTGGGAAGGCGGCCCGCTACGCGCTGAGGGTTTCCCGAAGCGTCGTTGTCAGTTTGAGCTCATCGCGGCGTCACCGCCGCATTGGAGTCCGAGAGGCTACTGGCTGATCCGGTTCACGATGAAGCCGCCCAGTACGGCTGCTGTGAGGGACGCAGCGATGATGGCCGTTTTGGCCGTCATCAGGACAGGACTTGCAGGAAAGGCCAGGCCGGCGATGAACAGGGACATGGTGAAGCCGATGCCGGCTACGAGGCCGACGGCCCAGAAGTGGCGCATCGTCAATCCGTCTGGGAGAGATGCCTTTTTCAAGGATACCAATACCCAGACAGCCAGGCCGATACCTAAAGGCTTACCCAGGACGAGCCCGGCAAAAATCCCCAGGCCCGGTGCGGATAACAGGCCGGACAAGCCGCTCAGGTCGAGGCGGATACCGGCATTGGCCAAGGCGAAGATGGGCATGATGAGGAAAGCCGAAACCGGCGTCAAGGCGTGTTCCGCCCGCAGCAGCAGGCCTTCCCGCCCATCCTTTCCAGGCACTGCCGGCATGGCAAAGCCCGTCAGGACACCGGCCATGGTCGGATGGATGCCGCCGTAGAAAAAGGCCAGCCAGATGAGGATGCCACCGGCTGCGTAAAGCCAGGGCTGCTGCCAATTCCGGCGGCAGGCTGCCAGCATCAGCAGCCAGACAACGAGGCCTCCAGCCAGGGCCGGGGCGTTGAGGGCCCCGGCATAAAAGACAGCGATGACGACGATGCCGCCGAGGTCATCGACGATGGCCAGGGCCGTCAGGAAGACGACGAGGCTCCGCGGCGCTCTGGGAGCCGCCAGGGACAGGACGCCCAGGGAAAAGGCGATGTCCGTCGCCATGGGGATTCCCCAGCCGCCCGCCGTCGGCAGGCCGGCATTAAAGACACTATAAATAGCCGCTGGCGCCAGCATGCCGCCTAAGGCAGCGGCCATGGGCAGCATCGCTGCCGACCGGGATTTCAGTTCTCCGTAGAGGAACTCCCGCTTCACTTCGGCACCGACGACGAAGAAAAAGACAGCCATGACGGCGTCGTTGATCCAGTGCAGCAGAGACATATGTGTCCCTGCCGGCAGCGGGGCCTGGAGCCAGTGGTCATAAACGGGACCGAAGGGAGAATTAGAGATGGCCATGGCCAGGATGGCACAGGCGATGAGTAACAGTCCGCTTAACGATTCTCGTTTCATATTTCCTCCTTGATTGGGCGGGCCGCCCTTTGGGACGGCCCCTACGGGATTGGCAGGCCGCCCTTGGGGACGGCCCCTACGGGATTGGCGGGCCGCCTTTTGGGACGGCCCCTACGGATTCGGGCGACGTTCAAGGATGACGCCTTGACGATAGGCTTCCAAGAGAGCCTTCAAGTCGCGGATCATCTGCAGGAGTTTCTTACCGTTATCCGTGTCGCCGATCATGACCCGCTTCGGTTCCAATTCGACCTGTGTCGATTCGGAATCGATGTCGACATTGTTCATGAGGGCCTGATAGACGTCTTCAAAGGGATAGTGGGATTTGATGCGGATACCATGGGAGTTGAAGATGAGCGTGTAACCGGCAATGCCCGTAGAGCCCTGATAAGCTTTGCAGAAACCGCCGTCGATGCAGATTTCCTTGCCTTCCGCACGGATTGGGCTTTCGCCTTTCTTGACCTTGACCGGCGTATGGCCATTGATGATGTGGCCTTGGGGCGAGTCGATGCCAAATTCGTGAAGGATCTTGATACATTCATCTTTATCGCGATTCAGGCGGTAGTAAGCATTCTGCGGCTCTTTCCACGTCGATTCATCGATGATGTAACTCCGTTCAAAAGTCTTGACGATACGGCCGGATACGGGAGAATCAGCACCGCACCAGAGATACCACATATAATCCAGGCTGTCCGTATCGCGCTGGTCGTAAGCCCGGCGGATGAGGTGTTCCGCTTTATCCATGAATGCCTTGCCCTTATACGGCTTGCCGTCGAGGTAGATTTCCTTGAAACTGCCGTCTTCATTAAGGGGCAGGCCGCCGTGGAACAAGAGGTTGTTATTCATGCAGCGGTATAAAGAACCGTGGCTGTAGAGGAAGCGGATATGGCGCTGAAGGCGTTCGCTTTCGGTAAATTCAACCTGGATGTCATTCATGAGCTGATGTTCTTCCGGCGACAGTGTATACGGGTCCTGCGGGTTGACGGTCGGGAAATCTTTGGTCTTCAGTTCATACGTCTTGCCACCGAGGGTGATGACGCCTTTTTCCCAATCGATTTTATGGAACAACAGGCGGTCGTCCATATTATAGTCGGGATGACGGTAAATCGTCTGGCCTTCCAGTTTAGCCACGATGACGTTGATGGCCTTGACCATCGGTTCCATGCCGTCGTCCTGTTTATACGTATCCAAGGCGAACAGGGCAAAGGGGCGCAGGCTGATGCCATAACCGCTTTCTAATATTTCCATATTATGGTAACGGATGTTATTGCGCAGGACATTGGCGATGCAGGCGGCATTGCCGGCAGCGGCCCCCATCCAAAGGACGTCGTGGTTGCCCCACTGGATGTCCAGGGAATGATGGTGCATGAGGGTATCCATGATCTTATCGGCATGAGCGCCGCGGTCGTAAATATCGCCGATGATGTGCAAGTGATCGACAGCCAGGCGTTTGATGAGATTGGCCAAAGCGTAGATGAATTGCCGCGTACTGCCCGTTTCTAAGATGGTATCGAGGATTTTCATATGGTAGACCAGCTGATTCTGGTCTTCATCGGGCTGGGCATGCAAGAGTTCATCGATGACGAAGCGGAAGACTTCCGGCATGGCTTTACGGACCTTCGACCGCGTGTACTTCGAAGACAAGAGCTTGGCCAGGTCGATCATCCGTTCCAGCGTCGTCCGGGCCCAGTCATCGTTGACCTTGCCTTCTCGGTATAGCATGTTCAGTTTTTCTTTCGGATAGTAAATGAGCGTCAATAAGTCATCTTGTTCGGCCTTGCTCATCTTGTCAGAAAAAATCATTTCTACTTTTTCCCGGATGACGCCGGAGCAGTTGTTCAGGATGTGATAAAAGGCTTCATATTCGCCGTGCAGGTCACTCATGAAGTGTTCCGTCCCCTTGGGCAGATTGACAATCGCCTGCAGGTTGATGATTTCTGTAAACGTCGCAGCCTGTGTCGGATACTCCTTGGACAAGAGCTCCAAATAGCGCAGATATTCGGGAGAATAAGTATCGTACGTTTCCATGTTGCGTACCTCGCTTTCTCATATAGTATATATAGTATGGCTTATTTAATTTCTATTGTATATCATCATTGTCAGAGTGGCTAGATTCTTTTTCTGCTTTTTACCAACTTTGGCTCTATTTTGTTCATTCCGCATATACAATTACCCTTTTAGCAAAAGACAACACATGATTTTCCCTTTTCATCTTTAATCAGTATAGTTCTATTTATACCATGATTTTTATTCATATTGCAATTATTTTTAACGAATATGTCCTTTTAACCTACTATAACGTTTATCCTGTGCCATAAAAATCCTTGAATTTTGATGTCCTTTTTCACATAACGGCAATGCGGTGCCAGCATGGAAAAATCTTTTCCTCATTGTGGTATTTTCAAGGGCAGAAAAACATGCTATTATGTAATTGTAGAAATCAGTTTTAGGTATAATTAATTTTAAATGAGGTGATTACATATGAATAAGTATTTGGAATCTGTTATCGAAAATGTACGTACGAAACACGCAAACGAACCGGAATTTGTCCAGACCGTCGAAGAAGTCTTGAGCTCCCTGGACCCCGTCGTTGAACGCCACCCGGAATATGAAAAGTTCGACCTCCTCAACCGTCTCGTCGAACCGGAACGGCAATTCACATTCCGCGTCGTCTGGCAGGACGATAAAGGCGAATACCATACCAATACGGGCTACCGCTTCCAGTTCAACGGCGCTATCGGGCCCTACAAAGGCGGCCTCCGTTTCCAGAAAAACGTATACTCAGGCATCATCAAATTCCTGGGCTTTGAACAGATCTTCAAGAACGCCTTGACCGGCCTGCCCATCGGCGGTGCTAAAGGCGGTGCTGACTTCGACCCGACAGGCAAGTCCGACGCCGAAATCATGCGTTTCTGCCAGAGCTACATGCAGGCCCTCTATCGCTACATCGGTCCCGATATCGACGTACCGGCCGGGGACATGGGCGTCGGCGGCCGTGAAATTGGCTACCTCTTCGGTGAATACCGCCGTTTGAAAGGCTGCTTCGAAAACGGCGTCCTCACGGGCAAAGGCTTCAGCTTCGGTGGTTCCCGCATCCGTCCGGAAGCTACGGGCTACGGCGCTGTCTACTATCTGGAAAACGTCCTCAAAGATGACGGCCAGGACATCAAAGGCAAGACCATTGCCGCTGCCGGCTTCGGCAACGTAACCTGGGGCATCTGCAAGAAAGCTACGGAACTCGGCGCCAAAGTCGTTACCCTGTCCGGTCCGGACGGCTACATCTATGACCCGGACGGCGTCGCTACGCAGGAAAAAATCGACTACCTCCTCGAAATGCGCAACAGCGGCCGCAACCGCGTCCAGGACTATGCTGATAAATTCGGCGTCGAATTCTTCCCGGGTGAAAAACCGTGGGGCCGCAAAGTCGACATCATCATGCCGTCGGCTATGCAGAACGACGTCCATCTGGAACAGGCTAAACAGATTGCCGCCAACAAGATCCGCTACTACATCGAAGTCGCCAATATGCCGACGACCAACGATGCTTTGAAATTCTTACTCGACCAGAAAGACATCATCGTCGCTCCGTCGAAAGCCGTCAACGCCGGCGGTGTCGCTACATCGGCCCTGGAAATGAGCCAGAACAGCGAACGCCTGGTATGGACTGCCAAAGAAGTCGACGACCGTCTCCATGAAATCATGAACACGATTTACCAGAACTGCAAAGACGCAGCTGCCCGCAACGGCCTGGGCTACAACCTCGTAGCCGGTGCAAACATCGCCGGGTTCGAACGCGTCGCCGATGCAATGCTGGCACAAGGTGTCTTCTAAGTTATACCTGAAACTGAATATATAGAGCGTGAAAAAAGGAGCTGTCGCATCGCGACAGCTCCTTTTAAGTGGTTAGTGGTTAGTGGCTAGTGGCTAGTGGTTACAGGAAAGGCCATTCGACATAAACTCGTCTTTCATCTGCTGACGCAAGGCGGCGTCCTGAGCAAAGAGGAGGGCCAGGCGGCCCATGATTTCGGCGCCTTTGACGATAGTCGGTTCGATGGTCCTGGCTTTGACGGCATTGGCGATATCCGTCGAGTGTTCCGGCATGGGGACGTCGCCTAAGGCCAGGTGGACGTGGACGGCCGGGCACTGGTGGCTGACGTTGCCGACGTCGGAGCTGCCGCAGTCTGTCGGATATTCATAGGGGATATCCATGGCCTGAAGGACTTGTTCCGATGCCTTTGTCGCCGCTTCGTTCCAGACCATGTTGTCGAATTTGCAGCCCATCTGGCTGACATCGTACGTCGTTTCCGTGGCAATGGCCGCACCTTTGAAGCAGTTCATGACTTTGGCTACGACCGTATCGAGGTATTCCCGTTCGCTGTGGCGGATACAGCATTCGATTTCGGCGTAATCGGGAACGACATTGGAAGCCATGCCGCCGTTGACGATATACGAGCCGATGCGCGTTTCCGGACGGACGTGCTGGCGCAGCATATCGATGGCGTGAAGGGCCAGCATGGCCCCGTTCAGGGCATTGCGGCCATTCCAGGGTTCACCGGCGGCATGGGCTGTCTGGCCGTGGAAGGCGATGCGGTAGTCGTCAAGAGCCAGGAAATGGGAATTGGCATTGGTCTTCGTCGGTGAAATGTGGACCATGACGGCGAAATCATAATCCTTGAAGACGCCCTGGTCGCACATGATGACCTTGCCGCCGCGCAGTTCTTCGTCCGGTGTCCCGATGAGGTCGACATCGACAGGCAAATCGGCTAAATCTTTCAAAGCAGCCGCTGCCAGGAAACTCATAGCACCGTTGGCCGAATGGCCGCAGCCGTGACCGACGCCGGGCAGGGCATCGTATTCGGCCAGGAGAGCCATCTTGAAGACAGGCTTATCAGCCCGATGGGCAACGGCGCGGAAGGCCGTGGGCTGACCGGTGAACTGGTCTTCCACTTCCATGCCCAGGGAACGGCACAAATCGACGTAATGCTGGCAGGCATGGTATTCTTCGCCGGATAATTCCGGATCGTCAGCAATGGTATAATTGAGCTGAAAAGCCTGGGCTTCATGGGCCTTCAAGGCTTTTTTCAAATCTTCGAGTGTATTCATAATCTAAAAAAACTCCTTCTATCCAATGATGAACATATATAAAGGGATGACAATGATGCCCATGACGACGGTGATGAAGCTGACTTCCGTCGAATAGCGGACATCGGCACCGACGGATTTGGCGACGACCGTCATCTGAGTCATGGCCGGCATGCTGGCCTGCATGGTGAAGACCTGGGCCGACATAGGCGTGACCGGGATGAAGGGCAGCAATACCAGGACGCAGGCCGGACAGACCAGGAAGCGGCCGACGAGGGCGCCGATGATATCCCGGTCCCAACGGACCGAAGCCAAAGAGATGCCCGTCATTTCAATGCCGATGACCATGAGCGACAGTGGCGTCGCCATATTGCCGACGTATTGGAACGACGTCAGCAGGAAATCGGGCAGCTTGATATTGGCCATGATCAGGGCCAGGCCGGCTAAAAAGCCCAGGAGAGGCGGCGAAAAGACTTTCTTCAGGGTCTGCAGGGAAAACAGGGGCATACTCCCCTTGCCGCCCAGGCTGTCGTTGACGATGTGGTAGACGCCGAGGGTCCAGAACATCGTCGTATTGGCCATGTAGTAGAGCATAACTGACGGCACGCTCTGCGTCCCGAACAGGGCCAGGTTGACGGGCAGTCCGATGAAGATGGTATTGGCAATGAAGAAACACGTAATGAAGACGCCTTGCCGTTCCTGTCGGATGTGCAGGACTTTGGCTGCCACGCGGCCGACGGCATAGGCCAAAAGGATGGACGCAAAGGGCAGGAGCAGGTCCGGCGCAATGCGGATCAGCGAATCGTGGGTGAAATCCTTTTCCAGCTGGCAGAGCATGTATAAGGGCAGGCTTATCTTCATGACCAGCTTGGTAAAGACGGCGCTCATGTCCGGGCCGAACCAGCCCTTCTTAGCCAAGATGAAACCGATAGAGATGATGAACAACACCTCAAAAATCCCTTGTAACCCGTGCAATACCCCTTCCACGTTACCGCTTCCCTTCTAACTGGTATAATTCCGGCCGCCGGTCGCGAAAGACGTTGATGCGGCTGCGAATGTCGTCGATGACGGACAAGTCGATTTCCCCGGTGACGACGACTTCCCCGTCACCGCCTTCGGCCAGGACTTCGCCCCACGGGTCGATGATCATGGAATGGCCGCAGAAGTGGTAATCCCCACAGGTACCGCAGCTGTTGACGGCGACGACGAAAAGCTGGTTCTCAATGGCCCGGGCCCGATTGAGGATCTGCCAATGAGCCAGGCGGGGATGAGGCCAGGCGGCCGGGACAAAGAGAATCTTGGCACCGGCCAGGGCAGCCATGCGGACCCATTCACCGAAACGCAGGTCATAACAGGTGATGGATGCCATCGGCACATCGCCTAAAAAGAAGGTATTCAAATGGTCTCCCGGCGTGAAGACTTTCTCTTCCCCACCAGGCGTAAATAAGTGGCATTTGTCATACGATGAAACGAGGTTCCCCTCTTCGTCGATAATATACGTCGTATTGTATAATTTTCCCTGCTGGCGCCGGACCAGGGACCCGCCGACAAGCTGGATATGGCAGGAAGCGGCCAAGTCCTGTAAAAACTCCCGTCCCTGACGGCCGCCTTCATCGGCCAGGTCGAAGACATCAGGCGGATAGAACGATAAATCCCATAGTTCCGGCAAGACGGCCAAGTCGGAACCAGCCGCAGCTGCCGTATGGACATGACTGCGGACCTGGGCGAAATTGGCCGGCCTGTCGCCGGTGACGATGGGAAATTGGATGAGCGAAATTTTCACGGTACTCCCCCCCTGCTAGCATATATATTAGTTTTATTATACCATAGACTTGAAAAGAATCATCCTTCTTGCTATAGTAAAATTAACATGTACAAAAAGAAGGGGTATTATGGAAGAAAATGAAAAGATGAAGGATTGGCTGGCAGGGCTCATGAGCTGTACGTCCTGTCACTTGCGGGATGAAGGCAACCGCGGGCCGACGCGCTATTCCGGCGACTGCGCGTCGCCGCTGATGTTCGTCGGCGAAGGACCTGGCGGTGTGGAAGATGAATACGGCGTTCCCCTGGTCGGCCCGTCGGGGCAGCTCCTCGACAAGGCCTTGTGGAGCGTCGGCCTCACGCGGGACCACGTCTACGTCACCAACATCGTCAAATGCCGTCCCAAGAACAACCGCACACCGACCCTGGAAGAAGGGCGTCACTGCGCAGATATCCATTTGGTCAAAGAAATCGAGCTGGTCCAGCCGAAGGTCATCGTCTGCCTGGGCAAAGTCGCTTTCCAATATTTCTACGGCCGTGCCGCCAGTATCATGCGCAACCGCGGCAAGTGGTTCACGTGGCGCGGCTACGACATCATGCCGACGTATCACCCGGCCTTCCTCCTGCGCCAGACCGGCCACGAACTGGTCGAATCGAAATGGCAGGTCTACTACGACTTCAAAGCCGCCGTAGAAAAAGCCAAGGCCGCTATACCCGACTATATCTACCAGAGCCCGGAAAAGCCGGACCTCCTGACAGAATATGCGGCACTGAAAGAGACCCGGCATCTGTAGGCGGCCGCAGGCCGTGAAAAAAGGGGCTGTCGCACGTGCGACAGCCCCTTTAAAGTTGTTAGTGGCTACAAACTATAAATTAAAAATATCAATCCATCGCGATGAACGATGAACTATGAACAAAAAGCGGTTTAGTCAAATTTACGATCGTACAGGTGGCTCCGTTCGAGGAATTCTTCGACCGTCGGGAAGCCTAATTTTTTCAAGAGTTCGATGACATACGGATTTTCCATCGGCGTCTTGTAGGCCGCTTGTTTCCCATAGGCCTGGACATTGGCTTTGCCTTCTTCTTTCTTGATGATAGCCCGAGGACCGCCGACGCAGCCGCCCATGCAGCCCATGCCTTCGAAGAAGTTGCCGTCGCGGTTGCCGGCCAGGATATCGTTAATCATGGCTTTGCAAGCCGGGACGCCATCGGCTTTGCGGGTCTTGATGTCGACTTGGCGGTCCGGATTCAGCTGATGGACCGTTTCCGTGACGGCTTCGGAGACGCCGCCGGCATAGGCATAGCTGATGCCCGCTTCCGAAGCGTGAGGCAGATTATCTTCCGGCAGGGATGCCAGGTCGATATTGGTGACGGAAAAGAGGTCGCGCAGTTCCTGATAGGTCAGGACGTAATCGACAGCACCGACCAGGTCCGGTTCTTTCCGTTCGGCTTTCTTAGCCAGGCAGGGTCCGATGAAGACGGTCTTGGCTTTGGGATGAAGGGCTTTCACCGTGCGGCCGCCGGCAATCATGGGCGAAACAGAGCCAGGCACGTTAGGCAGGAGCTGGTGATAGAGTTTCTTGATCATGGCGATCCACATGGGGCAGCAGCAGCTGGTGAGCTGGAACTGATCTTCGCTATTGATGTTCTTGTCAAATTCCAGAGCTTCTTTCAAGGTCAGGATATCGGCAAAGACAGCGACTTCCAGCATGCCCGTAAAGCCCAGGCGCTTGAAAGCCGTCCGCAATTTCCCCATGGTAATATCGGGACCGAACTGGCCGGATACGGCAGGGGCGACCATGGCGTAAATAGGGCCGTCGTAATCATGCAGTTCCTGAACGACAGGGATGATGTCTTTCCGTGTCTTCAGGGTATCGAGCTTACAAGCATCGACACAGGCCTGGCAGCCGACGCACTGGCTGTCGTCGATGGCAATGCCGTCGGGACCAGACGTAATGGCGCCCCAATCGCAGGCTTCCTGGCAGTGATGCGGTTCATCAGGCGGACAGAGACAGGGTTTGACCCGCCAGATCAGGGGATGGTCATCGGGATGAGCCAGACAGTCAATCAATTTCGGGTCGCCATCGACACCGACCGGTTTGCCTTCCGCAGCCCGCTTGAGCATCTGCTGATATAATTCATCTAATGTTTTCATGAAAACAGCCTCCTCTACAAAAAAAATCTGCTATAACGGATTGATGCACTTCCATTGTAGCAGATTTTTTGTCATCGCAACAGCATTAAAATACAAATACAGGAAACAACTTAGCCAGCAAAGCCGCCTTTGACGCCTTCGCGAGCGTCTTTTTCCCAATCTTTGAAATGTTCTTTAGCAGCCTGGCCGATCTGTTCGTCGTTGTTGTAATCGCCCAGTTCAGTCGGTACTTCATCTTCTTTGGCTTCGGAAGCGCTGACGGCAGCTGCAAAATCCCGGCCGTATTGACGGCACGTATCCTGCGTAGCCTGGTCCGGATTCCACTGGCAGCGCAGGCCGTCGTTGACGACGTCGAAGCCAGCGCCCTGAAGGAGAGCCGTAATCTGTTTGACTGCTTCGCCGCTCCAGCCGTAGCTGCCGAAAGCAGCGGCTTTCTTATTCTTGAATTTCAGGCCGCGGATCATTTCCATGATACCGCCGATGGAGAAGAGGAAGCCGTAGTTGATGGTCGGCGAACCGACGAGGATGGCTTTCGATTTGAAGACTTCTGTAACGATGTCGTTCTTGTCGTCGACAGCGGAGTTGAAGAGTTTCACCGTCAGCGTCGGGTCCGTTTCGCGCAGGCCTTCGGCGATGCATTCAGCCATGCGGCGCGTGGAATTCCACATCGTATCGTAGATGATGGTAATCTGGTTTTCCTGGTAGGCTTTGGCCCATTCCTGGTATTTCGCGACGATTTTCAGGGGATCTTTGCGCCAGATGACACCGTGGCTCGGGCAAATCATGCTGACCGGAACATCCATCTTGAGGATTTCGTCGATTTTCCGCGTAACCATGGGGCTGTAGAGGTTGAGGATGTTGGCATAGTATTTCATGGCTTCCTGATAGAGTTCAGCCTGGTCGACGCAGTCGTTGTACATTCTTTCGCTGGCATAGTGCTGACCAAAACCGTCGTTGCTGAAAAGGATGTTTTCACCGGTCATATAGGTGAACATCGTGTCCGGCCAGTGGAGCATGGCGGCTTCGATGAAGACGAGCTGGCTGCCGCCCAGATCCAGGGTATCGCCGGTCTTGACGTTGACGAAGTTCCAGTCCTGATGATAGAGGCCGCGCAGGATGGCTTCCCCTTTCTTGGTGCAGTAAATCGGCGTATCCGGGATTTCCCGCATCAGTGCCGGCAACGCGCCGCTGTGGTCATTTTCGTTGTGGTTCATGACGATATAGTCGATGTCTTTGAGGTCGATTTCTTTTTTCAAGTTGGCGACAAATTCATCGTCGAAAGGTTTCCAGACCGTATCCATGAGGACCGTCTTTTCATCGCGGATCAAATAAGAGTTATACGAAGAACCCTTTTCTGTGGAATATTCGTGGCCGTGAAATTCGTTCAATTCCCAGTCGATTTTACCTACCCAAGTTACTTTGTTTGTAATTTTTTTACCCATGATGATTCTCTCCTCTTCTTAATCTTCTATTTAAATTATTCTAATGTCAGCAGCAAAGCCATTTTGAAGGGCCCATCGGCAGTGATGGCATGGCGGCCGTTTTTAGCGAAGGCAAAGTTTTCGCCGGCCTTGATTTCATGATCTTCCCCTTCATAGCGGATGACGGCTTTCCCTTCCAAAGCGAAGATCAGCGCTTCGCCCGGTGCGGCATGTTCCGAAAGGCCCGTACCGGCACCGAAACTCATGACGACGAATTTGACTTTAGGCGACTGGATGATGTCGCGATTGATGATTTTCCCGTCCTGGCAAGGTACGAGACCGGCCAGGGAAAAGAGTTTTCCTGTATCGATATTCATAAGAGTTTCCTCCTTAACCGTAATTTCTACATAAACAGCCCCGTGAAGGCTCTTCATGCCGACAGGGATACCGGGCCGGGCGATGTAAACCTGGCCTTGCGGAACTTCCCGTTCGCCTTCCGGACCATAGAGGCACAGCATCCCAGCGGTGACATAAAGTATCTTGACCTGGTCATACGTTTCAGGACTGATGTCCGTCTGAGCAGCCAGGGAAAAATAAAGGACCTGGCAGTCAGCCTGATGGACTACGTCCTTAGAAATCGTGCAGCCTGCAACGGGTTCATTGTCCTGGCTGATAGAAAAAACACAACCTTTTCGTTCTTTCATGGTATCCCTCCCTTTCATGGCCTTAGTATACCGTCATACCGATGAAAGAGCTGTTGCAATTCCAACACATTAAAAAAAATATACGCTAAAAGAAAAACCTTTACAAAACTGCGGAATACTGGTAAAATGGACAAGTAAAAGTTCATGCGGGTGTAATTCAGTGGTAGAATACGAGCTTCCCAAGCTTGGTACGAGGGTTCGATCCCCTTCATCCGCTCCAAAAGATGAAAAGGGCTTGTCGCACGACGACAAGCCCTTTTAAGTTGTTAGTGGCTAGCAGTTAGTTGTTAGCGGATGGTTTTAAATTTAACAGCAACCTCTCAGACCGCCTCCGGCGGCCAGCTCTCCTATTATGAGAGCCTTGAAGCCAGCCTCTACAAGCTACTAGCCGCTAGCCACTGAAAAAAGGACCTGCCGCGTATGCGGTAGGTCCTTTTTCATTCTCACTGGATTTCAATGGTGTTAGTCGGTTGTGCCTGTTGAGCATCTTTCGGGAGGGTTATGGTCAGGACGCCATCTTTGAAAGCAGCCTGGATACCTTCTTTTTGAATGCCTGTGACAGGGAACTGACGGCAGAAGGACGAACTGGAACGTTCTTTGCAGATGTAGTTGTGCTGGTCATCCTGGGAGTCCTTCTGTTCGTTGTGGCTGGCAGCCAAGGTCAGGACGTTGTTGTCATAGCTCAGATGGATGTCTTCCTTCTGGACGCCCGGCAGGTCAGCAGTCATAACGTATTCGCTGCCTTTGTCTTCGATGTCGACTTTCGGCATCGTGCTGGTAAATTCACTGGGCCACATAAAGCGATTGAAGAAGTTATCAAAAACATCGGGAACGGAAAATTCATTGTCAACAATGGGGAATAAGCTATTCATAAGTCATGCCTTCTTTTTAATATATTCGGGAACATTTTGGAAATTTGGCGGGCGCCCCACGCGGGCGCCCCTACGTTTCGGGAACGTTTCGGGACATTTTGGAAATTTGGCGGACGCCCCACGTGGGTACCCCTACAATTATTTAACTTCGATTCGATGGGCTTCGGCCACTTTCTTCGGGTCTTCTTTCGGCAGGGTTATGGTCAAGACACCGTCTTTAAAGGCTGCCTGGATACCATCTTTCTGGATGTTGCGGACCGTGAACTGACGGCAGAAAGTATGGCTGCTGCGTTCTTTGCGGATATATTTCTTCTTATCGTCTTTTTCATCTTTCTTTTCTTCATGTTTTGCCGTCAACGTCAGGACGTCATCTTTGTAGCTGACGTTGATATCTTCTTTAGCGACACCCGGCAGATCCGTCGTCAGGATATAAGCCTTGTCCGTATCTTCGATATCTACCTGCGGAACGCGGTAGTTCGCTTCTGTCGGATTTTCAAAACCATTGAAGAAGTTGTCAAAAATCGTATCAGGGAATACAAAATCACTGTTCGTTACAACTGGAAATAAACCTTTCATCATAATCATTACCCTCTTTCAACATATCGTTCATTGTTGCTATGAGTGAACCTTCTTTTCAGTTCTGTTCTTTTGACCTTTTTGCTTATCTCTCTGTAACCTCTTCCTGATTACAGCTATATCATAGACCCTATTAGCACTCTTGTCAAGTGAGTGCTAATAAAAAATTTCAAAAAAAAAGCGGGCCGCCCTTTGGGACGGCCCCTACGAATGTATCCGTGGCCTGCGGTCTGCGGGCCGCCCTTTGGGACGGCCCCTACGAATGTATCCGCGGCCTGCGGTCTGCGGGCCGCCCTTTGGGACGGCCCCTACTAGCCCCTAGCCACTAATCACTTATCCTGCGGGACGAGTTGTTTGCCCGGTTTTACGAAGATCCAGGCTACGATGGCGATGATGCCGAACAGGGACGTTGCCGTGAAGGCATTGTTCCAGCCGTAGTTGGTGACGAAGAAAGCGGTGACAATCGGAGCCAGGACGCCGCCGATGTTGCCCCAGAGGTTGATCCAGCCGGAAACGGAACCGGTGTATTTGCCGCCCAGGGAGATGACGGAAGACCAGCTGGCGCTCATAGCGAAGCCCAAAGCACCGAGGGAAACGGACATCCAGAAGATGTTCATAGCCGGGTCGGCCGTATGAGATGCGATGTACAGGCCGAGAGACGTAACGGCTACGCCGGCCATGGCCGTAACGGTACGCATTTTATACTGCATTTCGCTGTGGCTGCCATTGGCGATCTTGTCGGAAACGAAGCCGGCTAAGAAGACCATAGCCATCAAAGCAATCCACGGGCAGGAAGCCCAGAAGCCCATGGATTTCAGGGACATGTTGTGAACTTCCGTCAAATACATGGGAAGCCATGCCAGGAAGACGTACATGATGTAGTCGACGACCATGAACTGGATGCCGACAGCCCAGAACTGGGTCGAACGAAGGAATTTGCTCCAGGGAGCGACGGCTTTCTTCAGGGAGTCAGCCGAACGGCCTTCGTTGATGTAAGCAGCTTCTTCCGCATTGACATAAGGGCTGTCTGCCGGATTATCGCAGGCGAAGCGGTGCCATACCCAGGCCAGGGCGATGCCGACGAGACCGAAGATGATGAAGACGGCGTGCCAGCCGAAGAGGCCCATGAGAGCGACTGTAGCGACGGGACCGACGACGGGGCCGAAGAAGGTGCCTAATAAGATGGACGAGCTGGCCTTGCCTTTTTCGTGTTTATTGAACCACGTAAAGGTGGCAGCCCCTAAGGACGGGAAAACGGGACCTTCGCCGAGGCCGAAAGCCAGGCGGACAGCAGCGAAGCTGATCTTGCCTTTAGCTAAGGCAGTCAGGGCCGTGAAGACGGACCACCAAAGAATAGCCAAAGCCCCGGTCTTGCGCATGCCGAATTTTTCAGCCAGGATACCGCCGGGGACCTGCATCAAAGCGTAGCTGGCGAAGAAACAGGTCTGAATGAAGCCCATGTCGATTTTGGTGAAACCAAATTCCTGCATGATGACCGGCGTTGCAACGGAAAGGTTGACGCGGTCCATATAAGCGACAAAACTGATTAAAAAGATTAAAAACGCGATTTTCCATCGGAAGTTCGTCATCGTACCAGCAGCAGCCCGCGTTTCAGCTGCGGCGGTCATGATCTTACCCATTGCTTTTTCCATAGCCAATACCTCTTTACCTGAATACCAAAATACCTAACATAAATTGATAATGAATACTGTAAAAGTCACACCCAGGGGATATAAAAAGCCCCTGCTGCTCCGGCGGAGCAACAGGGGCGATGAGTCGCGGTACCACCCTGTCATTATACTCAGTGTCTTTGACAGACATCCTATAACGCGGGATTGCGTCTGTACCTCAATTCCCTAGAAAAACAGTCGGTACAGAAACTCCCGGGCGAAGTCGGACGATTGCACCTCGCCGGATTCTCAGCACCGCCGGCTCTCTGCAGAGGATGGGATCTCGTCTTTTACCCGTTCATCGTCAGTATATCTGCACTGCTTTCACAGTGCCCTGTTTGTGTGATGTGCCTATTATCCATGAAAAGAGGCTGATTGTCAAGGCTTTTTATTAATATTTTTAAATTTTATTCCGTTAAACGTTATATTATTAATTTGGTTAAACGTTTTTATTACCTATTTGCCAGAAAGGCTTTATTTTTTGTAAAGCATGCGCACTGAATTGAGGACACAGAGAGCGGCCACGCCGGAGTCGGCAAAGACGGCAGCCCACATGGAAGCATAGCCGGCAAAACCGGCGATCATGACGACGGCTTTGATGCCTAAGGCAAAGACGACATTTTCCATGGCGATCTTCATGGTTTCCCGGGACAGGTGGAGCGCTGCCGGTACGGCGCTGACACGGGACTGCATGAAGACGACATCGGCCGCTTCGACAGCCGCATCGGCCCCGCTTCCCATGGCGGCACCGACATCGGCCCCGGCCAGGACAGGCGCATCATTGATGCCGTCGCCGACGAAGAGGACCGGACCGTACTGCTGGCGCAGCACATCCATCTGGTTGACTTTATCCTGCGGCAACAGCTTGGCCCGGACATCGTCGATGCCCGTCTTGGAAGCGATGTAGTCCGCTGCCTGCTGGGAATCGCCAGTAAGCATGGCCGTCGTAATGCCCATACGGGAAATAGCCTGAATGGCATCGACGGCATCGTCTTTGATAGTGTCCGAAATGACCACCCGGCCCGCATAGGCCCCATCGACGGCGACGTACAGTTCCGAACCGTATTCCACCTTATCCATGGCCGGCAAGGTGATGTGCTGGCCGTCCAGGAGCTGGCGATTGCCGCAGAGGACGTCATGGCTGCCGACGCGGGCTTTCAGGCCCTGGCCGGCGATTTCTTCCATGGCCGACGGTTCTGTAAGGCGCAGGCCCTGTTCACAAGCCTGGGCGACGACGCTGCGGGCAATGGGATGGTTCGACGCCTGTTCTGCCGACGCACAGAGGCAGAGGACGTCATCGGCACTGCGGTTATCGGCAGGGAGAACTTGGTGGACGACGAAATTGCCTTTGGTAATGGTCCCGGTCTTATCGAAGACGACAGCTTTGATATGCTTCATCTGTTCCATAGCAATGCCGCCCTTGAAGAGGATGCCCTGCTTGGACGCCGCGCCGATACCGGCAAAGAAACTCAAAGGTACGCTGAGGACCAGGGCGCAGGGACAGCTGATGACCAGGAAGGTCAGGGCCGTGTAAATCCAGTAGTGCCACTGGCCGGTCACCAGGGATGGGACGATAGCCGTAGCGGCGGCGATGGCGACGACAGCCGGCGTGTAGATGCGGGAGAAACGGGTAATAAAGCGGTCGATTTTCGGCTTGCGGGCCGCTGCCCTTTCGACGGACTCCAGGATTTTTGTGACCATCGATTCGTCCAAGGGCTTCGTCACTTTGACCTGCAGGACACCTGTCGTATTGATGCTGCCCGACAGGACTTCCGCCCCTTCCCGGCAGATGACCGGCACTGGTTCCCCGGTCAAGGCCGACGTATCGATAAGGCTCTCGCCGGCCGTGACGATGCCGTCCAGGGGGATGCGGTCGCCGACGCGGACGACGACGACATCACCGGCTATGGCTTCTTTCGCCGGAATCGTGACCGTCGAGCCATCAGCCCCTAAGCGGTGGACCACTTCTGGACGCATATCGATGGCAGCGGCCACTTGTTTGCGGCTGCGGTGGACAGCCCGGTCTTCCATGGCTTCGCCAATGCGGCTGAAAAGCATGACGGCGACAGCTTCCGGATAGTCCCCGATAGCAAAAGCACCGATGGTAGCGACGGCCATGAGGAAATTTTCATCGAAAGGCCGGCGCTTCATGATATTTTCCCCAGCTTCCCGCAGAACGCCATAGCCTAAGAGCAGATAGGCGATGATATAAGCCGGCAGGGAAACGGCTTCCGGGATGATATTCGTCAGGTAGGTAATTAAAAAGAGGACGGTACCGGCGATGAGGGTCCACAAGGGACTTTCTTCTTCATCGTCCTCATCGTCGCCGTAGCCACAACTGCAGGTGCCGACTTCATTCAGTTTGATGCCTTCGTCTTCGTCGTGATGGCCGTTGCAGCAGGAACAGCCGTGGTCTTTCAAAAATTCTTCTGCCATAGATATGCCTCCTTTGGGAATCCTTTGTATTTGCCTCCATGATACCATTAAAGTTAAATATGTTCAAGTGTTCATATGTTGTTTTTATATACTTTTTGGGCATACCCTTCCCTATTTGCCCTTTATCCAGCCCTGTGCGATAATAAGATGTACGTTGTTCATCGAAAGAGGTTGATACTATGAAAATTATGGTTACTGGCATTGGCGGCGTCGGGGGATATATCGCGTCCGTCCTCTGTGCCAATTATGATGATGTGACACTCGTTGCCCGGAAAAAGCGCAAAGAATCGCTCCAGACGAAGGGCCTCGTCGTCCACAGCGACTTCTTCGGCCACCACGTCGCCCACCCGGCTGTCACCGATGATCCATCTTCGGCAGGCATACAGGATGTGATTTTCGTCTGCGTCAAGAATTATTCCCTGGAAGCAGCCCTGACAGCGGTCCTGCCCTGCATCGGTGACGATACGATCGTCGTCCCCGTCCTCAATGGCTTCACCTATCACGATACGGCTACATCCATCATGAAGAACGGGAAAATCGTTGACTCAGCCATTTACATCACATCGTCTTATCAAGAAGACTATTCCATCCGCCAGGAAGGGCGCTTCGCCCGTATCTACATCGGATCCGATGACGCTGAAGCGACGAAGAAGGTCTACGATGTCCTAAATCATCCGGGCCTGACTTGCTGCATCGCAGAGAACATCACCGTCGAAATATGGCGCAAATTCATCCTCAACTGCGCTTACAACGTCCTGACGGCATATTACCGGACATCTATCGGCGGAGCCCTCTCCCAGCCCCAGGGCAAGGAAGAATTCCGGGCCCTCCTGCAGGAAGCCTATGACGTCGGCAAGGCTGCCGGCGTTCCCCTGCCCGATGACGTCGTCGACGACCAGTACCGGCGCATCCTGGGCAGCGACGACATGGACGCCACGAGCTCCCTCAAACGAGACATCGCTGCCGGTCACCAGAGCGAACTGGATACCTTCAGCGGCGCCCTCATCCGCCTGGCCCATCAGTATGGCGTGCCCGTCCCCATATCGGAAAAGTGCTATCAAGCCTTGGTGTAAAGGCGCTCCAAACGCAAAAAGAGAGGCTGTCGCATCGGCGACAGCCTCTCTTTGTAAGCGGTTTTATCTCATACTGTTTTATACTATTTCTATACGTGTTTCGAAAGGAGGAGAGTTCTGTTAGGAAACTCTTTGATTATCTGAGGATTGCGCCGGAGATAACCATCTGCTGTACCTGGTTGGTACCTTCGTAGATCTGAGTGATCTTAGCGTCGCGCATGTAGCGTTCAACCGGGTATTCGCGAGTGAAGCCATAGCCGCCGAATACCTGGACAGCATCGGTGGTGACCTGCATAGCTACGTCAGAAGCGTATTTCTTAGCGATAGCTGCGTCTACGGAGTAGGATTTAACGTCGGGCTGAGCCATTTTCCAAGCTGCTTTGTAGACAGCGAGGCGAGCCGTTTCGATTTTGAGTTTCATGTCAGCGAGCATGAAGCTGATAGCCTGGAATTTAGCGATCGGTTTGCCGAACTGTGTACGTTCTTTAGCATACTGAACAGCTGCATTGTAAGCGCCTTCCGCAATGCCGAGAGCCTGTGCGCCAACGCCAACACGGCCGCCGTCGAGGGTCATCATAGCGATCTTGAAGCCTTCGCCTTCTTTGCCGAGGAGGTTTTCAGCCGGAACTTTTACGTTCTGGAATACGAGTTCACGCTGTACGGAAGCGCGGATACCCATTTTAACTTCTTCTTTGCCATAGGTGAAGCCTTCCATACCTTTTTCGAGGATGAAAGCGCTCATGCCTTTAGCGCCTTTGGATTTGTCCGTGGAAGCGAATACGACGGTAACGTCAGCTTCGCCGCCGTTGGTGTTGAAGACTTTGGAGCCGTTCAAGGTGTAGCTGCCGTCTTCGTTTTTCGTAGCAACGGTGGAACCGTTCAAAGCGTCGGTACCAGCGTTCGGTTCAGTAAGGCCGAAAGCGCCGAGTTTTGTGCCTTCTGCGAGGGGTTTGAGGAATTTAGCTTTCTGTTCAGCTGTGCCAAATTTCCAAATCGGCCAGGAGCAGAGCATGGTGTGTACTTCGAAGCTGAGAGCGATGGAGGGGTCAACTTTAGCTACTTCTTCGCAAGCAACTGCGAGGCTGAGGAAGTCAGCGCCTACGCCGCCGTTTTCTTCTTCCCAGGGAATACCGAGAAGGCCGAGAGTACCCATTTCGTCAAGGATAGCACGATCGAAAACTTCTTTTTCGTCACGTTCTTTGACAGTGGGAGCTAATTTTTTTTCTGCGAAATCTTTTGCGAGATTTGCGATATCTTGCTGTAATTCAGAAAGTTTGAATTCCATGATTGAGTTTCCTCCTAATAGATTATATATGGTTTTATGTTTTTATTTAAAAACGGCAGAGCCGTCTTTAAAGCATCATTGACAGCTTGCAGCCCGTACAATGGGGGCCGCAAGCTGCAAATCTGTCTGCCTGAAAACAGGCAATGTATCATGTAGCAGGCACCTTTCGGAGTCCCGCCCAGATGTTTGATGATTCAGGCGATTCTTAGAGGATTTCCGAGAAAGCCTGGATACGGGTGCGGAGCTGTTCGAGGGACGGAGATTCGATGTCGAGGTCGAGGACCGTGTAACGAACGCCAGCAGCTTCAAATTCCGGTTTGTAAATCGGATAGTCGAATTCTTCAGGATCGCAGAAACGCATCATGCAGATGACGACGGCGTCAGCATTGTATTTCTTAGTCATGTCGATGAGCATCTGGCCACGCGGTTTGTCTTCGTTCAAAGCGAGCGGGCAGCCATCGAAGTCCTGCCACTGCTGAGCGAGCTGTTCGAGGGGATCGATGCCGGACGGTACGTCTGTACGGAACTGGCGGGATTCCTGAGCGAGGTCGTCAGCGACGACAGCGATGTTGAATTCGCTGAAGATATCGAGGAATTCATCCGGTTCTGCCATGATACCGGAGAGGATGACTTTTTTGCCATTCCACGGCTGTACCGGTTCTTTCTTGACAGCGTCGATGAGTTCGCGGACCAAAGCGGTGTGTTCAGCTTTGTCCATGAACCAGCGGGCTTTGATGACGTCATGACGTTTTACCGGAGTGAAGATCTGCGGGTACTGAGCAGCTACGTCGCAGAATTCACGCATAACCTGACGGTTTTCGTTATATACTTTGATAGCTTCCTGGATAGCCAGGTCGGAGATTTTTACGTTGAGGATACGTTCCAATTCCGTACGGACATGTTCGTATTCAGCTTTGAGGAAATCGACAGCCGGGCGGATCTTACGGTTCTGCGGCTGTGTGAAGACGATGACCGGAGCTTTGCCGTGCCATTTCTGGCTCATGCAGCGGAGAGTGTCGCAAGGAACGGAGAAGATAACAGCGTCGAGGCAGTCATAGGTGCCGTTGAGCTGGAGTTCCATGTCAGCCTGCATCAAGGAGCAAGCGAACGGAGGAAGGTACGTACGAGCTGCGGAGATCTGCGGGTTCTGGGAACCGAACATGCCTACCGGGAGGTAGCCTGCAGCATATACGATTTCTTCCGGAGCGTAGTAGGGCATCATGCCTACGAGGCCTTTACCCTGTTTTTTATAATTCAAAACCGTCTTCTGGGGATGGTTGGATACTTCCTGTAATTTGCTGATAAGTTCGTCGATCTGACTCATTAGTGGTTTCCTCCTTCATTGGCTTTTTTGTCTGCCATCATTTCTGCCAAAGCTTCTACGCGGGTATCGAACTGTGCTTCCGAGAAGTTACGAGCATCGGTCTGGTCGCCGTCGAAGATGACGTACGGTACGCCGAGGTTCTTCTGGATGCGCTGGCCGCCTTCGTTGTTGAGGAGGCTCATGTTCTTGCAGGAACGGTTCTGGTGCATGATCAAGCCGTCGCATTTGCCATCGCGGACAACTTTTTCAAGAACAGCACCGCGCTGTTCGAGGCAGCAGTTGATGTATGTACGGGAATAAGCTTCTGCCATGGATTCGAGGTCGCCCGGTTCGTAGGAAACGTCCCACATGCCAGGATAAGCGGAACCAGTCATGAGAGCGCCCTGACCTTTGAGTTCTTTGAAGGTGTGGCCGAGAGCGATCCAGACAGCGATACCTTCCCAAGTAACACGGGATTTTTCGTTTTCACCGAAAGCCCATTTCTTATTAGCTACTTTTTCGTCCAATTCTTTGAGGAATTTGTTGAACGTGATTTCCGAGTAGTTCAAGGAGCGGGCAGCAACGGCGAGGCCCATGTAGTTGAAGAGGTCGAAGCCGTTGAGCGGCGACGGTTTGTACTGGAAGTACGTAGCGATTTTGTTCCAGGCAGCGATGGAGCGCTGTGTCTGTTTCTGTACTTCGAAGAATTTGTCATAGTCGAAGGGACGGCCGCAAAGGTCTTCGAGCTGTTTGATAGCATGTTTGAATTCGCCGACGATGTACTGTTTAGCGTGTTTCGTAACAGGGAATTCATGGTTGAACGGTACGTCGATGTTGATGAGAGGTACGTTCAATTCTTTAGCCAAGTTTTCATACCATTTGAGCAAGGTATTGCAGATGTTGTTGCAAGTGAGGACAACATCCGGAAGGGGAATCGGAGAAGCCGGGGAGTTTTTGAGGACTTCCGGCGTTTCGCCTGTCAGAGCCTGCTGTTTGAGGAGTTCCATGTAGCCCATGTTGACGCGGCAGTAGGAACAGATGTCCTGGTTGTAACCTTTGTTTTCAGCAACTTCGAGCATGGCCGGAGCACCGTGACGGGCACCGATACCAGCTGCGTGAGTTTCCGGATAGACGATGGCGATGTCCATAGCCGTGCAGAATTCCGGAGGAGCGACAGAAGCGGACCAGCAAACGAGGCGGCCTTCTTTTTTCGCTTTACGTGCGTCTTCATCGACTTTCGGCAAGAAGTAACCAAGGGCTTCCTTGGAGCTCATGCTTTCAATATCTACTGTTTTTTCTTCACTCATGATTTTGTTCTCTCCTTTGACTTATTTCTTGATTTTATCATAAGCAATCAAAGCAGCTCCGAGAGCACCCACCGCTTGGGGATGCAGAGCGACTCTGACAGGAATACCTAATTCTTTCGATACGGCATCGACGACGCCGGGATCGCGGGAGCCACCGCCGGTCATGGTCAGGTCTTCACCGACACCGACGCGGCGCACGAGAGCGCAGGCTTTGGCGGCGATGGACTGATGGACACCGGCTACGATATCTTCTTTCGGGACATTCTTGGAAAGAAGGGAAATGACTTCCGATTCAGCAAAAACCGTGCAGGTACTGCTGACGGCAGCGGGATGCTTCGATTTGAAGTACCAGTCCCCCATTTCAGACATGGGGATTTCCAGTACCTTCGACATGACGTCGAGGAAACGGCCCGTACCAGCGGCGCATTTGTCGTTCATGGCAAACTGCATGACCAGGCCCTGGCCATTCAATTTGATGGACTTGACGTCCTGACCGCCGATATCGAGGATGGTCGTCGTACCGGGGCATTCAAAGAGGGCCCCTTTGGCATGGCACGTGATTTCGCTGACTTCGCCTTTGGCGCAGTCGACATTGAAACGGCCATAGCCTGTGGCGATGATGTTCGCCATGTCTTCAATTTTTAAGTTGGTATCTTTGAAGACTTCGTCCAGGACGCGTTCCGGACCGGTCGAACCGGTGCCGATTTCAACGACGGCATGGGCGACGATCTTCTTGCCATCTTCCAGGATGACTGCCTTGGAAGAAGAAGAACCAACGTCGATTCCGAGAGTATACACAGTTTTCACCTTTCTTTATAAAAAATCAATCATTAAAAGGGTTGGGATTGCTGCGATTGATGGGAGCTACGGTCTGGACATATTCGACGAGGATGCCGGCGTCCGTGCTGGGACGGCGGAAGTTGACGATGATATCGTCCGTTCCCCGGACGGCTTTCTTTTCGAGCATGCAACCAGGCTTCTGGCTTTCCATAATCTGACGTACCTTTTCGACATCATCCACTTCAAAGGCGATATGAGCGATACCTCCCCTGCCATGATTGAAATCTTTGAGGACCCCTTCACGGGGAATAATGAATTCGATAGGCGTACTGTTTTCACCTTTTTTAGTGAAAATGAGATCCGCATGGTAGGCGTCGACGAAACCGGAATAATCCACTTCCAGACCATTGGTCTTGATGAATTCATGGGCCTTTTCCAAGGTCGGCAAGACGATGCCGATATGGTGCAGGCGCATGGGATGCCATGTTTCGTTGAGCTTCCCTTTTTCCGGGCCGAGATTCTTAACGAAAGGATTTTCGCCGCGGCCGGTGATAGGTGCTGTCGTCTGAACATATTCAACGAGGATACCCTGGTTGGTTGTCGGGCGGCGGAAGTTGACGATAATGTCGTCCGTACCCTGGACAGCTTTCTTTTCTAACATGCATCCCGGACAATCTGCTTCCATTTCCTGGCGGACAGCTTCGACATCGTCCACTTCGAAGGCGATGTGGGCAATGCCGCCGCGGCCACCATTGAATTGGGTAAGCACACCGGAGTGCGGGATAATCATTTCAATCGGGCTGGCAAATTCACCAAACTTAGTGAAAATGAGATCAGCCTGGTAAGCATCGACATAGCCGGCATAGTCGATTTCAAGTCCATTATTCTGCATGAATTCATGGGCTTTTTCTAAGGTCGGCAGGACAATGCCTACGTGATGTAGTCTCATTGGTTTCATAGTAAAGTCTCCTTTACAGCAGAGATTTATTTTTTCAGTCCCATGGGACCGTCCTGGAAGAGGCGGGCATCCATGAGTTTCGGATTATCAATGATCGGCTTGAAGTCCATGTGAGCGAGGATATCTTTTTCAATATCGATGCCCGGTGCGACTTCGATGAGTTTCAAGCCTTCTTTGGTCAGTTCAAATACGCAGCGTTCTGTGATGTAGAGAACGTGTTTGCCGTTGCGGGCTGCATAGGAACCGTTGAAAGTGATCTGGTCGACAGCTTTGATGAACTTCTTGGCTTTGCCTTCCTGGAGGATCTTGACTTTGCCGTCTTCGACAGCGATTTTCAAGCCGCCAGCCGTGAAGGTGCCGCAGAAGTAAACATTCGGTGTCTGCTGGGAAATGTTGGGGAAACCGCCGCAGCCGGCAACGTTAGTACCGAACTTGCTGACGTTGATGTTGCCCGAGCCATCGCACTGGGCCAGGCCGAGGTAAGCGATGTCCAGACCGCCGCCATCGTAGAAGTCGAACTGATAGGTGTGGTCGATGATGGCATCGGCATTGCGGGACGAACCGAAGCGGGCACCGCCCTGCGGTACGCCACCGATGGCGCCACCTTCGACGGTCAGGGTAATGGTATCGGCGATACCTTCTTCACCGGCAACAGAAGCAACGTATTCCGGAGCACCGACGCCGAGGTTGACGACAGCGTTTTCAGTCAATTCCAAAGCGCCGCGGCGGCCGATGATTTTCTTAGCGCTCATGGGGAGAGCTGCATCGGTAGCGCCTTCAGGAGCACGATGTTCACCGCTGAGGGACGGATCGTATTCGCAGTCATACGTCTGCTGATGGTCTTCCGGAGCTGCTACGACGACGTAGTCGACATAGATGCCAGGGATCTTGACCATGCGCGGGTCGAGGCTGCCGTGAGCGACGACGTCTTTGACCTGGACGACGACTTTACCGCCACAGTTGTGAACGGCCTGGGCTACGGAAGTGCTTTCGAAAGGCCCGATTTCTTCGTCCATGGTGATATTGCCGGATTCATCAGCATACGTACCGCGGAGGAAAGCTACGTTGACCGGGAAGGTCGGGTAGAAAAGCTGTTCATGACCATCGACTTCGATCAGTTTGACGAGGTCTTCTTTGGTTACGTCATTGAGCTTGCCGCCGAGCTGACGGGGATCGAGGAAAGTTTCCAGACCGATGTCGGTGAAGACGCCGAGCTTATGACCTGCCAAGGCGCGGAACCAGTGGACCAACGTGCCCTGCGAGAAGTTGTAAGCTTCAATCTTGTTTTCGACAGCCAGTTTACCGATAGCCGGTACAGTCTGCCAGTGACCGATGATGGCGCGTTTCAAAAGGCCTGTGTGTGCCAGATGTTCAGCGGCACGGCCATCGCGTTTGCCCTGAGAGCCTGCATAGATGTAGGTCAAGTTCTGCGGGGTGTTCGTGTCCAGGAACCGTTTTTCCAAAGCTTTGGTCAGTGCTTCCGGATGGGCGCTGCTGACAAAGCCGATAGACGTAATCGTGTCGTTGTCTTTTACGAGCTGAGCTGCTTGTTCAGCTGTAATGATTTCTACTTTTCTCATTACCGTAACTTCCTCCTGCTAAATGGAATGTATCGACGCTTCTGTCGTACTGCCTTTGTGAAAATTTTCCAAAGGTGAATTACTGACTAGAATGATATCATGGAAAATCCATAACGTCAATGAATAAATCGTGATAAATTAGTTAAAATGCATGGAAAATGCACAAATCCATTCCACTTTAGAATTATAAATTTTGATATTTATAATTATTTATATAAAAGATAATCGTACCCTTTCTGTCCACGAAAACAGCTATATATGGCCATATAAATGACATTCAAAGCAAATATTCCCAAAAATAAAATGATACTATTTATCATAAATTAGGAAACCCCTGTAAAATAGCCATGACCAAAAAGTACTGTTGAAAACCAAGCATGATAATTCGTTATAGTATGTGAAAAACGGCACTTATTCTTTCGTTATAGAATAGTTCGTAAAGGGAAGTTTTGTGACTAGTGGTTCGTGGCTAGTGGTTCGTGGCTCGCCTGAATCATCTGAAAAGGGGCTGTCACACAAAAGCACATGCTATTATGTGAGGCCCCTTTCTCCTTATAGTCTGTAGTATGAAGTTTGTAGCTTTCAGCAAAACATTTAAATTTAAAACCATCTACTAACCACTAACTGCTAGCCACTAACAACTTGAAAGGGACTGTCGCATGTGCGACAGTCCCTTTTTCCCTACCCTACCAGGACCTGTCCGAAGTAGACGATGGCCCCTAAGAGGATGATATATGGTACATAGACTTTCATGATTGCCTGAAGGATTTCGTTATCCTTGCCGGTCAGGGAGATGGCCCCGACGGCAATGGCGATACTTTGCGGCGAAATCATCTTGCCCGCGCAGGTACCAGCCGAGTTGGCAGCGGCCAGCCAGGCTTTATTGGCATTGATGGCGGCAGCAGCATCGGTCTGGAGGTTGCCGAAGAGGACGTTACTGGACGTACCGGAACCGGTGATGAACGTGCCGACAGAGCCGATGAGCGGTGCAATGGCCGGATACATCATACCCGTCGCTTCGACAGCCGTGCGGGCGATATCCGATGTCATGCCGCTGTAGCCCATGACTTTCGCCGTAGCGATGACGGCAATGATGGTGATGATCGTATTGCGGAGGCCTTTGATGGTGTTCAGCAAGACGAAGAACATTTCACTGAAGCGGGCCGACTGGGCTTTGCCGCTGATGAAGGCAGCCAGGAGAATGAGGATACCCGGTGTATTGACCCAGATGAAGGTATAAGGTACGCCGCCCTGACCGGTATAGATGAGGACCGACGATTTAATAGCCATGAGCGGAGCATGGATGAAAGGAACGAGTTTCGACGTCAACAGTAAGAAGACGAAGATCAAGATGAAGGGCAGGCAAGCCAGCAGACCGCCGCGGAGCGGTACGTGAGCCGGGTTGATGTCCATGGCATATTCCGGATCATTGACAGGACGGAAATGGGAATAGACGACGATGAGGGCCATGATGACAATGGACGCACCCATGACAGCCAGTTCCGGGCCGACAAAAGACGAAACGATGAGTTCCGGCACAGCCAGACCCAGGGCCGAAAGCAGGGTGATCATGAAGACGCCTTTGAGGGCTTTCAGCGATCCGCCGACGATGGCGACGATGATGAACGGGCAAAGGATATTGAGCGGCAAGAGCTGCAAGCTGATGTATGTCGACAGCTGTACCGGATCGATACCTGTCAAGTTAGCCAAAGTGCTGGCCGGAATACCAATGGAACCATACGTCGTAGGAACGGAGTTAGCGACCAGGCAGACCAGGATGGCCTTGATCGGGTCGAAACCCATGGCAACCAACATCGAGGCCGGGATAGCGATAGCCGTACCAAAGCCGGCCATGCCTTCCATGAAGGCACCGAAGCCCCAGCCGATGAGCAGGGCCAGGACGCGGCGGTCCTTGCTGACCGTCGTCAACATGTGCTTGACGATGTCCATGCTCTTGGTGTACAGCGTCAGATTATACGTAAAGATAGCGGCGATGATGACCAGCAAGATAGGCCAGCATGCCAGGGCCACGCCTTCCAGAGCAGCCGTAGCGGCATCCATGCCAGGCATATGATACCAAGCCAGGGCGACAGCAAAAGAAATGATGAGTGCAATCGGACAAGCCTTGAAGCTTTGCATCTTCAAGAAGCCCAGCGAGATGATGAGCCACAGAATCGGTGACAGTGCCAATAAAAATACCATAATACAAATTCTCCCTTTCTTTGTTCAATTTTGAACTTACTATATGCTCAAAAACTATTAATAATTAAATAATTAATTCCCGAACAATATGATATTATTATATAATAGAGAAAGGGAATAAATCAACAGCTCAGTAATGCTATTAAAGTATAGGTATTGCCTCAGTTAGACGAAAAACGCAAGGATATTGTTCCATTCTGGCAGTCATTCTTATTTCAAGACCTTATTCTTTTTTTCACGTAGTAAGGGGCTGTCGCGCGTGCGACAGCCCCTTTTCTTTCCCTACTTCCCTTCCCGCTGTACGTAAACGACGCGCTGGGGATAAGGGATATCGATGCCATTGGCATCGAAGGTGTCCTTGACTTTAGACATGATATCGTAGTAGACGGGATAGTAATCCGCCTTGGCAACCCTGGGAAAGGCGGCGATGCGGACGGAGTTCTCTGCAAATTCACGGATACCGATTTCCAGGGTATCGGCATTGAGGATCCTTTTATCTTCTTGAAAGACCTGTTTCAGCAAGGCAATGGCTTTATGGTGGTCATTCTGATAACCGATATCGAAGAAAAAAGTAATGTAACGATCTTCCTGGTAAGAGCTATTGGTTACCTGGGACGACGTGATGATAGAATTCGGGATGAAAATGGTCTTATTGTCCTTGGTCGTAATGGCCGTATTCATCATCTGTATCCCTTTGACGCTGCCTTCTACGCCGCCGACGGCAATCCAATCACCGGCTTTGAAAGGCTTGAAGATCAGGATCAAAAGGCCTGAAGCAAAATTCGACAGATTGTTCTGTAACGCCAGGCCGACAGCCAGGCCGAAGGCACCGAAAGCGGCCAGGAAGGAATTCGTCGGAATCCCCGCCTTATTCAGTGCCGACAGCAGGACCAGGGCCATGATGGCATAATAAATCAGCTGGCTGACAAAGGTGATGACCGTATGGTCGTAATTGGCATGAGTCATCATGCGGACAGCCAAGTTCTTGAACCCTCTGGCCACGTAGCGGCCAACGATGAAGATGACAATGGCATAGATGACATCCGGGCCGTGATTGAGCAAAAATTCCTTGAACTGGTCCAGCGTCGTGACGCTCTGCGTGACCTGATTCTGGACATCGGCCTGGACGACATGGGCCGCCTGCTGTGCCGTATCAGCCGTATTTTCAGCAATATTCATAGTTGCACCCTCCTCTCGTGTGTGCTTCTATTATACCCGGGTTCGTGGCTAGTGGCTAGGGGCTAGTGGCCCGGCTCTCCTGCTAGGAGAGCTGTCAGCGCAGCTGACTGAGAGGTTAACCTCTCCGGCCCTTCGGGCCACCTCTCCTATGAGGAGAGGCTTTGGTGCTCCATATTACTGTAACCGCGATTCCCTCAGAATCAAGCGGGTCGCCCTTTGGGCGACCCCTACGAAATCGCAGCCAGGCGATAAATCTTTCACGGTCTGTGACCTTGTGCATAAAGGCACGCAAAAAAGAGGCCGCCGCATATGCGACAGCCTCTTTTTCAAGTTTGAAGTTGACAGTCAACGATCAAACAATATTTTAGCCTTCGATTTCGGATACGACACCGGCACCTACGGTACGGCCGCCTTCACGGATAGCGAAGCGCAGGCCTGCTTCAATAGCAATCGGTGTGATGAGTTCGACATCCATCTTGACGTTATCGCCAGGCATGCACATTTCCGTGCCTTCCGGCAGGTTGATGACGCCCGTTACGTCAGTGGTACGGAAGTAGAACTGCGGACGATAGCCGTTGAAGAACGGCGTATGACGGCCGCCTTCATCTTTGGTCAAGACATAGACCTGAGCCTTGAATTTCGTGTGCGGATGAATGGTGCCCGGTTTAGCCAGGACCTGGCCGCGTTCGACATCTTTACGGTCGATGCCGCGGAGCAAGGCGCCGATGTTGTCGCCTGCTTCAGCGAGGTCGAGGATCTTACGGAACATTTCAACGCCCGTAACGACCGTATCTTTCGGTTTATCGGCGAGGCCGACGATTTCGACAGGGTCACCGACTTTAATCGTACCGCGTTCGACACGACCTGTAGCAACGGTGCCGCGGCCTGTAATAGTGAAGACGTCTTCGACAGGCATCAGGAACGGCTGGTCTGTCGGACGCTGCGGAGTCGGAATGTAGCTGTCGACGGCATCCATCAAGTCGAGGATGGATTTTTCAGCTTCCGGATCGCCTTCGAGGGCTTTCAACGCAGAACCTACGATGATAGGAACTTCATCGCCAGGATAATCATATTCAGTCAGGAGGTCACGGACTTCCATTTCAACGAGTTCAATCAGTTCCGGGTCGTCGACCTGGTCAGCTTTGTTGAGGTATACGACGATAGCCGGTACGCCGACCTGACGGGCCAGCAGGATGTGTTCACGAGTCTGCGGCATCGGGCCATCAGCTGCGGATACAACGAGGATAGCACCATCCATCTGAGCAGCACCGGTGATCATGTTCTTGACATAGTCAGCATGCCCCGGGCAGTCAACATGTGCATAGTGGCGTTTTTCCGTTTCATATTCGACGTGCGCCGTATTAATCGTAATACCACGTTCACGTTCTTCCGGTGCCTTGTCAATATCGGAGTAATCTTCGAACTTGGCAAAGCCCTTCTTTGCTAATACTTTCGTAATAGCAGCCGTCAATGTCGTTTTGCCATGGTCGACGTGACCAATCGTACCGATATTGACATGCGGTTTTGTTCTTTCATAATGTTCTTTTGCCATTGTAATCATTTCCTCCTTTAGGAAAAAAAACAGCTACCCACTTGTATTCTATCACACATCCATACTCTTTGCTTAAAAAAAAGGATAAATTTAAACAAAAAATATTTTTGCATATAGAAATAACCTCGTATGCACGAGGTTATTAGTGTGGTGGCGGCTCGGAGATTCGAACTCTGGACACTGCGGGTATGAACCGCATGCTCTAGCCAACTGAGCTAAGCCGCCATGTGTGGAGCTATTGACCGGGATTGAACCGGTGACCTTATCCTTACCAAGGATACGCTCTACCGACTGAGCTACAACAGCTTATGAACTGGTCAAAGCCAATTATGAAGTTGTTTTTTACCTTGCAGTAAAAAAATTTGGTAGCGGGGGCAGGACTTGAACCTACGACCTTCGGGTTATGAGCCCGACGAGCTACCAACTGCTCCACCCCGCGATAATTGGTGGTGGGGGAAGGATTCGAACCTTCGAAGGCAAACGCCGGCAGATTTACAGTCTGCTCCCTTTAGCCACTCGGGAACCCCACCATTTACTGGAGCCAACGATAGGACTTGAACCTACAACCTACTGATTACAAGTCAGTTGCTCTACCAATTGAGCTACGTTGGCTTACTGTTCCGTGGAACGTAGTCTATTATATCAAAGGACTGACGTTCTGTCAAGAACTTTTTTATCAGCTTTTCTTATTTCTTCTGACGAGGCAGAACCTCGTTTCAAAAGTCTCTGTCAGAACCGCTGACTTGATTAGTATACTATACCCCACGGAATAATGCAAGTACTTTTTTCACTTTTTTTAAATTAATTTGTCAAACTAGCCTTCATGCTGCGTATCCAGGTTGAGGAACAACGTGAACTCGTTCTTGAAGTACAATTTGACCGACCCGACAGGGCCATTGCGGTGCTTGGCCAGGATGACCTCGGTGATGTGCTGGTTCTCCGTTTCCTTGTCGTAGTAATCTTCGCGATACAAGAAGGAAACGATGTCCGCATCCTGTTCCAGGGCCCCCGATTCGCGGAGGTCACTGAGCATGGGCCGTTTATCCTGCCGGCTTTCGACGCTTCGGCTGAGCTGGGACAAGGCGATGAGCGGCACTTTCAGTTCCCGCGCCAGGGCCTTGAGGGAGCGGGAAATCTCGGAGATTTCCTGCTGCCGGCTTTCGGCATTACGGCCCTGCATGAGCTGCAGATAGTCGACGATAATCAGGTCCAGGCCGTGTTCCGATTTGAGGCGCCGCGCCTTCGAGCGCATTTCGGCGACGGAAATGCCCGGCGTATCGTCGATATAAATAGGCGATTCATAGAGCTTGTCGCAGGCATCGGTCAGGCGCGTCCATTCTTCATCGCTGTTGAGCTGGCCTGTGCGCAGTTTCTGCGAATCGATATGGGCAATCTGGCAGAGCAGTCGCTGGACGAGCTGTTCCTGAGACATTTCCAGGGAAAAGAAGGCCACCGTCTTATGCTGGCGGACGCCGACGTTCTGGGCGATGTTCAGGGTAAAGGCCGTCTTGCCCATACTCGGCCGGGCAGCGACCAGGATCAAGTCTGACGGCTGCAAGCCCGACGTCATGCGGTCCAGGTCGCGGAATCCCGTCGGCAGGCCCGTCAGGCCCGCTTTATTTTCATAGAGCTTGGTGATTTTATCGAGGGTCGCTTCGACGACGGTCCCGACGGAAGCAAAATCGCCGCGGTTCTTTGTATCCGACAACTGAAGGATACGCCGTTCGGCATCGTCCAGGAGGTCTTCCGTTTTCTTCTCGCCGTCATAGGCTTCTGTCGCCAGCTCGGTACAGGTGGAAATGAGATTACGGGACAGGGCCTTCTCGACGACGATATTGGCATAGTATTCGGCGTTCGACGCCGTCCCTACCATATTGGGCAGATTCAGGACATAGCCGACGCCGCCGACGTCGTCCATTTTTTTCATGCGGTTCAATTCTTCCGGCAAGGTGATGACGTCGATTTCCTTGTTCTCCCGATGAAGATGTTCCATGGCTTCAAAGATGATGCGATGGGCATCGCGGTAAAAATCCCGGGGCTGGAGCTTTTCCATGGCGACGATGACGGCATCATGGGATAAGAGCATGGCCCCCAGGACGGCCTGTTCTGCTTCTACATTCTGCGGTGGAATCCGCTGTTCCATATTATGATTCCCCCTGTTTGACTAACATCAATTTCAATACATCGTCGATGGTGACGGCATAGTGGATATGGAGACCCAAATGGCGTTCCGGGATGTCGTGGGCATTTTCCTCTGGGATGATGATGCCCTTCATGCCGGCCTGGCGGGCGCCATAAGCCTTTTCAAAGACACCGCCAACGGGTTTGACCTGCCCCTGGATGGAAATTTCTCCGGTCAGGGCCATATCCTGGCGGACCGGCGTCCCCGTAATGGCCGAAATGAGGGCTGTCGTAATGGCACAGCCTGCAGACGGGCCGTCGATATTGCCGCCGCCGATGAAGTTGATGTTGACGTCGTAATCAGACAGTTCCTTCCCCGTCATGCGGCGGACGACAGCGGCGGCGTTGAACATGGAATCCTTGGCCATGGAACCGGCTGTGTCGTTGAACCGGTAATAGCCCTTCCCCGGCGCCCGTGCCGGGAAGGCCACGGCTTCGATTTCGATGGCCGAGCCGAGGTAACCGGCGACGCCGAGACCGAAGACCTTGCCGACGACCGGCGTATCGCTGGCTTTCTCCGTCACGTAAGGCACGAGGCGGCTGATCTGGGCGACGCGGCGGACATGGTCGCAGGTGATGCGCACATGGTCCTTGGACCCCGATTTAAAGACAGCCAGGCCGTAGGTATCGGCCAGGATATTGACAGCCTTCCGGCCTTCAATGGTAAATTCACTGATCATCCTGGCTACGCCTTCTTCGAGTTCTGCCCCTAACTGGACAGCGGCGTTGGTCACAATCTGTTCGATATCCGCCGGGATGAGGGGTTCAAAAAAGACTTCTGCACACCGCGACCGGATGGCCGGATTGATTTCCGACGGGTCCCGCGTCGTCGCACCGATGAGGATGAAATCGGCCGGTGCGCCTTCGGCAAAGAGTTTCTTGATATATTTCGGCACATTCGGGTCATCTTCATCGTAATAAGCCGATTCAAAACGGACCCGCTTGTCTTCCATGACCTTGAGCAGCTTGTTGAGCAGCATCGGGTCCATTTCTCCGATTTCATCGATGAACAGGATACCGCCGTGGGCTTCTGTAACCAGGCCCGGTTTCGGTTCCGGTATACCTGTATCGGCCAGATCGCGGCGGGCGCCCTGGTAAATCGGATCGTGGACCGAACCGATGAGGGGGTTGGTCATATCCCGCGAATCCCAGCGCAGCGTCGTGCCGTCTGTTTCGACAAAGGGCGCATCGGGACCAAAGGGCGTGAAGGGCAGCTTCTTGGCTTCGTCCAGGACGATGCGGGCAGCCGTCGTCTTGCCGACTCCCGGCGGTCCGTAAAGGAGCAGGTGCTGCGGATAAACCGATGCCAATTTGCTCTGCATGGCTTCGACAGCCCGTTCCTGGCCGACGATGGCGCTGAGGTGCTTGGGACGGACCCGTTCCATGACCGATTCCGTCAGGCTGACTTTTTCCAAGTCGTCCAGTTCCTTGAGTTTCCGTTTGGTCTGCGGCGTTTCTACATCGTGCAGTTCTTCCTTGATGAGTTCCATCTTGATTTCCCGCACGTATTCCTGCTGCTTTTCATCCATGCGCTGGCTGATTTTCTTTTCCAGTCGTTCTTCGACGGCCTGGCGGGCCAGCATTTCAGCCAGGACCATTTCCAGCTCGTTGAGGACGTTGATGACTTCCTCGTCATCAGGCACTTTATCATACGAGACGTCTTCGTAGATCAGGCGCTGCAGGCCGACCAGGCGCTGGCGTGGATCTTCAGAATGGATATACGACAGGGCCGAGTATTTGCTGGCCCGAAGGACCATCTTCTCAGACCCTATAAGACCAGTAAAAGCGCCATAAAGCACGTTGACCTGACGGCGGAGTTCTTCCTCCGCCGTCGGTTCGAGGTACTTATGGCGCTGTAATAATTTGTCCAATAATTCTTTCATTGTATCCCCTTATGGCTTATGATCAGCCTTCTACAACGTGTATTTTGATGACACTGGTAATCGTCGGATGGACGCGGATGGTGACATCATAATCGCCGAGCGATTTAATCGGATCCTTGATTTCTACTTTCTTCTTGTCCAAATCGATGTCATACTGGGCCTTCGCAGCTTCGCTGATGTTCTTACCCGTAATGGCACCGAAGACTTTGCCGCCTTCGCCGACTTTGACGGGAATGGTGAGTTCAACTTTTTTCAGCTGGCTGGCCAGGATGACAGCTTCATCCGAAGCGACCTGGGCTTTATGCTTGGCAGCGGCTTTCTTCTGTTTGGCATCATTGAGGTTTTCCGACGTGCCCGGAGCAGCTAACTTGCGGGGCAGGAGGAAATTGCGGCCATAGCCTTCCGATACTTCGATGATATCCCCTTTTTTACCGAGTTTCTTTACATCCTGTAATAAGATTACTTTCATTTTTCATCAATCTCCTTATCTTTGTCTATGATTTCATGGAGCGCTGCCATGACGTCTCCCTGAGCTTCCGCCAGGGTACGGCCACGGAGCTGGGCACCGGCCACCGTGCGATGACCGCCGCCGCCCAGGGCTTCCATGACTAATTGCACATTGATTTCGCCCTTGGAGCGGGCACTGACGCCGATGCAGTCATCGGCGAGATAATAGAAGGTGAAGCTGGCTTCGACATGGTCGATGTTGATCAGCATATCCGCGACCTGAGCGGCAATGATCGTAGCATTTTGCTGTCCCTTGGGACAGCTGGCCATGGCGACACCGTCGCTGATCTGGGCGCCCGACAAAATAGCGGCCCTGTCCTTGACCGTATCGAAATCGCAGCTGAACAGTTCGCGGACGATATCGGGATCGGCCCCGCAGCGGCGCAGGTACGACGCGGCATCAAAGGTGCGGACGCCGGTCTGGACAGCGAAGTTCTTAGTGTCGACGATGATGCCGGCATAGAGGGCTGTCGCCTCTATCTTAGACAATTCTACATCTTCCTGGAAATACTGCAAGAGTTCCGTGACCAATTCACTCGTCGAAGAGCTCGACGTTTCCGTATAGGTCAGCAGGGGCTTCTTGATGAAGTCCGAACTGCGGCGGTGATGGTCGATGACGACGCGGCGGTCCGTTTCTTCCAGCAAGGCCGGCGCAACGGTCATGTCCGGGCGATGGGTATCGACGATGAACAGCAGGGTCTGGCTGTTGCAGATGTTCTCGGCCGTTTCCGCCGAAATGAGCAGGTCCTTGAAGTCCGGATTGTCCATGATCTGGTTTTCCAGGCGCCGGATGGCATCGGTCTGGTTGCTGACGACGACGTGTACAGGCTTGCCTGCCAGACGGGCCATGTGGGCCACGCCGACGGCAGCACCGATGCTGTCGTAATCTTCCCGTTCATGGCCCATGACCAGGACCATGTCGCACGTATCGATGAGTTCGTGGATCGCCTGGGCGACGACGCGGGCCCGGACGCGGGTGTTCTTTTCGACGCAGCGCGTCTTGCCGCCATAAAAATGAGGCGACCCGTCTTCTTCATAGACGACGACCTGGTCGCCGCCGCGGCCCAGAGCCAGATCGAGGCCAGCTCGGGCTTTCGTAGCCAGTTCACTGAAATTGGCCTTACCAGCTGCAATGACTTCGCTCGGGAAGAGGGCAATGCCCATACTGAGCGTCACCGGGATGCGGTTGACCGTATGTATGGAACGTATCTTTTCCAGGAAAGAAAAATTGTCTTCCTTATAATATTCCAACGTGTCCCGGCTCATGCAGGCAATATATTTTTCATTGCCATAAGCCCAGATGAAGCAATTATGGCCGGATAGTTCGCCGATGAGGCAGTTGTTGACGTTGGTCACCAGCGTAGCCCGCTGGACGGCCGTCATCCCCTTGGCCACTTCTTCCAGGTTGTCGATCTCGATATCGCAGAAAACGGGGACAGCCGCCAGGGAATTTAGCTTCTGCCGTTCCGTATCGGTAATATCTTCAAAATAGAGGATGAGATAGTTATCGTCTTCGGCGGCTTCTGTCTGCAAATACTTGTAGACGACGCGGTAATAGCGTTCGCCGATATGCTCAAAGAAATACCCCGATTTCCCCCAGAACTTATCGACTTTCAAATTCGGCATGATATGGTCCAGCTGCTGGTCGTTGTCGATGTCGCCGACCCAGTCGCGGAAGACGCTGTTGGCCCAGCACAAGTTGGACTGCATGTCGATGATGGCTATGCCGATAGGCAAATTCTGTACCGCATAGGTCGAAGCCTGGTCGACGCTCTTGGAAATCGCATCAAAGAACTGGCTGATTTCCCGGTTGCGTTCGTTGTGGTTCTTGCGGGTCAGGACATAGGCTCCGCCAATGAGGATCAGCGCCAATAAGGCGATGACCCAATTATATACGGCAATGATGATAAGCAGCAAGACCGTAATCAGGAAGAATGGCTCTTCCGACCGCCTTGACAGCAATGTTTTAAACATGGTTCCGCCCCCTGCGTACTAAAGCGTACGACCTTTTTTTCTATAATTCGTGAGCATGTCGAAGATGCCGGCTAAAAAGGCAGCATACGAAAAAACAGGCATGACAAAAAATGAGATGAGGATCAGGGCCTGAAGGCCATTCCCTAAATGGAAACGGCGGCTGAGGAGATAAAAGACAAAGGCAATCCCCTGGATACAGATGAAGAAGAAGGCAATCTGATTGAGATTCATGCCGATGATATTAAGCCAGGCAATATCCCGCGTCACTCCCCAGTATTTCATGACCAAGGCCAATATATATAAGTATATCATACTGCGGGGGATTTCCCAATAACGGATAGGTAAAAAAGCCTTAAGCGAGAAGCCGAGCCGGCGCAGGACGACCTGGGAAACCTTGATGTTCGCATAGGCGATGATGGCTGTCCCCAGGCAGAGGAACATAGGCAGCAGAGACGGCAGCATCTCCCGGACCTGGTTGAGCTGGGCCCGCGTTTCGGCCAGTTTGACATCGGACATGCCCTGCTGCTGGTACTGGGCCATCATGTTGTCCATGAACTGCGTAAAGAAGTCATTCATCTGGGTGAAGAGATTGACATCCAGGACGACATAGGACAAGAGTGTGATGACGACGAAGACGGCGACCAGGGCCGCCGTGACGGTTCCCAATAAGCGCACAGCCGACCATTCATAGCGGAAGCCCGCCCCCAAGGTCAGGCCGACAGCCCCAAAACTCAGGAACTGGACCAGCGCTGTCACCGGATCGATGAACAGCCCCATGAGGAAGCCCACAGTCACGCCCAGGAGCAAGGCCTGGCGCAGGCCGTATTTCATGAAAATGATGACCATGGGAATGGGCATGATGAAATAACCAATAAAAGAAAAAATCGGCACGTATGTACTGAGAAGCGCAAAGACCAGCATAATGGCGGCAAAACAGCCGGCCGTCGTCAGCGGCGTGACACGCCTCTGCTCCATAACAGTTCCCCCTTTCACCGGGACTGAGAAACAGCGGAGGCATGAGATGCCTCCGCTGTCACAGTAAAGAATATCAAATTATACTTCCATAATAATCGGCAAGATCATCGGACGGCGCCGTGTCTTTTCATACAAGTAGCGGCTCAGCGTATCGCGGACCTGGGACTTGATGACAGCCCATTCGCGGATATTGCCGGCTTCGCAGCGTTCGAGGACAGCGGCGACGCGGTCATGCGCTTCGCGGATTAATTCTTCCGAATCGCGGACATAGACGAAGCCGCGGGAAACGATATCCGGCCCGGCCAGGGGATGGCTCGTCCCTTTGGCCAGAGTCATGACGACGATGACGACCCCTTCCATAGCCAGCTGCTGGCGGTCACGGATGACGATGTTGCCGACATCGCCAACGCCGAGGCCGTCGACGAAGACGCGGCCGGCATTGACATGGCCCGTCTTATGGCCGGAACGGTTCGAGAACTCAAAGATCTGGCCGTTGTCGCCGATGAGGACGTGGTCCTTGGCGACGCCCATCATGACGGCCAGGTCACCGTGGGTCTTGAGCATACGGTATTCGCCGTGGACAGGGATGAAATACTTCGGCTTGATCAGTTCCAGCATGAGTTTCAATTCTTCCTGGCTGGCATGGCCCGATACGTGGATTTTCTTATCCCGGCCGGCGATGACGTTGGCACCGAGGCGCATGAGGTTATCGATGGTGCGGCCGACGCCGGTTTCATTGCCCGGGATCGGCGTTGCCGAAATGATGACCGTATCGCCAGGCATGATGCTGACACTGCGGTGATTGTTAGAAGCCATGCGCGACAAGCCGGCCATCGGTTCGCCCTGGCTGCCCGTCGTCAGGATGAGGATCTGATCGTCAGGATAACGGTTCAGTTCATCCGGTTCGATGAGGACCCCTTCGGGGACATCGAGATAGCCCAGTTCGATAGCAATCTGGACGTTATTGACCATGCTCCGTCCGAGGACAGTGACTTTGCGTTTGAACTGCACAGCCGTATTGATAGCCTGTTGGATACGGGAAATATTCGAGGCGAATGTCGCCAAAATAATACGGCCTTTGGCAGCGCGGAAGGCTTTACGGAAGGCATGACCGACGGTCGTTTCCGATTCGGTATAGCCAGCCCGTTCCGCATTGGTGCTGTCCGACATGAGGAGCAGGACGCCGCGGCGGCCTAATTCCGCAAATTTATGGATGTCCATCTGCCGGCCATCGACAGGGGTCAGATCCATCTTGAAGTCGCCTGTATGGACGATGGTTCCGACAGGCGTACGGAAATAGAGGGCACTGGCGTCGGGGATAGAGTGATTCGTATGGATAAAGCCGACTTTCATGCAGCCAATCTGTACTTCATCACCGTGATGCACTTCGTTCAGTGTATAGTTCGTAATGTGGTTTTCTTTCAGTTTCCCTTCAATGAGGCCGCATACGAGTTTCGTCGCGTATACGGGCACATTTACTTCATTGAGCAAGTAGGACAAACCGCCGATATGGTCTTCATGGCCGTGCGTGATGACGACGGCCCGTACTTTGTCCCGGTTTTCAATCAAGTAACTCATGTCCGGGATGACGAGGTCGATACCGAACATGTCGTCATCCGGGAAGGCCAGGCCGGCGTCGATGACGATGATGTCATTTCCGTACTGGATGACCGTCATATTCTTGCCGATTTCACCTAAACCACCTAAGGGAATTACCATGAGTTTTTCTTTTTTAGCCAAAATATACCTCCTAAAAATAAATATAGTTGTATCCGTTCCAACCGGAGCCCGGCGCACCAGGCTACAGGTCTATCCGATATTAAAATATAACGAACAGTAATGGAAATTTGTTCCTTCTCTCATATTTTCCGTTATTTCCGGGACTCTGTCAATAATCTATTCTCTTTTTTTGTGAAAAGTCTTACTTTTCATAAAAATTTTACATTTATTTAGCCGCTTTGATGACTTTTTCCGGTACCGTCAGCGTCGTACCCTGAGGCAGGGCCGTGCAATCGATGGTCAGGCTGACTTCGCTCAGCTTGATGAATGACTGGGCTACGGCCTTGTCGGCGTCGCTGCGGCCATATTCATCGACCAGGGTCAGGGCCAGGCTGCGCAGCTGGTCCGTCAAGGGCAGAGAGATGCGGGAAATGCGTTTCGTCGCCGGATCGATGGTCACGACAGTCGACAAATCGCCGCACTGCTGCAAGCCCTGGAGGACTTTAGCGGTAACGCGGATCTGTTCGTCGGTCATGCCATTTTTCTTCCATAAAGCCTGGTCGGCCGGACTGTAGATGTGCGCTGCATCGAAGACGACGTTATAGTCATTGCCGCCGGCAGCGGTGACGGTTTTCACGCCGGCCAGGACATTATGACTGGCTGTCAGATAATCGGCCAGAGGCTTGCTGTCTTTCAAGTCATAGCTTTTCTTTTCCCAAGACTTGTCATCGCCTTCATGATTGTAATAGACGTCGAGCTTCTTTCCATTCTGCACGGCATAGGCCTTCCCTTCCGGCGCCTTTTGCAGGGTCGTCGCAGCAAAGCCCGTCGTCTTGGCCTGGGACTGGATGACGAAAGGCCGTTCCTGGACGTCGATATTGTTGACAATGGCGCCTTCACCGATAAACGGCATCTTGAGGCCTAATTTCAGCGTATAGGACCCCTGCGGATGGGCTGCCATATTGCGGGCTGCTTCTTCATACGTCGCCTGCGGCGAAGCAGCCAGTGCCATACCGCTGATGGAGGCCGCTGCCACGGCCAGGCAGCACAGTTTCTTCCAAGAATGTGTCAATTTCATTTCGTCCACCCTGCTTTCTTATATAATTCATAAAAGTGATGAATCGGGCCATGGCCCTTGCCAATGGGTTCGGCATGGGCAATTCCTTCAAAGACGTACTCTTTCGCCGCGCCGACAGCCTCGGGCAGGCTCAGGCCGTTGGCCAGGTTCGACGCGATGGCACTCGATAAAGAGCAGCCCGTACCGTGAGTACTCGTGCTTTCCAGGCGCTGTCCCTTATAATAATGAAAATCATGGCCGTCGAAGAGGATGTCCGTCGCATCGGCAATGCGATGGCCGCCCTTGACCAGGACCGCTTTAGCGCCCATGGCAGCAATGGCTTTGGCTGCCTCTTCCATATCATGCAGACTTTCAATGGATTTCCCTGTCAGCACTTCCGCTTCCGGCAAGTTCGGCGTCAGGACATCGGCCAAGGGAAGGAGGACTTCCTTCAGTGTCTGTTCGGCTTCCGGCACCAGCAGGCGATGGCCGCTGGTAGCCACCATGACCGGATCGATGACGACGTACGGCGGCTGGTACTGCTTCAACTTATCGGCGATGACGCGGATCGTTTCCGGTACGCTGACCATACCGATTTTGACGGCATCGACGTCGATATCTTCAAAGACCGCATCGATCTGCGAAGCGATGAGTTCCGGCGTGACGTCCATATACCCGCGCACGCCCTGGGTATTCTGGGATACGACAGCCGTAATGACATTCAGGGCAAAACAACCGTGAGCGCAAAAAGTCTTACAATCCGCTGCGGCGCCGGCTCCGCCAGAAGGATCCGTCCCGGCAATGGATAATACATGTTTCATCATGAATAAAACCTCCAACTCTGTTTATTCTTTATAAGAAGGACCCAAGAATTTCAAGGCCTTCGGATGAGCGTAAAAAAGAAGCGATGCCGAACCGATGCGGCCGCCGTGAACGTCGAAGTCGAACAGGGCCATGCTGCCCGGCTTGAAATCGACAGCCGTCCCCGTCCAGGCCTGGGCCCAGCGGTCGAGGAAAGGCGAATGGCCGATGAGGCATACGACGTCGGCTGTTTCCCGGCTCAATATCTCGTCGTAGACAGCCACTAAGTCCCCGGAAGCGATGGCCTTATGGGTATGGAACTGCTCGATAGGCAGATATTTCTCTAAATAAGAAGCCGTCTGGCACGTCCGCACGTACGGGCTGACCCACAGGGCCGTCTTGCCCGACGGCCACCAGGAGGCTGCCCATTTTGCCATGGACGAAGCCTGGTTACATCCTTTTTCAGTCAATTCACGCAGTTTATCCGGTTGATGCAGTTCAAAAGGCTGCGCCTTCCCATGGCGCATTAAACAAACGTACATAAACGACTCCCCCTTTATTCAGCAACGTGTTCCAGGCCGACGTCAAGCAATGTAAAGACATGGGCATCGGCCAGCGAATAGTATACCGTCTTGCCATCGCGGCGGAACTGGACCAGCCGGGCATCGCGCAGGATGCGCAGCTGATGGGATACGGCAGACTGGCCCATGCCGAGCTCATCGGCAATATCCCGGACACAGACTTCCTGATTCATGAGGACGCGCAGGATGCGCAGCCGCGTCGGATCCCCGAGGACCTTGAAGACATCAGCCAATGGCTGGATATACTGTTGTGAAAGTTCCGGTGCTTGTCGTTTCAATGCTATCGCTCCTAATGCTGTGTATCACTATCTTAATCGTTTTATTATAGCACACTTTTCACATCTCCTGCTAGAGGGTCGGGCACCAGGCAGGCCGAAGGTACGGAGATAGAAAACAAATTGTAAAGGAATTATAAAAAGTCCTAAAAAGGCGTGAAATGTCCTGACAAAAGCCTTTTTCCTCAGGCACAAATACTCTATAATATAACAAAAGTGCAACAAAATATATTTCTTAGGAGTGAATATCATGAATGAAACCATCCATACCCTCATCACGCGGCGCAGTGTCCGCAAGTACAAAAAAGCCCAGATCAGCGACGAAGATTTATACTTGATCCTCCAGGCTGGCACGTATGCCGCCAGTGGCCACGGTCTCCAGCCCTGCACCATCGTCGTCATCCAGGACACGGATACCCTGGCCCGCCTGAGTGCCCTCAATGCCAAAATCATGGGCACGACGAGTGACCCCATGTACGGCGCACCGACGGTCCTCCTGGTCCTGGCCGACATGGAAAAATCCCCCAATGCCTGGTCCGATGGCTGTCTCATCCTGGGCAACCTCATGAACGCCGCTGCGTCCCTGCACCTCGGCTCATGCTGGATCAACCGGGCCAAAGAAGAATTCGAAACGCCCGAAGGGAAAGCCCTCCTCAAAGAATGGGGCCTGCCGGAACACCTCGTCGGCGTCGGCCACTGCATCGTCGGCTATGGCGACGGGCCGGAACCGGCTGCCGCTCCGCGGAAACCAGATTTCATCAAATTTGTTAAATAAATAGTGGCTCGTGGCTCGTATGGGCGCCCCGTGGGCGCTTGCAGGCCGCAGTTCGCTGGCCGCGGTTCGTGGCTCTCCTCATAGGAGAGCTGTCAGCAAAGCTGACTGAGAGGTTGCTTTTTCCAGCTACTAGAAAAGGGACTACTGTATGAAGGCTTATACCATCATGCGTAGTCCCTTTTACGTCGTAGGGGCGCCACCAGCCACTAGCCGCTAGCAATTATCTCCCCTTCTTACATTCCGGACAGTAGCCGTAGAGTTCCAGGTTATGGCCTACGATATCGAACTGGGTCTTTTGGGCCACTTCTTTTTCATAGTCGCTGAGCGGGCAATGGGACAGGTCCACGACTTTATGGCAATGTAAACAAATCAATCGGTGTGTATGGCCGGGACGACAGAGCGAAAAGCCGTATTTTCCTTCATCGGGAAGGAAAATCTTTTCTGTCAGCTTACGTTCTGTAAACATTTCCAGGATGCGGTAAACGGTGGAAAAATTGACTTTACAGCCTTGTTCTAACAAAGCTGCATACACGGCTTCGACCGTAATGACACGGGTATTCCGGCTGAGGATGGCCAGGACGCCATTGCGGGCCTTGGTACTCTTCAGGCCGTGGGCACGTAAACAATCTTTATAAGCGTCAGTCATGGACGGCGCCTCTTTTCTTGCAGGGAAAAGACACATTCTTTATAGACGATGACCAAAAGCAGCATAGCCACTGACGTCAAGGCCGTAACCCCGCCCGGAGCGGCATCGATATAATAAGACAACAGGAGTCCCGACAAGATATCGATGAAGCTGAAGACGACGGAGTAAATGAGCGTCCGCCGGAAGCCTTTGCGCAGCTGCAGGGCCGTCGCCACGGGCAGGGCGATGAGGGAGCTGATGACCAGGATGCCGACGATGCGGATGGAAACAGATATCGTCGCCGCTACCAGGACGGCAAAGACGTAATTGATGAGCTTGCTGCGGACGCCGGCAATCTGGGCGCCGTCTTCGTCAAAAGTCAGCATGACCAATTGAGGGTAGAGTTTGGCAATGACGGCCAGGGAAATGACGCTGAGGGCGACGACAGAATAGACATCGCCTGTCGATACAGTCAGGATACTGCCGAACAAGAAGGATTCCACGTTCGTATGGACCAGGCCGGCACTGATGATGGTAATGGCGATGCCCACGGAGAGCGATAAAATAATGACCAGGATGAGCTCGGCATAACGACGGAAACGGCGGCGCAGGACTTCGATGAGGATGCCGAAAAAGCTGGTCAGGCCAAAGGCACTGAGGACCGGGTTCCAGTCAAAGAGGAGGCCTACGGCGACCCCAGCCAGGGATGCATGGGATAAGGCGTCGCCGATCATGGAATAGCGGCGCAGGACCAGAAAGATGCCGATGAGCGGGCAGACGATGGAGATGAGCAGGGCTACGATGAAAGCATTCTGCATAAAGGCATATTCAAACATTACTGATTCCCTCCCATCGTGGCCGATACGTATTCATCGAGGTAGGCCTTAGGCGAGCAGAAATGACCGCGGCCGCCGACGACATGGAACATCTTCGTCGAATTGCGGACGGCGAATTTCAGATTGTGTTCAACCGTAATGACCGTAACGCCTTTATTTTCATTTAAATCCTTAATAAAAGGGTAGAGTTCTTCCTGGCTGCGGACATCGATACCCGTCGACGGTTCATCGAAGATGAGCAGGTCCGGATGCCCCATGAGGGCCCGGGCGATGAGGACCTTCTGGCACTGGCCGCCGGACAAATTACCGATGAGCTGGTCTTTCAGGGAATAGACATTCATCTGCTCCAGGCAGTCCCGGATGATTTCTTTATGCTTCAAGTGCAGTACCTGGCGGTAGCAGTTGAGGACTTCCCAGACGGTAATCGGGAACTGGCTGTTCAGCGTCTCGAAACGCTGCGGCACATAGGCCCGGTGATGATAGGTATTGGAAATAGACCCGCGGCTCGGCGACAATAAACCCAGGATGAGCTTGATGAGCGTGCTCTTGCCGCTGCCATTTTCACCGACAACGGAAATATAATCGCCGTCACGGATGGTCATATTGACATCTTCCAACAAGTATTGACCGTGTTCATAGGCGAAATAAACGTGCTGTAAATCAATCATAGTGTTCCTCCCTTGTCGTACATCGAGATTTTATTATAGCCCTGTCTAAACGAAAATGCAAGGCATTTGCAAATAATTGACAAAAAAAGGCGTCCGTGATACGATGGACGCCATAGGAGGTCCTCATTATGTTGTTTCATACCCTCAGCCGCCTCGCCCGTTACATCACGGTCCTGGCGGCCTGCTTATGCGTCATCAGCCTGGCTGGCTGCGGCCCCGCCGCCGACGTCCCCGATGACGGAAAATTAAAAGTCGCTGTCACTTTCGACGCCCTGAAAGAATTTACCCAGGCCGTAGGCGGCGATAAAGTCGATGTCTACACGCTCATCCCCGATGGGACAGAACCCCATGAATTTCAGCCGACGACGCAGACCATTAAACACCTCGGCAAATCCCAGCTCTTCGTTTACAGCGGTCTGGGCATGGAACCGTGGGCTCCCAAAGTCGTCGAGGCCGCCAAGAATACGGCACTCCACACGGTCAATGCGTCCCAAGGTGTCACGCCGATTGCCCTGACCGATGAAGAAGACATCAAGGAGCACGGCGCTTATGACCCGCACATCTGGTTGAGTCTGGTAAACGCCCAGATAGAAGTTTCCAATATCGCCGCCGCCCTGGCTGAAGCCGATCCGGCCAACGCCGACTATTACCGCAACAATGCCGGGAACTACAAAAAGCAGCTCCAAGCCCTGCAAGATGAATATGCCCGCAAATTCGCCAGCGTCCCCCGCAAGGATTTCGTCACAGGCCATGCAGCCTTTGCCTACCTCTGCCGCGACTTCGGCCTGACCCAGCACAGCGTCGAATCCGTCTTTTCCAGCGGCGAGCCCAGTGCCCGCCAGCTGGCCCGCCTGGCCGACTATTGCCGGGCCAACGACGTGCGGACGATTTTCGTGGAAGACATGGTCAGCCCGAAGACGTCGGAAACCCTGGCCCGTGAAGTCGGCGCCCGTGTCGAAACGATCCACACCATCGAAACGAGCGAGGACGACGAATCCTACCTGGACCGCATGCACGACAACCTGGAAAAAATCTATGCCAGCAGCCTGTACTAAGATTTCAGAATATAAACTGGAGGAGAACATGCAACATAAAACATATAAAGCCGCGATTTTCGATATGGATGGGACTGTCCTCAATACCCTGGAAGACCTGACCAGCGCCTTGAACCATGTCTTAGCCGAAACGAGGCATGACCATGCCTATGGGATAGCCCAGGTCCGCCAATTCTTTGGCAGCGGTGTCCAAGTGGCCATTACCCGCGCCTTGGCCATTGAAAAGGGAATTGCCTCTTACGAACAGCTGGAATACGTCGGCCAGGACGGCGATACGATTACGCCGCGTGTCGACGCCCAGGAAGTCCGCCGCATCCAGGACATCTTCCGTCCCTACTATGCCGCTCACTGCGCCATCCAGACCGGTGAATATGCCGGCATCAGCCCGCTCCTCCGCCAGCTCCGGGCTGCCGGCATCCAGACGGCCGTCGTCTCCAATAAACCCGACCCGGCCGTGCAGAAACTGACAGCGGACTACTTCCAGGGCCTCTTCGACCTCGCCTTGGGAGAACAGCCCCAGATACGGCGAAAGCCTGCGCCGGACATGGTCCTCAAAGCCTTGAAAGACTTGGGACTCACGCCGGAACAGGCCGTTTACATCGGTGATTCCGAAATCGACATCCAGACGGCAGAGAACGCCGGACTGGACTGCCTCAGCGTCACCTGGGGCTTCCGTTCCAAAACCTTCTTACAAAACCACGGTGCCCGCTTCCTCGTCGATACGCCGGAAGAAATTGCCGCATTTTTCTAAAATCTAAATCTTATTCTCCATCCGGTACGAACCAAAGACCATTGTTGTTTTTCTTCATGTATTCTTTAAATTCGTCAGAATGGTATGCATCGGCAATATCTTTAACCCACTGTGCATCTTTATCTTTATCCTGGACAACGAGCTGTAACAGGAGATGCGGTAAGATATCTTCTTTGGCCAAAGCTGTCTGAGGATCGATCTTAGCATTGTAAATGATAGCACCGGTGATGACAATGTAGCTGAAATCACTGCGGACCGACGGAATCGTCAACGACTTCATTTCGGTGAATTTCAAGTGATGCGGATTTTCTACGATATCCTGCTGGGTGACGGTCGATAAATCTTTGTTCGGGTCCAGTTTAATCCAGCCGATTTTCTGGAGCAGGGCATAAGCACGAGCCGTGTTGGAAGCATCATTCGGAACGGCAATCGTATCGCCATCGGCTACCTGGTCCAAAGAAGTCTTAGCCCCCGGGAAAATACCGGCCGGAACAGTCGGAATCGGCGTAATAGCTGCTAAATGGCCGTTTTGTTTCTGGTTGAAGTTTTCCATATAAGCCGTATGCTGTTCGACGTTGAAATCGACTTCACCTTCGTTCAGGGCAACATCGGCTTGTAACAAATCAGACATATCCTTACCCGTAACTTTATAGCCTTTCTTTTCCAAAATCGGCTTAATTCCCTTTTCAAAGAGATCAGAATATGGGCCTTGCGATTTACTGTACGTCAGCTCTTTCTTATTCGCACTCGATGAACTGCTGTTATCGCTACCACATCCAGCAAGAAAAGCTGCCCCCATGATGACGGCCATCGCAATGACACCAAACTTTTTCCATGTTTTCCATTTCATATAAATACCCCCTAAATAAACATCCCTATATACATATAGACTTGTGCAATCTTAATGATTGCGCGTCTTATAGGCAAAATGATTCCCAATCGATTGAATGATTTGTACAAAAATAACTAAGATGACGACTGTAAAGAACATGAGCGGTGTATTCAGTCTTTCATAGCCATAAGTCAGCGCTAAATCACCAACACCGCCGGCCCCGATGACACCTGCCATGGCCGTAGCCCCGATAAGGCCGATCGTCCCAGTCGTAATCGATAAGATCAGAGAACTTTTAGCTTCCGGCAACAAGAAATACCAAACAATTTCAAAGTATGAAGCGCCCATGGACTGAGCCGCTTCGACAATACCTTTACTGACTTCCAAAATGGAATTTTCAAAAAGCCGGGTCAAATAAGGCGCAATGAAAATGACCAGTGGGACTAAAGCCGCTGTCGTCCCAATGCGGGTTCCGACAATCATTTTAGTCAATGGCAAAATAAAGACCATCAGGATGATAAACGGAATACTGCGGATAATATTGATTACTGTATTGAGGACGGTAAACACATATTTATTCTTCAAAATACCATCTGCATTGGTCAATACTAAGACGACCGACATGATGATAGCTAAAATCGTCCCCAAAAACAGGGAAACAAAGACCATATACACGGTCTGTTCTGCCGCCAAGATAATCTGCGACATCGGCACGCCTAAATCAATCATCATAATTCAACCTCCTGCCACTGAACCAGTTGTTCATCAATGTATTGGATAACCTTGGCAATCTCCGCATCATCCCCGATAATCTGAAGGATGAAAATGCCGAGGATCGTCTTTTGTAATTCATTGACCGATGCAAAGAGAATATTCGTCTGCACGGAAAATGTCTTGTTGATATGATACAAGAGATGGTCTGTTGCGTTATCACCAAGGAAACGGAGCCGCAAGATTTTATAATTGTCTTTTTCCTCGTGAATCTTTGCTACGACAGAAGGTGGAATCTGGTCGGGAATAACGGTACGGACAAATTTTTTGGTCATATCCTGCTGAGGATTACTGAAGACTTCCAGAACAGAACCTTTTTCTACGACTTTCCCATGTTCCATGACAGCTACGCGGTTGCATAAGCGCTGGATGACTTGTATTTCGTGCGTAACGATGAGCATCGTAATATCGTAATATTCAATTCTTTATGAATCCGTTCCAGGAGCTGCAGAATCGATTCGGTCGTTTCCGGATCCAAGGCACTCGTCGCTTCATCGCACAAGAGAATCGATGGATCCGTTGCCAGTGCGCGGGCAATACCGACACGCTGTTTCTGGCCGCCCGAAAGCTGTCCCGGATAGGCATCGGCTTTATCTGCCAAATTGACGTATTCCAAAAGTTCCATGACCTTTTTATGCATCGTGTCTTTATCTACTTTATTAAGGCGTAAGGGAATGGCCACATTGTCGAAGACGGTCCGCGAGTCGAGGAGATTGAATTGCTGAAAGACCATACCAATGGATTTGCGCAGTTTACGCATTTCATTATGAGAAACTTTGCTCAAATCCTGGCCGTTGATTTCTACATGACCTTCTGTCGGCATTTCCAGACCATTGACCATCCGCAGCAGCGTCGACTTACCAGCACCGCTGAAACCAATGACGCCAAACATATCTCCGTCTTCGATAGTCAGGGATACATGCTGTAACGCCTGCGTAGTAACCCCTTTGCTTTTAAAGGTTTTACTGACATCTTTAAATTGAATCATTCCTTGCTGCTCCCTTCTTGCCGAATCTGTACCACTGCCTGGCAAGCCAGTTCAGCCATATATTGTGAGGCCGGATATAGTGCGGCCGGATTTACCTTGAATTTAGCATTGTGATTCGGATAGGAATGACCGGTTCCGATAAAGACGAAATATCCAGGTACCTTATCGTAATAAAAAGCAAAATCTTCTCCTCCCAGGGAAGGAGCCATCGGTTGTTTATCAAAGCCCTGTTTCTCTGCTACTTTACGGGCCAAGATACCCCAATGAGCATCATTGATGAGCGCAGGAGGCCCTGGAATCCATTGGACTTCGGCTCTTGCCTCATAAGCAGCCGCCGTTGAAGCAGCTAACGTTTCAATCCGATTCCGGATTGCCTGACGCCCCTCCTTGCTCATGCTCCGCGTCGTACCTTCAACAAAAGTTTCATCAGGAATGACATTCCAGTTATAACCGCCTTCAATGTGCGTAACACTGACTAAAGTAGCGGCGAAGGGATCCATGTTTCGACTGACGACGGTCTGGACAGCACCGACAAAAACAGCTGCTGTCACAATAGGATCGATACCTTTATCAGGATGGGCCGCATGGACCCCCTTTCCATGGAAGGTAATACGGAAAGCATCAACAGCAGCCATGGCCGGTCCATCGAGAATCCCCATTTGTCCCACATCGAGAAGCGGCGTGCAATGCATCCCAAAAATCGCATCGACATCATCGATAATTCCTGTCTCAACGATTTTCAAAGCACCGCTTGGGCCTTCTTCTCCGGGCTGGAAGATAATGCGGACAGTCCCTTGGATTTCCGCTTCTCTCTCCTTCAACAAATAGGCCGCGCCTAAAACAGAAGCGGTATGGAAATCATGACCGCAGGCATGCATGCACCCGGGATGTTCCGACCGATAAGGTACATCGGCTTCTTCATTAATAGGCAGCGCATCGATATCACAGCGAATAGCAACAATAGGCTGTTCCCCAGTCCCTACTTCTGCGACTACCCCCGTTTCCAGAGGAAGGTTTAAAATACGTAAACCACCTTTTTGCAAATCCTGACGAATACGTTCAGTTGTTTCTACTTCCCTAAAAGACAATTCGGGATGACGATGAAACCATTGAAATTCATCGTGAATATATTGCTGTATGTCCTGTATCATACGTACCCCTTCTTTCTCGTTTCCCCCACATATCCTTGACAGGATATACAAAAAGACCACCCTCCCCTTTGACAGAGACGGTGGCCCGTGGTTCCACTCTGTTTACAGCCAACAACTGTATCTCATGACTGTATAACGCCAGTCAGACGTAACTGCATACTACAAAATTCCGCAGCTATGCAACCAAAGGCATTCCATCCTGTTTCCTAACGATGCCGGTTTGCAGCCCCAGACCCGCACTCTCTGACGCAGTACACAGGTGTACTTGTTTTGGTTATCGCATTTCTCAATGTTTACGCCTATGGTACTATCCAAAAAGCTACTTGTCAAGTATAGTTTTCTCTTTTTTATATATTTTCAATAAATTCGTAAAAAAAATCATGTCAACATATCATTTTGATAAATATTATTTTGACTCATTCAGATATCGCTTGTTAATTCCCTCATAAAATGTGATAATGTAAAAAAATTTCTGTCCTTTCTTAGTCCGCGATTTTCTTCGCCAGCTCCCGCCGTCTCCGGCTCATATGGTATAATAAGAGCAGAATTATTACGTTTGTGAGGTGCGGATATGTCGACGGAAAAACGGATCTTTTACTCGATTTGCCTGGTCAGTTTTGTCGGGCCTTTTCTTTCTACGTCCATCAATATCGCCATTCCCGTCATGGCCGGTCAATTCGGCGTCGCGCCGGACCGCATGAGCTGGGTCGTGACGATTTTCTTGATGACGACGGCTGCTTTTCTCCTGCCCTTGGGAAAGGTCTCCGATGTCCATGGACGGCGGCGGACTTATTCCCTGTCGCTCATCGTCTTTGCCATGGCGACAGCGGCGGCGGCCTTTGCCCAGACCCTGACGATGCTCATCATTTTGCGGGCCATCCAGGGCATCGCCCTATCCGGCGTCTATGTGTCCTATATGCCCCTGCTCCTGGCGACGACGGATGAAGCCCATCAGGGCCATATTCTCGGCCGGGCTGTCGCCCTGACCTATCTCGGCCTGTCCCTGGGGCCGGTCATCGGCGGGGCCCTGACGCAGTTCGTCGGCTGGCGCTGTATCTTCCTCTTGTCTGCCCTGGCCATCGTCATTTCGTACGCCTTCATCCGTCCCATCAAAGAAGAATGGTATGCCAACGGCGCGCCCTTCGTCAACCTCGTCAGTTCGGGTCTGTCCATCGCCGGTATCCTCTGCGCGCTGTACGGGCTATCATCCTTTGAAGATTACAGTGCTTCTTTCTGGATCGGCCTGGTCTTGCTGGTCGTCTTCGTCATCCACGAAGGCAAGTCCTTCCACCCCCTGCTGCCGCTCTATTTATTCCGTAATCTGACCTTTTCTATGTCCAATTTGGCAGCCCTCATCCAATACAGTGCTACCTATGCCGTTTCCTTTCTCTTATCCCTTTATTTCCAGGTCATCCTCGGCCTGCCGCCGGCTATGTCCGGAGCGATTCTGCTAGTACAGCCCATCATCATGGCTTTCTTGTCGCCCCGGGCCGGTGACTTATCTGATAAGTATGGTCCGCGGGGCATTGCGTCTATCGGCCTCGTCTTGACGGCGCTGGGGCTGGCGGCGTTTGCCTTGTTCCCGCGCGTCCCCGTCAGCGGTGCTGCCATCTTCCTGGTCTTCATCGGACTGGGGGCGGCGCTGTTCGGCGCTCCCAACAACAGCGCCATCATGGGGTCTGTCAAAAAGATGCACCACGGCATCGCCTCGAGCATTTTGGCCTTGTCGCGCAATCTCGGCCAGGCCCTGAGCATGGCTGTCGTCACCTTTATCATGACGATGGAAACGGCTAAACAGCCATCTTATACCGACGGCGTCCTGGCGGCCCTGCATGCCTCGTTCGTCATCTTAGCCGTCCTCTGTTTCCTTGCCGTTGCGGCCTCGCTAGCCCGCGGCCATCATCAAAAAAAAGCTTGATTCAGGAGGTATTTCCATGAAAAAACAACTCATTGCAGCCGTTACGATTGCGTCACTTCTCGGTTTCGCCGGCGGCACAGCCGTCCAGGCCTTCAACCTCGGTTCTATCTTGAAAGTCGGCGGCATTTCCATCCTCGTCTCCAAGTATGGCGATTCCATCAACGACTTTCTCAACAAACTGCTCATGAAAAATGGCGTCGGCACGGATTATGCCACCAAAGTCGTGCCTATCGTCAGCGTCGGTACGGGTAAATATATCGGCGCCGTCCAGGTCATCGGCCCGTCGGCCCAAGTCGAAAAGGTCAAAGCCGTCGCCCAGCTGGAAGGCGAATTTAACGGCATCGCCCGGGCCAATGCCCTCATCCCTATGGCGACGACGAATGTCAGCAATCTCAATCGAGTCCAGGGCGTCGGCGTCTCGGCAACGATTGATTTCAAGTTCTGATGCCTTCCCTAGGGGCGGCGAGCGTGGTAGAATAAGACAACAAATGAAAAGGAGGCCCTTTGCTTGAAAACTTATCAGCCCATTACGCCAGAAATCATTGAAAAATTAAAAGCCATTACCGGTCCGACTTATGTCAAGACCGATAGAGACATGCTCTTACAGTATCAGACCGACTATGAAACCAACCCGGCCATGTTCCACGTTCCTGACGCTGCGGTATCGCCGGCGAACGCCCAGGAAATCTCGGAAATCGTCAAATTAGCCAACGAATACGACTTCCCCATTACCGTCCGCAGCGGCGGCACCAGCCTGGCCGACGGGGCCATCCCGGTCTGCGGCGGCCTGGTTCTCTGCATGGACCGTCTCAACAAGATTCTCGAACTGAATGAAGAAGGCATGTACATGACCGTCGAAGCCGGTGTCCGCACGGTAGACTTGCAGAATGCCGCCAAGAAAGTCGGCCTCATGTATGCCGGTGACCCGTCCAGCGCCGAAAGCAGCCTCATCGGCGGCAACCTGGCTACCAATGCCGGCGGCCTGCGCGCCGTCCGCTACGGCGTCACCCGCGACCAGGTCTACTGCCTGGAAGTCGTCACCCCTACTGGCGATATCGTCGAATGCGGCCGTATCCTCAAGAAATGCTCGACCGGCTACGACCTGGAACAGCTCATCATCGGCAGTGAAGGGACGCTGGGCATCATCACCAAAGTCACAGTCAAACTGATTCCCCTGCCGCCGTACCGCTTCGACGTCCTGGCCATCTATACAGATCCGCGCCAGGCTTTGCACATGGTACCGAAATTGATGAAAGCCGGCATCGATCCGACCAGCGTCGAATACATGGACAATTCCTACGTCCGCGGCTGTGCAGACTACTGCCATTACAAGGATATGCCCCACTACGACGACGGTATCTACGTCATCATCACCGTCGAAACCTTCCACGAAGATGAACTGGACACCAAGATGGACGCCGTCTGCACGATCTGTGAAGAATCAGGCGCCGCCGAAGTCCTGGAAGCGGATGACCGCGTCTGGAACATGCGCCGCAACTGCCAGACCTCGGTTGAACTGCAAAGCAAGGTCTTCCTCACAGACGACGTCGTCGTGCCGGTCCATAAAATTGCCGGAACCATCGAAAAGATTATGGATATCGGCAAGGACTATCCCTTTGAAGTCAAGATCAATGCCCACATCGGCGACGGCAACCTGCACATCGTCCTCTGCAAGATGGACATGAGCGACGAAGAATGGGAAAAGAACGTCGAAGAATTCCATCAGCAAGTCTACGCCTATGCCTACAGCGTCGGCGGCCGCCTGGCCGGCGAACACGGCATCGGAGCCAAGAAATTAAAATACATGGAACAGTTCACACCAAAAGGCGAACTGAAAATCATGAAAACCATCAAGCGGGCCATGGACCCGAAAGACATCCTCAATCCGGGGAAAGTGATTGATGCGTAAGAAAAAAGCCTGCCCCTGCGGCAGGCTTTTTTAGTTTGACGTTTGATGTTTGACGTGATGGTTTCAAATTTATCCCTACTTACATCAAACTTCAAACATCAAACCTCAAACCTCAAACTTCCCCAACAGCCGCATGGCCATGACGGTCATGATGATTAAGAGGACTGTGACCAGGGTAAAGGAAATGGTCAGGCTGAAGACACGGCCGATGAAGCCCAGTACGGCCGGTGCCAGGAGGATGCCGACGTAGCCGATGGTACTGACTGCGGCGACGGCATCGGCGATGGGCATTTCTTTTTGCGTCCCCAAGAGGGAGTAAAAAACGGGGACCGTGTTGGCGCAGCCGATACCGATGAGGACGTATGACGCGAACAGTAACGGGCCGCCGCTGATGAGCAGGATTCCCAAAAAGCCGACAAAGGCGATGGGCAGGGAAAAAGCCAGGAGACGCCGCGGCCCGATATGCATGGTCAGGGAATCACCAGTCAGGCGGGACAGGAAGGCCGAAGCCGTGAACAGGGTCAGACCCAGGCCGGATTGGGAAATGTCGATGCCTTTTTCCGTCGTCATGAAGACGCCACTCCAATCGTTGATAGAGCCTTCGACGAGGAAAGATATCGTACAAATCAGCCCAATGAAGACAATCGTTCCTTTGGGCCGCACGAAATGGCTGCCGCCACGGCTTTCATTCCGCTCACTGTGAAGATGGGGCGAAAAGAAGAAGACACAGGCGGCAATCAGGACGGCACCGGCCAGGGCAACGCCTTGCCAGGGCAACCGAAATTGCAGCAGCAGGGCGAAAAAGGCAGCGCCGGCAAAGTTCCCCAAAGACCACATGGCCTGCATTCCCGACATGAGGCGCTTGCGGACTTTCCGTTCAATGAAGATGCCGTTGATGTTGACGACGACATCGAGCAGCCCCAGGGAGGAACCGAGGAGAACTGCCACCAGCAGCGCCGCAGTATAAGCCGGCACATAGCAGAGAACGTTCAAGACGACGGCAATGGACAGGCCGGCAGCAGTCAAAGAGCGGCGGCAGCCTAAGCGCCCGGCAATAGAGCCGGCCAGCATCATCATGATCAGGGCTCCCAAGCCGACGGCCAGCAAAAGAAAGCCCAGATGGTCGTCGGGAATCTGCAATTTCCGCTTCAGGAAAGGAATGAGCGATGCCCATGATGTAAAACCGAAGCCGCCAAGGAAGTAAAAGGCTTTGGCACTGTAAATCTGCCAAAGGATATCTCGTTTATTCAGCATTCCATCACCTCACAACAAAAAAGCCGGATAAGAAACCACCCAGGCCTGCAACTTTATCGAAGAACGTGTTTACGTACACGCCCTTCCTCCGCTACAGGACTGAAGTGACATCTTATCCGGCTCTATACCATACGAGTATAAGCCTCCGATGAGTTTTCTTATTATAACATAAAAAGAAATTTTTCTCAAGAAGCGCAGGATTGTCAAAAATTTCTTGACAGATTCCCCGCCAGGTGATAACATGTACACCAACAACAAAACATTGTCTTTCATCAAGAGCAGTCGAGGGAATGGCCCGATGACGCTGCGGCAACCCCCTATCGGGATAGGTGCCAAGTCCAGCGGTATATACCGGCAGATGAACGAATCGCAAATTGAGCCGTCATCTGTATGACGGCTTTTCTTTTTGACCGGCAAGCCCTTATATTCGTCATCCAGAAAGGAAATGATTACATGAATGCAACAGTAAAAAAACTCTTCGCCGCCGTCCTCATCACGACGACGTGCCTCTTTGCCGCCGGCTGCGGTTCGTCTTCCAATTCCGGTGCTTCCGGTGATAAAAAAGAAATCAAGATGGGCGTCACTGCCGGTCCCCACGCGGAAGTCATGGAAGAAGTCGCAAAAGAAGCAGCTAAACAGGGTATCACCATCAAAGTCGTCGAATTTAACGACTATGTCCAGCCGAACAAGGCCCTGGCCGAAGGCGATCTGGACATGAACTCCATGCAGCACCAGCCGTACATGGACAACGTCGTCAAGAAACAAGGCCTGAAGATCACGTCTATCGGCAAGACCATCATCCTGCCCATGGCTGTTTACTCGCACAAATATAAAGACATCAAAGATGTCGCCGACGGTGCCAAAGTCACCATCCCGAACGACCCGACCAACGGGGCCCGCGCCCTGCTCCTGATCCAGCAGGCCGGCCTGATCAAGTTGAAGAACGGCAACTCCGTCGACGCTTCGGTTACGGATATCACAGAAAATCCCAAGAACCTCCAGTTCGTCGAACTCGATGCCGCTCAGATTCCCCGTTCCCTCGACGACACGGACCTGGCTTGCGTCAACACCAACTACGCCATCCCGGCTGGCTTGAATCCGCAGAAGGATTCGATCCTCGTCGAATCGAAGGATTCGCCGTATGCTAACGTCATGGCAGTCCGTCAGGGCGACGAAAACAACGAAACATACAAGAAAGTCTTAGAAATCTACCAGTCGGAACCGATCAAGAAATTCATCGAAGAACACTTCCAGGGAACTATCCTGCCGGCATTTTAATGGCTCATGACTCGTAGGGGCCGCCCAAAGGGCGGCCCGCCTGATTCATCTCAAAAGGGCTTGTCGCACGTGCGACAAGCCCTTTACTTATGGTATAATAAAGATTGTCCATCAGATTCAGAAAGGAGACACTTTTTTATTATGAAAGCCGTATTTGTCGATTTCGAGATGAACCCTATCGGCCGGGACCAGAAGGAAGCGCGCCGCATCTGCAAGGGTGAAATCATCGAAATCGGTGCTGTCAAGATAGACGAAGACGGGAAGGAAATCTCGTCGTATAAAGAATATGTGCTGCCCGAATATACGACAGCCATGAACCAGACCTGTCAGGAATTGACGGGAATCACTATGGAAATGCTGGCCGGGAAGCCCCATTTCCGCCAGGCCTTCGACCATTTCCTGACTTGGTGCAACGAAGGCTGCCCCAATGCCTACGAAATGTTCGCCTGGAGCGAAAACGACTGGCGCCAACTGGACTGCGAACTCCGCCTCAAGGAAATCGACGAACACGACGACCGCGTCCGCTGGATGCTCGACCACTGGCAGAATTTCCAGCAGATTTACTGCAATCTCCTGGGCCTGGACAAAGTCATTTCCCTGGACAAGGCCGTCAGTACCCTGGGCGAAACCTTCGACGGCCAGATGCACGACGCCCTCTGGGACGCCCGCAACACATCCAAGCTCTATGTCTTATCAAAGAAGAAAGAAGAGTTTCGCGACATCATGCAGCCTATCATCGACGCCACCAAGCCGGCAGAACCGCTGACCTTCTCCCTGGCCGACGCCTTCCGCGCTGCCCGCAAGTAAAGAGGACACCATGGAAGATACGACACTCCGGATGATTTATATTTTTACAGACATCATCCTGCCCATGCTAGCTGGCTATGCCGCCAAACAGCGGCGCTGGCTGACGCCGGAACAGTCGAACTGGCTCATCCGCTTCAACATCATCGTCATCATGACCGCCTTGACCCTGCTCAGCTTCTGGGTCCTGCCCATGCGGACCGATTTACTGAGTCTGCCGTTCTTTGCCTTTTTCAACGGCCTCCTGCCCTTGGCGGTCGTCCTCTTACTGGGGCGGCAGCGCAAATTCTCATCCTTTGTCGACCGCGGCAGCTATCTCATCGCCGCCATCCCGGCCAATACCGGGACGCTCGGCGGCCTGTGCAGTTACATTCTCTACGGGGAAATGTCCTATGCCTACGTCCAGATTATCGGCGTATTCCAGAACCTGCTCATGTTCTTCGTCCTTTTCCCTATGGGATACTACTATCAGCACAGCGGGAAAGACCATAACTTTTTCGTCTTTTTCAAAGATAATTGGAAATCCATCTTCATCAACTGGAACCAGCTGTCCGTCGTAGCCTTAGTTATCGGCACAGCCTTGCATGCTGCCGGGATTCCCAGACCCGCTGCGGGAACGACGATTTTCCAGGCCCTCATCCATGTCAGCGCCTGGGTAGCCCTCATTCCCGTCGGGTATCTCATTGATTTTTCCCATTTCAAGGACTACGCCCGAAAGACGTTAGACCTCATCCCGATAAAGATGATTCTGACGCCGTTGGCATCGTATGGCCTGGCTCTCTGCTTTACGTCAGACCCGGTCCTCCTTGGGACCATCATCATCGTCATGGGCACGCCTTGTGCCATTAATGCCTTGATTACAGAGCGGCTCTACGATTTAAATGTCAATCTGGCCATGGCGCCTTTCATTACGACACAAATTCTATATATCCTTATCCTCTATCCGGCATTTTATCTGCTCGTATCCTGGGGATATTTACCTTTTAAATAACACTAGCGAGGTGTATTATGACTCATACCCGAATCCGTTCCTTTTTATTGGCCCTCTTCCTGGTCATCCTGACCTTGAGCCTGACGGCCTGCTATACGATTACCCTGAAAGAAAAGCGCATCGACGGCATGGGCTCGTCCATTACGGTGAAACTTCCCGGAAATCCGCAAAAACTCGACTTCCCCGTCCCTGTCGACCCGCTTACGCAGCGCTATTTCAAGGGCAGCCGTCTGTACGGGGAAATAGACAGCGGCCTGTATGTCGCCATCTATACCAACAGCATCGATACCCAGCAGATGTACGACGACCTGCACATCAGCCAGGGTCAGGCCATCAGCCAGCGCCTCAATCAGACGGCTGAAGCCGCAGCCGGCGCCGTATTGTCGAAAATCGACGCTAAGAACGTCTCGGTCAGCCAGGACACGACGACGGTCAGCGGCCAGCACGCCGTCGTCCAGGACTTTACCTTCACGTACGAAGATAAATCCATGCGCGCCCGCCTCATCGGCTTTGCCGACGGACCGGCCACGTGGATCGTCGTCGTAGCCTGCGATGGCAGCAAAGAAGATAAAGTAAAACTGGCCGACGAAGTCTTGGACTCTATCCGGATTAATTAATCACCTTCCTGCATGCGACGGTAAATGGGCAGTTTCTTCAGATGGCGCAAGGTGAAGATGGCCGTAATGCCGATGAGGATGCCCGTACCGGTACCGGCGACGGCCAGGACCGGCAGATAAAGCATGATCTTGATATTTTCTACGACCAGGGATGCCACGATGACCTGCCCCAGGTTATGGAAAATACCGCCGGCTGTGCTGACGCCGATGATAGAGAATTTCCCTGTCTTCTGCAGGACCATCATGGCCCCCAGGCTGAAAGCGGCCCCGGAGACACTGTACAGGAAAGCGTTGATACCGCCGCCAAAGGCCGTAGCCAAGATGATGCGCACGAGCAGGATGAGGCAGACGTCGCGCTTGCGCGGCAGGGCATAGAGGGCGATGACCGTAATCAGATTGGCCAGCCCCAGTTTCGCCCCTGGCGCGATGAAGGGCACAGGCAGCATCCCTTCGACGATATATAAGACCAGGGACTGGGCAATGAACAAGCCCAGGATAATGATGTGGAATGTCTTTTTCATAAGCTACCTACCTCTAATGGGCCGGAATGACATCGGGTTCGTCCCCGCCGGCAGACTTCACTTCGACTAACACCTTGTGCGGCAGGCAGACGACGGTCGCACCGGGCTTGCTGACAAAGCCTTCACTGATGCAGATTTTATCGGGACAATCGGCTTCGGTAATGCCGACGCTCTCGTCCTGGATGACGACCAGGTTGTGGCCTTTATCGGTATCGATAGAAATCATATCGGTCCCATGGTGGCCTGACAAGGGTACTTCCTTATAGACTTTGCCATCGACTTGGATGACGGCATACGTCCGGTCTATCGACGCATCATTGCCGGTCAGGTAAAAGATGCCTTCCGGGATGAAAGATAAGACGAGCAGCGTGATGATGAGGATGATGTCCCCTTTTTTGATGATATGTTTCATAGGATTTTCCATTTGACGAACAGGAGAACGAACATGAAGAACAAACACTTGGCCATCCTGCTCCTGCTGGCATTAGCTGCCGGGAGCGGCGGATGCAGTACGCAGCCATCATCGTCTCAGCCGGCACCGGCGGCACAAGAAGTACAGACTTCGGCGGCACCGGCTATCCAGGCCGATTCGCAGGCCTACAGCGACGCAGGGCTGAAAAAATACCAGGCCGGCGATTATGCCGGGGCCATCAGCGACTTCGACAAAGCCCTTTCTATGGACGCCCATAATTACCAGGCCTTGAGCAATAAAGGCGTCACCCTGGCCATGCGCGGCAACAGTACGGGTAACAAAAACGACGTCGCCCAGGGCATCGAGCTCATTGAAAAAGCGCTGAAAATAGCCCCGAAAGACGTCGCTTCGTTCTACAACCTGGCCTTGGCCTATAAAATAGACGGCCAATACGATAAAGCCCTGACGTATTTCAAGAACGTCATCGCCGCCGACCCGGGCAATACCTGGAGTTACTACGGTATCGCCACCATCTACGGCGACCTGGGCAAAGCCGACCAGGCTCTGCCTTATCTGAAACAGGCCATCGACCTGGGCGGCGAAGACGTCCGTCAGGCAGCCCGGACACAGAGCCATTTCGATAAAATCCGGAACAACAAACAGTTCCAGCAGATCGTCGGCTGATTACATATCTTCTTCAGCGATTTCGCAGAGGATATGACCGATCATAATATGCATTTCCTGAGCCCGTGCCGTCACTTTTGCCGGTACAGACAGGCAGATATCACAGGCCTCCTTCATCTTACCGCCGCCATAGGCGGTCATGCCGATGACAGTGAGGCCTTTTTCGCGGGCTGCCTCGATGGCTTCCAAGACATTCTGGCTGTTGCCGGACGTAGAAATGCCGACCAGGATATCGCCCTTTTCACCTAAAGCCCGGACCTGACGGGCAAAGACCGTGTCGAAGCCGTAATCATTGCCGACAGCCGTCAAAATCGACGTATCGACAGTCAAAGCCAGAGCCGGGAACGGCCGCCGTTCTTTCTGGAAGCGGCCGACGATTTCTGCGGCTAAATGCTGAGAATCGGCAGCACTGCCGCCATTGCCACAAAATAGGATTTTGTGGCCCGAAGCCAGGGCCTCTTTGAACAAGGCCCCGGCTTTTTCAATATCCGGAATCAAATCCATCGTCGCTTCGAGGACAGCGGCATGGTCTTTCATTCGTTGTGTGACAAGACTCATAATACCTCCTATTTCTGGCCTTCTCCATCGTCGACGACTCGGATTTCACCGGTGTGCGGATGGATGACCATACCATAAATCGTAAGGGATGAAGGCAAGTAGGGATTGGCCCGCAGGCGGCGGACCGTATCACAGACGGACGCATCGATATCGGTAATGGGGTCGGCCCATTGTTCCAGCTTGGGCCGGACGGCGGCGATGGCCGCATCATCGATGCCTTCTTCTGCCATGTGACGGCACAGGCTGTCTGCCGTCGTCTTGAGCATGCCGCAGTCGTCGTGGCCCATGACGATGATGTCGTGGACATGTAATTCGTAAACGGCGACCATGAGGCTGCCGATGACGCTGTCAAAATCTTCAAAGGCCGTATTGCCGGCGACCTTGATGAGTTTAGCTTCCCCCCGAACGAGGCCCATAGCCGGTTCAAGGAAGCTCAAAAGGCGCGTATCCATGCAAGTCAGGACAGCCAGGTTGCGGCTGGGATACTTGCTGACCTCATCGAAGCCGCCCTGGGACAGGGACTGTTTGACGAAACGTTCATTGGCCTTCAATATCTGCCGTGTCAGTTCACTCATAGCCGGCCTCCTCATGCTTTCGCAGCGGACATGACCTTTTTGGCCTTCAAGTACTGGTCGATACCGGCAGCCGTCTTACGCCCTTCGCGCATGGCCAGGACGACGGTCTGCGGTTTGTGGACGATATCACCGGCGGCAAAGACACCTTCTTGGCTGGTCATGCCGTAGGGCAGGTCCTTGACGGCGATGTAGCCATCGTCATTGGCGTCGACACCGAGGGCTTTGACGATGGGCAGTTCCGGTTTATTGCCGATAGCAGCGATGATCTTATTGGCCGGAACGACGCCGAATTCGCCTGTCGGAACCATGGTGGCATCTTCGAGGATCTGCTGTTTTTCATATTTCAGCCCTTCTACATGGTCCGTCCCGACGACGGCTTTCGGTGCCGAGTAGAACTGGAACTGGACACCATCAGCCTTGGCTTCTTCATATTCCGACGGCAGGCATTTCATGTTCTTTTCAGCCCGGCGGTAGACGATCTTGACGTCTGCCCCGAGGCGCAGCGATGTGCGGGCGGCATCGATGGCGACGTTGCCGGCACCGACGACGATGACCTGGTCGCCTTTCTGGACGGGCAGGTCTTCCAAAGCGACTTCCCCGTTCTGGACGCGCTGGACGTCGCGCAGGAACTGTTCGGCATCGACGACGCCATCGATAGTATCGTTATCGACACCGAGATTCCAGGCATTCATCGTCCCAATGGCGATGAAGACGGCATCGAAAGCTTCCTTCAGTTCGGCCAAAGACTTATCGACACCGATTTTGACATTGTATTCGATAGTGACGCCCATGGCCGTCAGGGCCTGGGCTTCGCGCTGCAATAATTCTTTATGGAGCCGGAAAGTCGGGATGCCATAGGTCATGGTACCGCCTGGCTGGGAAGCGGCTTCAAAGATGGTCACATCGTAATCGAGGCCGGCCAGTTCCCGCGCAGCTGCCATGCCGGCCGGGCCACAGCCGATGATGGCCACGCGGCCGGCGGTCTTGCGGCTGACAGGCTGCGGGAGGAAGCCGCCGTCCAGGGCCATATCCGCTACGAACCGTTCCAATTTGCCGATTTCAACAGGCTTTCCCTTTTTGCCGAGGACGCAGTGGCCTTCGCACTGCTTTTCTCTCGGACAGATGCGGCCGCAGATGGCCGGCAGGTCGCTGCGATGGTAGATGTGGTCCGCAGCAGCCCCGAAATCCCCCTGGGTCATGGCATGGATGAACTGGGGGATTTCGTTTTCAATGGGGCAGCCTTTGCGGCATTGCGGTACTTTGCAATTCAGGCAGCGCTTGGCTTCGGCGACGGCTTCGGCCAAGGTATAATCGGCATCATGCATGACTTCTTCGTGGAAAGAAGCCAGCTGGTTCTTAGTATCGGACATGAAGGAACCCACCTTTCCGGACTGATAATTTAATGATTAGATTATGTAGATAAAAAAATGGTGCGCCCAAGATGACTCGAACATCCGACACGCAGTTTAGGAAACTGCTGCTCTATCCAGCTGAGCTATGGGCGCACAGGGCACACAGGTCTGCTGCGTGCAGATTAATCATACCATGAAATGGCAAAAAAATAAAGGTCATGGCTCATGAAAAAAAGGCCTATTGCAAGTCCTGCAAACACTCTCTATAATTAGAGATGTGTATATTGTTCCCAACGAACGAGAATCACGACTGCAAGGAAAGAAAGGAATCAAACATGATCAACTTAGAAACTCTGGCTACGGAACAGCGAAACAGCCACAGCCAGCATATCGACAGCGTGTCTACGGAAGACATGTTGCGCATCATAAATGACGAAGACCATAAAGTCGCCGATGCCGTCGGCGCCATTATCCCGGACATCGCCAAGGCCGTCGACACCATCTCCGACAGGCTGCGCCACGGCGGCCGCCTGTTCTACATGGGCTCCGGTACGTCCGGCCGCCTGGGCATCCTCGACGCCGTCGAATGTCCGCCGACATACAGCACCGACCCGGAACGCATCCAGGGCCTCATCGCCGGCGGTTATGAAGCCATTTTCCGTGCCAAAGAAGGGGCGGAAGACTCGCCGGAACTGGGCCGTCAGGACCTGATAGCCAAAAATCTGACCGCCGACGACGTCGTCGTCGGCCTCAGTGCATCGGGCCGGACACCGTATGTCGTCGGCGGCCTGACTTATGCCGCTTCCGTCGGTGCGGCGACGATTGCCATCGACTGCTCGCCTCATTCGGCCATCGGCGCCTGTGCCGACATCGACCTCTGCGCCGTCGTCGGGCCGGAAGTCGTCACCGGATCGACGCGCATGAAAGCGGGCACGGCCCAGAAGATGATTGCCAACATGCTGTCCACCGGCGCCATGATCCGCCTGGGCAAAGTCTATGGCAACCTCATGGTCGACGTCAAGTCGTCTAACCAGAAACTGGAAGAACGGGCACGGCGCATCGTCATGACGGCGACGGGCTGCAGCCGCCAGGAAGCCGTAAAGGCCTTGGCCGAAAGTCAGGGACGAGCCAAGACGGCCATCGTCATGATTCTCCTGAACCTGCCTGCCAAAGAAGCCGAAGACCGCCTGGCAGCCGCCCAGGGATACGTTGCTGCCGTCCTCAAGGAGGCTGCCCATGGATTATGATAAACTGGCCAAGGCCATCTACGACATCACCGGCCCGGCGGCCAATATCGAAAAGGCTTACAACTGTATGACCCGTCTTCGCCTGACGGTAAAGGACGAACACTTTACCAAAGAAGACCTGGCCAAACTTCCTGGCGTCATGGGCATCAATAAATCCGGCGACGAATGGCAGATCGTCGTCGGCCCTGGCAAGGCGACGAAACTGTACCAGGCCTTTGCACCGCTAGTCGAAGGCGGCAGCAAGGAAAATCCGGCACCATCAGCTAGGCCTGACAGCAACGATGACAGCCAGGGTCCTTTCGACGGCCAGGCCCTGCATGAAGAAATACGGCGCAAGAATGCAACGCCAGCCAAGCTGGCCTTAAAAAAGATCGCCCACATCTTCGTACCCATCATCCCGGCCTTCATCGCCTGTGGCCTGATTACGGGCCTGCTCAATGTCGCTTTCAAGATGGACCCATCCCTGGCGGCCCAGCCGCTCCTGCAGGTCCTGGCCATTGCCGGCAACGCCGCCTTCTATGGCCTGAACATCTTCGTCGGCATCAACGCGGCCAAGGAATTTGGCGGCTCGCCCATGCTGGGCGGCGTCATGGCGGCCATCCTCAGCCACCCCAACCTGGCTCAGATCAATCTTTTCGGCGATCCCCTGGTCCCTGGCCGGGGCGGCATCATCGCCGTTCTCCTGGTCGTCTTCTTCTCGTCGTGGCTGGAAAAGAAACTCCACCGCATCGTACCGGATATGCTCGACCTCTTCGTCACGCCGTTTCTAGTCGTCGTCATTTCGACTTTTGTCGCCCTCTTCCTCTGCCAGCCCGTGGGTGGCTATCTGTCGGAAGCCATCGGCTATGCCGCGACGGAATCCATCGGCACCGGCGGCGCTGTGACGGGCTTCATCCTGGGCGGGACCTTCCTGCCTATGGTCATGGTCGGCATCCATCAGGGCCTGACGCCGATCCATGCAGAGCTCCTGTCGCGCTACGGCGTGACCATTCTCCTGCCCATCCTGGCCATGGCCGGCGGCGGTCAGGTCGGCGCCGCCATCGCCGTCTATGCCAAGACCAGGAACAAGGCCCTGCGCAAGACCATCGCCTCGGCCCTGCCCGTCGGCCTCATGGGCGTCGGCGAACCGCTCATCTACGGCGTCACCCTGCCCCTGGGCAAGCCGTTCATCGGCGCCTGTATCGGCGGAGCCTTTGGCGGCGCTGTCCAGGCGGCTTACATGGTCGGTGCCGCGACAATCGGTATTTCCGGCCTGCCCCTGGCAGCCAGCACGGACAACATCCCCATGTATTTATTAGGACTCGTTACGGCCTACGCTGCCGGCTTCATCGCAACCTGGCTCTTAGGCTTTGACGACCCGAAGGAGGGAGAATAAATGGAAACGGGTATTTCTGTCTATCCCGGTCTGGGCGGGACGATTCAAGAAAAGACGGCCCGCATCGAACGGGCTGCCGCCCTGGGGATGACGCGTCTCTTCACGTCATTCCACATCCCGGAAACGGACCCGGCGGCCTTTCGCAAAGAGCTGCAGGCCGTCTTGGAAACGGCCCGGCAATTTCAGTTCGACATCGTCGCCGACGTATCACCAGCCTCGGCAGCCTGCCTGGGCATGGACCGGTTCGACCCGGAAGCCATCGCCAAACTGGGCATTACGACTGTCCGCTTTGACGACGGTTTCGATGCGGCCAAGCTTGCCATGTACAGCCACCTCGTCCGCGTCCAGGTCAATGCGTCGACGCTGAGGCAGTCCGATTTAGAAGATCTCCAAAAAAACGAAGCCCAAATGGATTACATCGACGGCCTGCACAACTTCTATCCCCGTCCTCACACGGGCCTGGACTTGGATTATTTCAAGGCCCAAACCGACCTGCTCCACGCCTATGGCCTGTCCGTCGGTGCCTTCGTACCCAGCCAGTCCGGCCAGCGGGCGCCGCTGTATGAAGGCCTGCCGACACTGGAAGACCACCGCCATCAGGATGTCAGCCTGGCTGCACGCCATTTGGCGGCCTTAGGCGTCCAGTCCGTCTTCATCGGCGACGATAAGCCGTCGGATAAGGAACTGCGCGACCTGGCCCGGACCGGCCGGGAAGAAACGGACGTCGTCGTCATCAAGGCCAAGCTCCTCAGCCGGGAGCCACACATCCAGGACCTGTTGTCCTATACCTTCACGGCCCGGCCCGACCCGTCGCGGGACGTCATCCGCACCAGCGGCAGCCGGGCCCATCTGGACGGGCGCATCATCGACCCGGACAGTGATATCTTCCGCAGCCTCCACCGCGGCGATATCACCCTGGATAACGCCGATTTCCTGCGTTATATGGGAGAAGTCCAAATCGTCAAATGCGAACTGCCCCCAGAAGAACGGACCAATATCGTCGCCAAAGTCGTTCCGAACGAAGAATTTCTCCTGGACTACATCACGCCGGGCCGGAAATTCCGCTTTGAATTTATCCGCTAGGCTTCTCTTTTTTCGCCAAGAGTATGACCGCTCCCAGAATACAGACGATGCCGGCGGCTCCCGTCAAGGTCAGAGCTTCATGGAAAACGGCGATGCCCACGACCGTCGACGTCAAGGGTTCGACAGACGCCAGGATAGAGGCCCGGCCCGCTTCCATATGCTGGAGGCCGGTCGTATAGAGACCAAAGGGCAAAGCCGTCGACATCAGCCCCAGGAGGGCAAAGAGAAGCCCCGTATAAGGCACCGATATGGCCAGGGACGCCATCATGCCGAAATGACAGAAGGGCAGGAGCCCCAGGGATGCGATGATGAAGGTCCAGACCGTAACCGTCAGCGGTTCATATTTGGCCAGCGCATAATGGCCGAAGACGGAATAAAGGGCATAGCCGAAACCGCTCCCCAGGCCGGCCAGGATGCCAGCGGCCTCGACATGGCCCAGGCCCAGGCCGCTGACCAGGACACAGCCGGCAAAGGCCAGGACCAGGCATAACCCCTTGCGCCGCGTAAATCGTTCATGAAAGAGGAAGATGGAAAACACCATGACGATGCTCGGCGCGGTATAGAGCAAAATGGCCGCGACAGACAACGTCGTCAATTCGATGGCTGTAAAATAGCAGATATTGAAGAAGACGATGCTCCCCAGGCCGGTCCCCAGGAACATCCAGGCATCGCGCCAGGCAATGCGCAGTCTCTCCGGATACCGGCAGAGGATGAGGCCAGTCATGACGACAGCCGTCACCAGGGAACGGCCAAAAGTAATCTGCAGCGGCGACAATCCATACGCCGACAGCTGGCGGGTAAACAAGCCGATGATGCCCCAGCAGATACCCGCTGCGACGACGCAAAGAGGCGCCATACGTTCTATTTTCATCTGTACCACCTTCTAAAAAAAATAGGCCTGGCGAAGGATAAACGCCTTCGTTCGAGCCCTGGTTTTATTATAGCACAGTCTCAGCAGTTGATGATATAATAAAAAAGTAATGTAAACAGAGGTAATCAAATTATGAATCAAGAAATGAAACTCGCCGTCCTCATCGACGCCGAAAATATTTCCAGCAAATACATCGACGTCATCTTATCTGAAGCGAACAATCTCGGCGATGTCATCTACAAACGCATTTACGGCAACTGGACGACGCCCCAGATGGCGTCGTGGCGCAACACCATTTTAGATAACGCCATCCAGCCCGTCCAGCAGTACAGCAACACGATCCGCAAAAATTCGTCGGACTCGGCCCTCATCATCGACACGATGGATTTATTGTACCAGAGCAATCTCGACGGCTTCTGCATCGTTTCGTCAGACAGCGATTTCACCCGTCTGGCCTCGCGCCTGCGGGAATCGCAGAAATACGTCCTGGGCATGGGCGAAAGCAAGACACCCCGTTCCTTCATCTCGGCATGCAATAAGTTCCTCTATCTCGATGTCCTTTGGGAAGAAGCAGAAGAACACGAATCCGAAGTCCAGGAAAACGAAGGGCACGACGAAACACCGTCTCAGGAAACGGCCAGCCATAAAGCAGAAAAAGGGGAAACTCCGGCAGCCCATCCAGTAGGACCGGCTCCCATCCATACGTTGACACCGCCGGAATCACCGACGGCGCATGGCAAGACGCCGGGCAAAGATTTTTCTACGATCCGCCAGGCTTTGATCAAGTTGACCGAAGAAAACTCCGATGACAACGGCTGGATTTTCTCGGGCACCCTGGGAAATCTCCTGAGCAAGCAGTTCTCCGACTTCGACGTCCGCAATTTCGGCTATAAGAAATTCGTCCCCTTCATCGAATCGCTGAAACTCTTTGACGTCAACACCTTCACGGACGAAAAGAACCGCACAGTCAAACACAACTACTTCAAGCTCAAACAGGCACCGAAACGACCGCGGCGCACCTTCCGCCCTTATTATAAACAGCGCGGCCGTTAATCAGTCGATTCACGGAGGATACCTGCCATGGATACGAATACACAAAAGGCGCTGGAATCACTGCGCCGGCGAAAAGTCAATGCATCCATTGCCATCGCAGCCGACCTGGCCAACGACAACTTAAACAGTATCTGCCGCCTGGCATTGGCCTGGATCAGTGACGGCAACGTCCACGGCATTTCCTATTTTATCAAGCCCCGCGAAGGGCCGGTCCAAGCACATAACCTGACCGAAGACATGCTGGCTGACAGCAAGCCTTTCGACGTCGTCTGGGATGAAGACATTGCCTTTCTCCTCAAAGACGCCGTCCTCTCTGCCTACCGCTCGGAACGGCTCTTCCCAGCCATCAAGGCCAGCTACGAAGCATCAGGACGGGAACTGCCCCTGAAGGATGTCTACATCAGGGACTTGAAATTCCTGGCTTCGACGTATATGCCCAACTTGGCCAACGACTCCTTATCGTCGATTCTGCACCGCATGAAGATTCCCGTCGATATGGACAATGCCCTGAGCCGGGCTATGGCCTGCATCTGTGGTCTGAGCTGGCTGGAAAACCTCTATCCCATTTCCAGCTACGGTATCCCTTTATCGGCTATCCTGGCTGGCGCCTTGCAAGGGCAGCCAGAAGAAGTCGTCGAGACGCGGGAAGAACGGGAAGCACGGGAGCAGAAAGAGGCAAAATATGCCAAACTGACGTATTACACCAAAATGCTATTCCTGCCCTTCGTCATCTTCTGCCTGTTCATCACCATTTATTATGTCCACCGTTATGGTGAAGCCGCGCAGTCCAATGTCAACTTCTCCCGCTATTCGACGAGCGGCGTCCCGGAACTGAGCGATTCCGAAAAAGAAGCGCAGCAGGAAAAGACGCGCCTGCCTTCGAGCAGCGGCCGCTACCTCATGATGCGCGGGACCTACGTCATCCCCGACGAAACGACGATACCCACCTTCCTCAAGGCCAGCCACGACCGCGATATGGAAACCATCCGGTCCCTCGTCCGGTCCGATAAAATCCTGGTCTTTGCCAAGCCGACACGTATCCAGATCACCGGTGACAAAGACAAGAACGGCTTCGTCCCCATCCAAATCCTGGAAGGCGATTATGCCGACCGCACCGGATTCGCTCCGGATGACATGATAAGTAAATAAAAAAGGGCTTGTCGCATGACGACAAGCCCTTTTTGAGTTTGAAGTTTGAAGTTGAAAGTTTGATGTGGATGGGACAAAATTTAAAAGCCACCGCCTCAAACATCATACATCAAACTTCAGACATTTAAGAAAAAGGAGTCTCGCATGATGACAGCGTGCGATGGCTCTATTTTTATGGTATAATTTAATTGAAATATAATTCAATGAATTATGTTTCAATGAATTATATTTCAATTAAAAAGGAGGGAATCTTTATGTATCAACCATTTATTGGCAGAAAAGAAGAGCTAGATGCTCTAGAAAAACTATATGAAACAGAGGGATTCCAAATGATGGTCGTTTACGGACGTCGGCGCATTGGTAAATCCACGTTACTTAGTCATTTTATCCGAGGAAAAAAAGCTATCTTTTACACGGCAGCCCGCAATGGTCTCCAACGGAATTTACAACTCTTGAGCCGGCGAGTCCTTGACGTCTTGGCTCCTGACTTAAATACGTTAACCTTTTCAACGTATGAAGAGTTATTCGCTTTTCTCTCCAACAAATGCCAGGAAGAACGCATTATTTTCATTATCGATGAGTTCCCTTATCTTGCAGAACAAGCTCCAGAACTATTATCCATATTACAAAAATATATCGACACCGAATGGATGCAAGGAAATATGTATTTGATTCTTTGCGGCTCCTCTATCAGCTTCATGGAAGAAGAAGTATTGAGCGAAAAAAGTCCTCTTTTCGGCAGGCGGACAGCCCAATTACAGGTCAAACCGTTTTCTTATCGCGAAGCTGCTGATTTCGTTTCCTCCTATACGCCCGCTGAAAAAGCCGTATGTTACGGGATTACGGGTGGTGTCGCAAAATACTTATCCTTACTGCGGGATACGAAATCTTTAGACGAAAATATAGTCAGCTTATTCTTCGCAAAAACCGGTTATATGTATGAAGAGCCATCCAATCTGCTGACACAAGAATTTCGCAATATTACGACATATAACGCCATTATCGAAGCTATTGCATCAGGACGAACGAAACAAAATGCGATTGCAGACCTCACCCATTTAGAGCCATCTACGACAAGTCATGCCATACAAAATCTTATTAAAACAGGAATCTTAAAAAAAGAATATGCTATTACTGATGAACGGAATAAGCGCAAAGTCCGCTATACTTTTGCCGATCACATGTTCCGCTTCTGGTACCGCTTTCTGCCAAATGGCATTGATGCCATTGAACTCGGTCACGGCGACGCATATTATCAACATGTCGTAAAACCAAGTATTTCAGATTATATGGGCGACGTCTTTGAAGATATGTGCCGCCACTATACTTTATATATGGGATTGACAGGAAATCTTCCTTGTATGATAACCCGTGTGGGCAAATGGTGGGGAACGGACCCCCGAAAGAAAGAAGAAACGGATATTGACGTTGTCGGCTTGGATACCATAAAAAAAGAAGCCATTCTAGGAGAATGTAAATTTAAAAATGAACGGCTCGACAAATCCGTCTATGAAGCTTTGCGCAACCGCACAGGACTTATAGACCATCATTATCGAACCGTCCAGTATCTGCTTTTTTCAAAAAGTGGTTTTTCTGATTGGATCCTGACCCATCAAAAAGAAGAAGCTATCATGCCTATTGATTTAATGCAAATGTATACGTCACATTGACAAGATTTTTTGGTAAATCTGGTGGTCCCGGAGTGCTGCCCGTCCGATGCCGATGAGGTCAGCCTGGCCTTTTTCCAGGAAGGTTTCCGCTTCAGCGCCGTCAGCAATGCCGCCAGTCAGCATGACGGGAAGGGTCGTCCCCGTTTTAGCCGCTTCTGCCAGTTCGGCAAAGTATCCCGCTTCCGTATGACCTGGACGGAAGAAGAAGCTCATGCCGCCAGAAAGGCTGAGCATATCGAGGCCGGCAGCTTCAAAAAGCTTCGCGGCTTGGCCGACTTCTGCACAGACAGCGCCGCCATCCATGTAATCACTGCCGCCTAAGCGCAGGGAAAGGACAAAATCTTTCCCCAGGCGACGGCGGATAGCCTGAATGATTTCAACCTGAAGCCGCGTCCGCCCTTCCAGGGTACGGCCCGTATAATCATCGGTCCGCCGATTCGTCAACGGCGAATAGAACTGGTCCAGCAGATAGCCATGGGCTGAATGGATTTCCACGCCATCGTAACCGGCCTGCTGTGCCCGGGCAGCGGCATCGACAAAGGCCTGGATGATGCACTGGATATCGCCTTGCGTCATTTCCCGGGGAAATTCTGGCTGACCGTGGACCGCAGCGGCCCGTGACGGATTGGGAACAGCACTGGCACTGATGACTTCCTGGCCGGTAATAGCCCGATGGGCTGCACTGCCGGCATGGCTGATCTGTGCCAGAATCGGCACGCCCTGCGCATGGACAGCCGCCGTCAGGCGCTGCAGACCGGGAATATCCGCATCAGCCGCCAGCGACACCTGGTTGGCACTGGCCCGGCCGTCAGGCGAAACGAAACTGTGTTCCTGGATGATCAGCCCCGGGCCGCTGCGGGCCATGTCGCCATAATAGGCAATCAGGCCATCCGTTACCTGGCCTTTCGCCGACTTTTCCGTCGCCATCGGCGGCATGACCAGGCGGTTCTTTAAAACAATGGAGCCAACTTTCAGCGTTTCATGCAATAATGGATACTTCATAAAATCCCTTCTTTCGTAAAAATAATTAAAAGCGGTTCGTACATTCAAGAACCCCTCAGTCCGCCTTCGGCGGCCAGCTCCCCTTCGCAGGAGAGCCTTTCGGACCTCAGGAGCTCAATGACGCGGTCAGATCCGCGCCGGATTTGTCAGGCTGGCAAGGAGAAAAACGCAGGCATAGCGGGGCTCTGTCGAGGCTTTTCGACGCAGCCAGCCCGGCAAAGACAAGCGAAGATGACTGCACGAATTGAGCTTCTGCGGTCCGTCAAAAAGCATCCCATTCGGCGAAGCGTTCGTTCATGCGTTTCTTCTTGATTTTCTTGGCTTCCGGTTCGCCTGCGGCAAAGGGCATTTTTCCGGCGGCAATGGTCCGCTTATAAAAGAGTTCTACCGCTTGTTCTTCTGTCAGTCCCAGGCGTTCAAAGATGGCCCGGGCTTTTTCTCTCGTTTCTTCATCCATTCGTTTCATCTCCTTTTCGGCGGTCGTAGCGGTCCTGAGCTTCCTGGTTGATGCCGTCCAGGGTCGCCATGTGACAGACGGCATACATCATAGTCTTCATGAGAGTGACGCCTAAGACGGCCCCTGTCCCTTCCCCCAATGAGAGGCCCGCCTGGATGGGGACTTCGTATTCATCGATGCCGCACAGGCGCAGGGCCTGAGCCATGCCGGGCTCCCGGGAAATATGGGACGGCAAGGCATAATCGCGGACGGCAGGTTTCATGGCAATGGCACAGGCCAGGGCCGTCGCCGTAATGAAGCCGTCGATATAAAAAGGTATTTTTTCATCAACACAGGCCATCATAGCACCGCAGAGTGACGCCAAATCAAAGCCGCCGACGCAGCGCAGGGCATCGGCCGGTGTCTGGAGTTCTTTTTCATAGGCTTTGATAGCTGCAGCAATGACGCGCCGCTTGTGGAAGAGCAGTTTATAATTACCCCGGGCCGAACCAAAACCGGTCAGCCAGGACATCTTTTTCGGAGACAAGGCGGTGAGAACAGCTGCTGACGTCGTCGTATTGCCAATGCCCATTTCGCCAAACGACAGGAGATTGATTCCCTCTTTGGCAGCTGCCTGTACCCGTTCGCGTCCCGTCGCCATGGCTTGTACCAGTTGTTCCCGGCTCATAGCCGGTTCGACGGCGAAATTTTTCGTTCCCCTGGCGATTTTACGGTCTAAGCCGACGGCATCGGCACTGTCGATACCGACATCGACGACTTCATAAGGAATGTCCTGGCTACGGCAAAAACAGGTCACAGCCGACGTTCCTTGGACCATATGGCAGCTCTGCATATAGGTTATATCCGCTAACTGAGCGACGACACCGGCTTGGACAACGCCATTGTCGGCGGCAAAAATGATGTGTTTGGGCCGCAGTTCCCGATGAAAAGTCCCCCAGGCCAGTAAAATCTGCTTGGCCTGCTTTTCCAAAAGTCCCAGGCTGCCCGGCGGCTTAGCCAGATTGTCGATCTGGTGCAGGGCCTGGCGCCGGTAATTTTCATAACTCACAGTCATACCCTCCCTCTTTCCTCGTCTGAATCGATTCTATTGTACCATGATTGCCAAGGATTCGCGAATGACACTAAAAATGAAGAATACTTGTTCATCTTCATGGTGCGGTGGAGACTCGTGACTTTAGTCATGAGAGGAGCCGCACCTCCCCTCCTTTCAATAAAACACAATAGATTTTTAGTAAAAATAGTTCTATAATAATTTTGATGAAGTAATATATATTTAGAAAGGAAGGTGAGAAATAGTGTCTAACCTAACTAAAACGATAAAACTTCGTATACATGCTACTTCTGAACAAGAGTTTCTGTTCCGTCAGATGACGGAACAATACCGTCAGGCTTGTAACTTCGTGTCGCAGTACATCTTCGACAACCGATTTAACATGGCCTACCAAAGTCTTAACAGAGAACTGTACAGGGACCTGCGCAGCCAGTTCGGTCTGAAATCGCAGCTGGCCCAGTCTTCTATCAAGACGACGATTGCCAGATATAAGACGGTAAAACAACAGCTCTTCCAAAATCCTTACAGATATAAGGATGAGAATGGCAACTGGCAACGCATCGCCAAGACATGGGAATGGCTTTGGAAGCCGATATTCTTTACTCGTCCGCAAGCTGATTTGGTCCGTAACCGAGATTACAGTTTCGTGGATGATGGTCAAATCCTATCTATCAATACACTCGGAAAAAGAACCAAATGCACTTTTGAGGGCGAACATTTCGCTGAATACCTTGATGGCGCTTATGACCTTGGAACAGCAAAACTGGTCGAACTCAAAGGGTTATGGTATCTCCATATTCCCGTAACCCAAGCTGTCGAAGATTTTCAGAAAGAAAACGTCCGTCACGTTGTCGGTATTGACCGCGGATTACGTTTTCTTACTGTTAGTTACGACGAACAGGGCAAAACTGAATTCGTCTCTGGTAAGAAGATGGCTACTAAACGCCATAAATTTCAGGAAGTCCGCCGTCAGCTCCAGTCTAAAGGTACAAAATCAGCAAAGCGTAGGCTCAAAGCCATTTCTGGACGAGAGAACCGTTGGATGTCTGATGTAAACCATCAGATTTCTAAGACACTCGTTGAAAAATACGGCAAAGATACGCTGTTTGTGCTTGAAGATCTGACCGGTGTTAGCTTCGAAGAGTCCCATCTTTCAAAAACTGCTAAACAAAATTGCGACCTGCGCAGCTGGGCGTTCTATCAGTTGGAACAATTCTTGACTTATAAAGCTCATGAAAATCGTTCCGAAGTTCTGAAGGTATCTGCTAAGTATACCTCTCAACGTTGTCCCAAATGCGGTACTATCCACAAGGAAAATCGTGACCATCACAAACACTTATATCGTTGCCAGTGTGGTTACAGATCTAACGATGACCGTATCGGAGCTATGAATATTCAGCTCCTCGGAACTATGTGGATTTCTGGAGATAACCATCCTCGTTACAAAAGAATAACAACTGCTTTGGAGTAAACTCCTTAGCAAAGCGGGTGTTGTCAGCCACCCGATGATGTAGGCGGATTTAGGGAGACGTCTTTTGATGCCGTTAGTACCTATGTAGTTCCGACTTACAAGTTCCCGACTTTAGTCGGGAGTAGTTGACCCTGTAACACAGATTTCCTTGAAAAAACGTTTAATTTATGTCAAAATAAAAGCAAGAGTGGAGGTGGCCATCGTGTCCACAATTAAAGACATTGCCAAAGCTGCTGGCGTTTCCATCGCCACCGTTTCCATCGTCTTGAACGGTAAAGGCCGGGAACGGAAAATCTCACAGGAAACACAACAGCGTATATACAAAATTGCACAAGACCTGAACTACGTCCCCAACCAGTCGGCAAAAAAACTGCGGTCGGCTAAAAAGGACAGCTATGCCATTGCCTTCTATTGGGCAACGGACTTCCGTATCAACTACCTGGCCCGTATCACCCTTGGGATCCAGGAAGAAATCATGAAGCAAGATAAGGCGATCCATCTGACCGTCGTCCCATATAAAGTCGATCAACTGCAAAAACAGCTCGACGCGATGCAAAACGAATTTTTCAACGGCATCATCATTGCAAACATGTCGAATAAAGATATGGACTACCTGAATTCCATCCATATCCCTTGCCCGGTCGTCCTCTTTAACCGGGAATCGGACAAGTACAGCAGCGTCACCATGGACAACTATACAATCGGCTGCAACGTCGCCAAGCACTTCATCGATAAGGGCATTTTCGATGCCGGCGTCCTGACTCATGACACGTCGTTCCCGATCATGCGCACGTGGATGCAGGGCTTCCTCGATACGTTCGCAAAGGCAGGACACCCTGTTCCGGAAACGAACATCGTTCTCTGCGATACGTCGTCTTCAAGTGCTGTCGAAGCGACGAAGAAACTCTATGCAGAAAAGCGGATGCCCCGGTCCCTGTTCTGTGAATCCGACGTCCTGGCCCACGGCGTGCTTTACGCCTGTCATGAACTGGGCGTAGCCATCCCGCAGGACATGGAAGTCTTTACCATTGGGATCAACATGGCCGAGTTCAACGACTATGCAATTCCCTCGCTGTCCCGCGTCGACATCCCCATGGGTGAAATCGGCCAGCACTGCCTGCACCTCATGGTCGACCTCATTGAAAAGAAAAAACCGAACCCTACAGTCCAATTCGTAGAAGGAAAAGAAATCATAGGCCAATCGTCACCGCGGTAAGCGGGGTGTAAAAAGGCGCTGTCGCATAAAGACAGCGCCTTTTTGAGTATTAAGTTTACAGTTTGTAGTGAAGTTTTTTAATTTAAATTCCTCTTCTACAAACAATAAAGCAACGGCCCGCTCATACATGATGGCTGAAACCTTCACGCGACGCTTAAACTCCCAACGCTTCCCGCACGATACGAGAGGCGTCCTGGAGTTCGTCATCGCCGAGGGTGCGCAGGGACAAAACGACGGCGTTGTACTGGACGCGGACGATGACGGGCAGGTCGGCGTGACGCAGGCGGCGTTCCATTTCTTCCGGGGTCATGCCATCGGCTTCTATGGCCAGGGCCCAGCCCGGCAGGACGACATCCGGGCAGGCACCGCCGCCGATGCAGTCGTCTATCGGACGCAATGAGACACAGGCCGGCAGGTCATCGGTATGCAGGAATTGTAACAGCCGTTCCGCCCGTTCCTTTATCTCGTCCTCTGTCTGGGCCAGGCAGCGCAGGGTCGGGATCTGACGGGCCGCCGTACCGTCGCGATAGGACTGGAGCGTCCCTTCTAAACCGGCCAGGGTCATCTTATCAACGCGCAGGGCCCGCAGTAAGGGATGGTGTTTCATGGCATCCAGATAGGCCGCTTTTCCGACGATGATACCCGCCTGAGGGCCGCCCAGGAGCTTGTCGCCGCTAAAGGTCACGACGTCACAGCCAGCCGCCAGTACTTCGCCAACTGTCGGTTCATGAGGCAGGCCAAAGGTTTCTAAGTCCACGAATAAGCCGCTGCCGGCATCGTGGAGACAGGGCAGGCCGTGGTCATGGGCCAGTCCGGCCAAGGCTGCCGGCGAGACGCTTTCCGTAAAACCGATGATACGGTAATTACTGGTGTGGACTTTCATGAGGGCCGCCGTATCCTCGCCAAGGGCCCGTTGGTAGTCGGCCAAGTGGGTCTTATTGGTCGTCCCGACTTCACGGATACGGCCACCACTTTGCTCGATGACGTCGGGGATGCGGAAAGACCCGCCGATTTCAACGAGTTCCCCCCGCGAGATGATGACTTCCTTCCCCGCAGCGAGGCTGGACAAAGTCAAGAGGACGGCAGCGGCATTATTATTGACGACCAGGGCATCTTCAGCGCCGGTCAGGTCACAGAGGAGCCCCCGGACATGGTCGTACCGCGACCCCCGCCTGCCCGAAGCCAGGTCATATTCCAAGTTACTGTAGTGGCAGGCCAGTTCGCCAATGTGCCGGGCCAATTCCGGGCTGAAGACAGACCGCCCGAGGTTCGTATGCAGAATGGTCCCCGTCGCATTGATGACCCGGCGCAGATGGCCCCGTCCTTCAGTCTGCAGGCGGGAAACGACAGCCTGGTCGAAGACTTCGCCGGAAAACGGCTGGTCCCACTGGCCGGTCAAGATGGCCTGGCGCCGTTTATCCAGCTCAGCCCGGACGGCATTGCGGACGGCCTGACGAGACTTCCGTTCCTGCCAGATCTGTAAGGCCGGCCGCTGCAATAAATGATCTACATCCGGCAGCTGACGCAGCAGCTGCTGCCGTGTTTCATCCATGGTCAGATTCCCCTTTCCCTTCATATCTCCGAGCCTGCGGTCCGGCCAGGCGCCCGTCACGGACGCGGCAGGTGATTCCGCATCGGTCCATATACTCCAGGATGAGCAGGGCCTGGCTGCGGCTGATGGCCAGGGCATCGCGGAAATCACCCAAAGTCAGGAGATTCCCGGTCTGCAAAGACTGGCAGGCCTTTCGGGCAGCTTCCGTCAGGAACCGCTTGGACAAGACGAAATCTTTCGATAAAAAGACGAGGCTCTTACCACTCAGGGCGTCGGCAACAGCAGGCGCTTCCTTGCCCAGCGCCAGGATTTCCCGTACAGGGACCGGTACATAGCCGCTGTGGTCCAGCTTCTTTTCAATAGCCGACTGCAATTTCCGCTGGGACGGGGAAAAAGTAATTCGGAATTGTTTTGCCGCCACGCATTGTCGGGATAAGCGGCAGACGCCGCCAGCCGTCAACAGCCGCAGCAAGGCCGTCCCGTCATTTTCATCGAGGCCCAGGCGGCTCCGGAAAACCGGCTGGGGAATCCCCGGCTGTAACGGTTTTTCTTTATGATAGGCCAAGAGGACTTGCAAGGCCTTGGCCTGCCAGGCCTTATAGACGTCACGATGGATATAGCCTTGACGGGTCCGGCGGACTATCCCGGCTTGGCGTAAATGGTCCAGAGCGATTTCCACCTTATCCAAAGGCAGGTCCACCGCTCCGGCAATGACGCCGGCCTGTGTAAAGGGGACCTGGCGCAGGCGCAGGAAACCGGCGACGACATCATTTGTCAGGCCAGCATCGCGAGCTTCCAGGCTGGTCACTACGTCATCTTTGAAGCGGCGGTGTTTTTTAGGGTGGGCGTCGAGGATTTCCCCGCCGGCTACGGTATGCATAGGCGAAAAAGTCCGCAAAATGAAGCGGTCCCCGGCCTTTACATAGATTTCATCCGCTTCCAGGCGCAGCTGTAAAAAGCCATCGGTCCCAGGCGCAATCTGTTCGGCCCCTAAGGGCACGATACGGGCCATGACTTCCCGCGTCCCTACGAGGAGGCGCATGCGCTGCCATAAAAAGAGTGGCTCTGCATCGGCCAGACAGGTCACTTTGGCATCGATCATCCGCGTCGCAGCAAAATCCGCTGCCGTACAGAGGACATCGCCGCGATGGATGGCTCCGCTGGAAATGCCCGCCAGGTTCAAGGCCGTCCGCTGCGGCGGCTCTGCCTGCCATACATCCCGATCATGGACCTGCATGTTGCGGATACGCAGGCGACGGCCGCCAGGATAGAGCCAGACCTCACCACCATTAGTCATGGGACCGTCGATGAGAGTACCCGTGACAATCGTCCCGAAGCCCTTGATGGAAAAAGACCGGTCCACATTGAGGCGCCCTGTCCCCCGGGCTGTCTCGCCGGGTAAAGACGCGGCCATTTCCTGGATTTCAGCGACCAGTTCTGTCAGCCCGCGGCCGCTGATGGCATCAGTGACGACGATAGGCGCGTCTTCCGCTGCCGTATCGGCCAGGTTCTGGCGGATATCCTGCAGGGCCAGGCCGAGCAGGGTTTCATCGACGGTATCGGCTTTAGTGACGACGATGATGAATCGATGTACGCCAAGAAGGGTCAAGATGTCGAGATGTTCTTTCGTCTGCGGCATGACCCCTTCGTTAGCATCGACGACGAGCAGGACCAGATTGAGGCCCGGCAGGCCGGCGACCATATTCTTGATGAACTTTTCATGACCGGGTACATCGACGATACCGGCCCGCGTACCATCTGGCAGGTCGAGCCAGGCAAAGCCCAGGTTGATCGTCAATCCCCGTTTCTTTTCTTCGGCTGTCGTATCCGTCTCGATTCCGGTCAAGGCACGGACCAGCGTCGTCTTGCCATGATCGACATGACCGGCTGTGCCGATAACGATATGTCTGGCCATCTTATCATCCCTCTTTACATTTAGTATAGGTGACGCGCAGCCCCCGGCGGCAGGCATGATATAAAGCGGCCCATGCCAGCCCCTTCTCATCGAGGAGGGCTGTCAGGGCCGCTTCATCAGCCAGTTCATAGCGCAGGGAAAAACCGCACGATGCGTCGAGCTTCCCCGGCGTCGGAATGATGCGCACGGCTAGTCCGGCGGCTTTGGCAAGCGCTTCACCTTCCATGGCCTGCCGCGTCGACGGGACCAGGGCGATGCCATACGTTTCCCCAGCCATCAGGCGCCCTGTTTCAGGGCCTGTTCTACGGCGATGGCCAGCTGATCGGCGCAGGAGGTCCCGCGATCGCCACAGGGATTCCCTTTCAAGAGCTTCACAGCCCGGGCCGCATCGGTATCTTCCAGCAATTTGCTCAGGGCCAGGGTATTGCCGGGACAGCCGCCTGCGAAATGGACGTTATGCAATTTGCCATCTTCCAGGCTGAAGGTAATCTGACGGGCACAGGTTCCCTGTGTCGTATAGGAATAATTTTTCATGAGAATCCTCCTCTGGCGCCGCTCCTTATCTGAGCAAAGCGTCTAACTTTTCTTTCAATACATTATCCGGAACGACGCCGATGACGCGGTTGACGACTTTCCCATCTTTGAAAAAGACCAGGTTCGGAATCGTGGCTACATCATACGTCTGGGCTACGCCCGGATTTTCATCGACATTGATCTTGCCGATCTTGATTTTGCCGGCATATTCTTCGGCCAAGTTGGCGATGACCGGTCCCATCATCTGGCAAGGGCCGCACCAGTTAGCGAAAAAGTCGACCATGACCGGCTGACTGCTGTTCAAGACTTCCTGCTGAAAATTATCGGCTGTGAATTTATATTCCATAAGAGATTCCACCTTTCCTTTTGACTATTTGCCTTTTATGACTAATTCCATTATATATTACTATACCAAAGCAGTCAAGTTTTCCCGGCAAATTGCGAAAAAAGCTTACAGCTCTGAAATGTCCTGCAAGGCCTGCACAGCGGCCCGGACATCTTCTTCCGTCGTGAATTGGGAAAAGGAAAAGCGCACCGTTCCCTGGACGGCCGTCCCCAGGGAACGGTGGATGAGGGGCGCACAATGGTAGGCCGGACGCGTCGCCATGTGGTACGTCTGCCAGAGGACGTCGCTGACGACAGCCGATTCTGCCTCGCCCACATTGAGGCTGTAGACGCCGACGCGGGGGCCGGAAAAATCGCCATACAGGCGGATACCGGAAATCGCCTGGACGGCGGGGACGAAAATCCGGGCCAGCTCCTGCTGATGTGCGGCGGCAGCGGCGACGCCTTTGTCCAGGATATATCGAATCCCGGCATCGAGACCGGCAATGCCGGCGACATTGGCCGTCCCCGCTTCAAAGACGCCAGGGATAGCCCCTGGTTGTTCCCGTTCAAAGGAATGGACGCCGTCGCCGCCGGTGATGTACGGCGTCACGACGGCATCGCGGCGGATGACAATGCCTCCCGTCCCGCCGGGACCATACAGCGACTTGTGGCCCGTAAAACAGGCCGCCGTCACGATGCCGTCGGACAAGTCGACGTCAATGGCACCGGCCGTCTGGGACACATCGACGATGAGTCCCAGATGGTGGCGCCGGCAAAAGGCCTTGATGCGGGGCAAATCGAGGACATTGCCGGTGACATTGGAAGCGTGGTTGCAGACGAACCATTTTGTCTGCGGCGTCAGCAGAGCTTCCATCGTATCGTACTGCAAGGCCCCGCTGGGCTGGTCGCTGCCGATGAAAGCCAGGGATACGCCTTCTTTTTCCAGCTGATACAACGGCCGCAAGACGGCATTGTGCTCCCACGACGTCGTCAAGACGCCATCGCCCGGACGGATGAGTCCTTTGAGGACCATGTTCAAAGCCGCCGTCGAGTTGTGCGTGAAAGCGACGTCGTATTCCGGCCCGCAGTGAAACAAGGCCTTCACGTCGTCCTTGGCCTGCAAGACGAGGCCATAGGCCCTGAGGGCATATCCGTGGGCCCCGCGGGACGGGTTGCCGACGGTCCCTGAAGACAGGACCTGGTAAACAGCCTTGGCAACACAATCCGGCTTCTGCGCCGTCGTCGCCGCATTATCGAAATAATACATAAAATCACCTCCCGTGGGATTTGTGGTCCGTGGTCCGTGGCTCGTGGCTCGTGGCTCGTGGTTCGTAGGGGCCGCCCAAAGGGCGGCCCGCCTCTCTATCAGGAGAGACTTTCGTTGATGCGGATTTCCGTGACAGCAAAAAAAGGGCTTGTCGCACAACGGCAAGCCCTTTTCTGTAGGGGCGGGCTCGCCACGTGCGAGCCCCTACAATTGATTCTTAAATTCCGAAACGTGCGAAGATGGTGTCGACGTGGCTGAGCATCTTCTTGACATCGAAGCAGCCTTCGATTTCTTCTGCCGTCATGTATTTCGTGACGTCTTCGTCTTTCTTCAGGTTTTCCAGGAAGTCTTCCCCTTCGAGCCAGCGTTTCATGGCATTGCGCTGTACCCAGCGGTAAGCCTGTTCGCGGACAGCGCCCTTTTCAACGAGTGTGTTGAGGATGATCGGGCTGTAGATGAGGCCGCCTGTGAGGTTGAGGTCTTTCATCATCTTGTCCGGATAGACCAGGAGCTTGTCGATGACGCGGGTGAAGGTCTGGAGCATGTAATCCAGGGCGATCGTGCTGTCCGGCAGGATGACGCGTTCGACAGACGAATGGGAAATATCGCGTTCGTGCCAGAGGGCGACGTCTTCCAGGGCTGCCTGGGCATTGCCGCGGATGACGCGGGCTAAGCCACACATGCGTTCACAAGTGATAGGATTACGTTTGTGAGGCATGATGGAAGAACCTTTCTGCTTGGGGCTGAAATATTCTTCGGCTTCGCGGACTTCCGTGCGCTGGAGATGACGGATTTCCGTAGCCATTTTATCGATGGAGCTGGCGATGACAGCCAGGGTCGTTACGTATTCGGCATGGCGGTCACGCTGCAAGGTCTGGGACGAAATCGGCGAAGGAGCGATGCCGAGGTGTTCGCAGACATATTTTTCAACAAAGGGATCAATGTCGGCATAGGTACCGACAGCACCGGAAATCTTGCCGACGGAAATCGTTTCCTTAGCATGTTTCATGCGGTCGATGTCGCGTTCGATTTCAGCCATCCAGTTGCACAGCTTGAGGCCGAACGTCGTGGCTTCGGCGTGGATGCCATGAGTACGGCCGATGCACGGCGTGTACTTAAATTCAACGGCACGGCGGCGCAATACGGCATGGAAGTTTTCCAAGTCCTTGATGAGGATATCCGAAGCCTGTTTGAGCATGTAGCCAAGAGCCGTATCTTTGACGTCTGTCGAAGTCAGGCCGAGGTGTACATATTTGCCGGCTTCACCGATGTTTTCCGAAAGCGTCGAGACGAAAGCCGCAATGTCATGGTGTGTTTCCGCTTCGATTTCATGGATACGGTCGACAGAAAAAGCAGCTTTTTCGCGAATTTCTTTAGCCGCTTCTTTCGGGATGTTGCCCAGTTCGGCCTGTGCTTCACTAGCCAGGATTTCGACCTGTTTCATCGTATCCCATTCATTGTATTCTGTCCAAATATGACCCATTTCCGGTTTCGTATAGCGTTCAATCACAGTTGATCTCTCCTTTGTAGTTGACATGAGTACGGTAAAAAAACTCACCAGTTTTATTATACACTATCTGAGGCGCCGAAGGTAGCCGTTTTTACAAGTTTTATCGTAATTTCGCCAGAAGCTCCCTTCCTCTTCGGCATGGGAATCTCCCTATGTATTTTTCTGTATTCTGTCGACCAATGCCATCAACATTAAGCAGTCCTTCTTAGCTGCACTGATGTGCCGGGGATTTTTAAAATATTATATCGAGAAATTAGCAAAAACCGCGTCACTCATTGGAGAACGCGGCTTTTTCTTATCGAGATTCTGTTATTTCACAGCCTATTTTTTCAGGATTGTTTTTTTTTACAGTCTTAATATTCAATTTAATTGGTTCTATTTTCTGGATAACAAACAGGATAATTGCTGCAGCAATTGCAATCAAGCCGCCCGCCACGACCAGGGCCATTTGGAAGGAGCCTGTCATTTCCACGATGAGGCCTGTTACTGTGGGTGCTAAAACGCCAGCGATAGCGCCGACAGTATTCATAGCGCCGGTAACCGTTGCCGACATGCCTAAGGGAGAAACTTCACTAGCCATAGTCTGCATCATACCGCCAATCGTAGAAGCCGCCGCTATATTAATGGTCAGGATCAGCATAGCAATCATCGGGTCTTCAACAAACGCTACCGCAATAATGGTGGCTGATAATGCCTGCGCAGCTACAAGTACGCCTTTACGGGCAATGGTCTTACTAAATCCTTTGCGGATAATGAAGTCTGAGATAAAACCGGTCAAAGGTTGTGTAATAAACGCTACGACAAAAGGAAGGGATGCGTAAAAACCCATTTCTAATACAGAGAAGCCCCGTTCCATGACCAGATAAGCTGGAATCCATGTCAAAAACATGAAGTACAAGTAATTGGCGCCAAACTTGGCAACAAATAACCCGAGGATCGTGCGGTTTGTTACTAATTGCAGCCAAGGAACTGGCTGCTTTTCCATCTGCACCTTGCTTTCCACAGATTTGCCAATAACACGACCTTCATTTTCATCATACCAGAAGAACCAAAACAGACAAAATAACAAGCTGCCAACACCCGTAACAATGAAAGCCAGACGCCAGTTGAACTGAGCAATCAGGAAACCGATGACTACGGGAGTCAATGCATATCCTAAGCGGGCGCCGGCCAGATAACATCCTGTCGCCGTTGCTCTTTCCCGACCGGGGAACTGTTCAGCAGCAATTTTAGCCATCGTGGGAAAAACGCCGGCTTCGCCAACGCCAACTCCCATACGGGCTATCATCAGGCCAATAAGATGGGGCATACCCCCGGTAAGGGCAGACGCCACTGACCAGATAGCGGCAGCACCACCTAGTACTTTTTTCGCACCAAATCGGTCAGCTAACCGGCCAGCCGGAATATTGCAGATTGTATAGGACCAAAAGAAAGCCGATAACAACAATCCCATCTGAGTGGGAGCAATGTCCAGTTCGTCCATGATAACTGGGGCCGCCACACTTATGCTGCTGCGATCCAACCCCATGACAACCATACAAACAAACAATACAGCAATTAATTTTACACGATATGTTTTTATTTTAGAAGCATCCTGCATAATGATGCACTCCTCTCCAGGACAATTCCATCATTCTGCAGGAATTCTCCTTCACGTTCTGTTGAAAAAAGGCGGTTGTCCTCGGCCTTACTTTCAATCCCGTTCATAAAAATAATGTTAGGATTGCCTATTAAAAATCAAACATGCCGACCGGTTTCTTATCAGGAACACGGACATCCGTGTATGTCGGTGCTGTCGTATAATCAATATCATGAATCGGCCAGGTCGGTTCTTTGCCTTCATATACTTCTTCGATGCCCATCGCAGAGAAGTACGAAGCCCGGTGGGCCGCTTCCACAGAGTTACCGCCGATGTGCGGATAAATGATGACATTATCCAGTGTCAGCAGTGGATTGTTAGGATCAACTGGTTCATGGGCAATAGCGTCGAGTCCGGCGCCTGCGATAATTCCATTTTTGCAGGCCTGATACAAATCCATTTCATTGACACAAGCGCCACGAGCCGTGTTAATCAGGAAGGCTGAAGATTTCATCATAGCCAGTGTTTCCTTGTTAATCATCTGACGGGTAAGCGGCGTATTCGGCGTATGCACAGATACATAATCACTTTCCTTAAAAATCCGGTTCAAGTCGCGTACGACTTCGACACCTTCCGGAAATTCAGCTGCCCGTTTATACGGGTCGTATGCCAAGACGTTCATTTCCAGCCCTAAAGCCCGCTTTGCTACACGGCTGCCGATATTGCCACAACCAATGATGCCTAAGGTCTTGCCATTAAGAGTTGTTTTGTGAATCTTCAGTTTTGCTTTATAATAGTCTTGAACCCAGGTCTTACGCAGTTTCAAGACATTGCGGCTACATTCAAACATAAGCATGATGGCTGTTTCAGCAACAGAGGTACTGTTCGCTACAGGAGCATATAAAGTCTGTACCCCATTATCATGGCAAGCTTTGACATCCAATGCATCAAAGCCGGCACCGTGACGGGCAATAACTTTCAGATTCGGATTCGCTTCAATGACTTCGCGGGTAATCGGGGTAATACGTACGATCATCGCATCCGGTTTATATTCCTTCATATCTGCCAAGACGTCCGCTGTTTCAAAACCTCTGCCACGGATCAGTGTATGGCCAGCATCTTTCAACAACTGCGCTCCTTCTTCCATGATTTCCTGAGGTAATAAAATTTTCCATGCCATAATGCGTCTCTCCTTTTATAAATCAATTGTAATAATTATATGTAATGTATATCATGTCTTTTGTTTACAACTACATTATATTTTAAAATCATATACAAGTAAAACTATGAATTTTATTATTTTTTACAAAATATTTTTGTGAGCACGTGTTTTCTAATTTTATATTTCCATGAACAACATAAACAAAAATACCGACAAGCAACATCATGTTACTCATCGGTATTTTTGTATCATCCGTTGTATAGATTACGGTTAGGCACGGTAGTAGTCATCAATAATTTCACAGCCTTTAGCTTCCAGGGCTTTATCAACCCAGGATTTATCACGTCGGCCATTCGCAATTTGTTCCAGACTAGCTGCTTCAGTCTCATGCTTCTTCCACGCTTTAGCGGCGATTTCCTTAGCCTGTTTAGGTGGCACAATGACGACACCATCAGCGTCACCAATGACAATATCACCGGGGTTTACGACAACACCACCACAGGAAATGGGCACATTGATTTCACCCGGTCCATCTTTGAAGGGACCTTTCGGCATGACGCCACGAGCATAAACGGGCATATCCAGTTTTTCCAGATCAGCTTTATCGCGTACGGCGCCATCAATGATGACCCCAGCAATACCCAAAGACTGGCATTCCGTCATCATGATATCGCCACAAAAGGCATTGGAGATATCACCATCGCCATCAACGATGATAACGTCGCCTGGCTGAGCCATTGCGATGGCTTTATGCAGTAATAAGTTATCACCAATGCGGGCACGAACAGTAAAAGCAGTCCCCAGCAACGGTTTGTTATTGAACGATTTAATCGCCGAATTCACACAGAAGAAACGGCTCATAACATCGGCAACATTGGCTGCCGGAAGTCCTTTGAATGCTTCTATGAGTTCTTTTTCAGGACGATTGATTTTAGTGAAAATACGAAAACCTACACACATGATGAGTTCCTCCTATATACCAATAATTGATTATATTTTCTAAATATGCGGAATTGATTTCTTATTTACGATCTGGTTCGTAGATGTAATCAGGCGCACAATATACAATCTGTCCATCTTTGATGGTCATCTCTGGCTTCAACTGCTTCGTGCCAACAAATTTTTCACCTTTCCAATCTAAATAAGTTTGATGCAAATCTATCCAGTCAAAGATAGCAATATCTGCATGGGCTCCTTCAGAAAGGCAACCGATAACACCTTCCATCTTCATCAGTTTAGCCGGGCGAGCTGTCGACATTTCTACGACTTTCTGCATCGGGATGCCCATGCAAATATAACGGGACATCAGATTAGGAAGGGAAAAAATAGAACGTCTGTACATGCTGCCGAGAACCAGGTCCGTACTGCACATATCCGCGATGAATCCTTGTTCCATAGCTTTCCTCATAATCGTGAAGTCACCATGTTTGCGGCCTTCAGCAGTATCGAAGATAATACCTCGTTTCCTGGCTTCTATGACACAGTCATAGAGCTTTCCATTATCATCAAGAATTGTATTTTTAGCTCCTTGGTAGACGTGTTCAAAAATATCACCGGGACGAAGTACATCTAATACTTCTTTCGTCGGGACCGGAATATTCGTACAATGGACCTCTACAGGGCAGCCAATTTTATTCGCAATGCGGACGGTCTCTTTCAACGGTTCAATTCCCAAACCCTGAGCCAGTTCTTCGCTTTGCCGGATTTTCAGACCTAATATATTATCTTCATTTTCATGGTAAATGCGATCCATTTTTTCAGGATTGAAATATTTAGGATTGATATTTTCATGATAGCTTGTCGTGACCAAGCCAGCAGAACAAACTTGCAAAAAGCTCTTAATCGTTACTTTACTACGGGCAATAATAGTCTTGCGAAATAAATTGTAATTCGCTACGCCACAGGAGGCATCTACGGCGGCGGTTACACCGGTCGGCAAATAGGCTAAATCTGGATAAATCCCAATTTCCGTACCTTCAGCAAACATATGGGCATGGGAGTCAATTAAACCGGGAAATACATATCGCCCCTGAGCATCAATCACATGTTTAGCTTCTTCGCCTTTTTCGTAACGCGTAATCTTGCCATTATATACTGCAATATCTTTAACTTCATCTACCCCATTAGCCGGGTCGATGACATGTCCATTCGTAATCAAATAATCCAACATAGATTTTCATCCTTTCTACCACAGACCAACCAGTTTCCAATACGGTACACCAATGCCGAACAAAATAACCAAGGACATAGCCACCATCGTCGTGCCAACCCGCCAGAAATCTTTCTGCGGTACATAACCAGAGGCAAAGGTAATCAAACCGGCACCATTGCCATAATGCGTGAGAAGAGCACCCAGGGGCGAGCAGAAAGCGAGCAGCAGTCCAACAACCATCGGGTTTGCCTGAGTTCCCAGGGTCAGGATGAACAATACTGGGTAAAAAGAGGCAACAAACGCACTATTCGATACGAAGAAATAACGAACAGCCAGGCTGACGAATACAAGAACAGCTGTAACGGTCATACCGCTATATACGGACAAGTCAATGATGCCACCAATATAATCAGCCAGCCAGGTGTAAAAACCAGCAGAAGAAAGGGAAGCGGCAATACCATAGAAGGCGCCATACCAGATAAAGATATTCCAAGCCCCTTTAGCAGCGATAACATCATTCCAGTCCAGGACTTTAGTAATCAGGACCAGGGCCAAGAAGACAAAACCTACATACTGCATCTTCAAGTTAACAAACGGAATCATCGGACCAAACATCCATCCAAGGATAGCCAGGATAAAGAGGCCTAACAACGTTTTTTCAGCTGTTGACATGGGACCTAATTCCTGCAATCCTTTAAGAGCCAACGGTTTCACTTCGGAAAGAGATTTCATTTCCGGTGGGTAAATTTTATAGATAACAAGCGGCGCTAGTAAAAGGATCAAGCCAACAGGAACGGCTGAAGCCAGTACCCAGGTTCCCCAGGTCATATTGATACCAAGCATTTCGCTCATAAGAGCTACAGTAATAGCGTTAGTAGCCATCCCCGTAAGGAACAGGGCCGATGTTGTTTGCGAGCTGGCATACATCAAAACTTCAAGGAACGCTCCCAATTTGCGCGGTGCTTTTTCAGCTGTCGAGCCGATGCCTTGGGCAATATTCTGAAAAATCGGATAAATAATGCTGGTACGTGAAGAATTAGAGCCAGTTGCCGGACTCAAGAGCAAGTCTGTGATGACCATGATATATCCCAGCCCCAATGTAGAGTTACCAGCCCGGATCAGCAAATTATAAGCAATTCGTTTTCCCAACCCGGTCTTGATGAACGCTGTACAAACGATAGTAACCGTAGCGATGAACCAAGCCATATCATTGCCATAGCCGCGCAGGAGAATCGAGCTTTTCATAAACATCGAAGCCAGACCAACGATGATCAACGTGACAACCGGTTCCGAGAAGGGCCGGAATACCAGCCCCATCAACAATCCAAGATACAAAGCAACAATATGCCATGTTTCGGCTTCCAACCCTGTCGGCACAGGACCATTCCATATGCCTATCATGACAGCTGCAATAGCTGCTATTTTTAACAATCGTACTTTATCCATGATATATCCTCATTTCTGAAATTAATCGTCTCTATTAAAAATCAAACATGCCGACCGGTTTCTTATCGGGAACACGGATATCCATGTATGTCGGTGCTGTCGTATAATCAATATCATGAATCGGCCAGGTCGGTTCTTTGCCTTCATATACTTCTTCGATGCCCATCGCAGAGAAGTACGAAGCCCGGTGGGCCGCTTCCACAGAGTTACCGCCGATGTGCGGATAAATGATGACATTATCCAATGTCAGCAGTGGATTGTTAGGATCAACTGGTTCATGGGCAATAGCGTCGAGTCCGGCGCCTGCGATAATTCCATTTTTGCAGGCCTGATACAAATCCATTTCATTGACACAAGCGCCACGAGCCGTGTTAATCAGGAAGGCTGAAGATTTCATCATAGCCAGTGTTTCCTTGTTAATCATCTGACGGGTAAGCGGCGTATTCGGCGTATGCACAGATACATAATCACTTTCCTTAAAAATCCGGTTCAAGTCGCGTACGACTTCGACACCTTCCGGAAATTCAGCTGCCCGTTTATACGGGTCGTATGCCAAGACGTTCATTTCCAGCCCTAAAGCCCGCTTTGCTACACGGCTGCCGATATTGCCACAACCAATGATGCCTAAGGTCTTGCCATTAAGAGTTGTTTTGTGAATCTTCAGTTTTGCTTTATAATAGTCTTGAACCCAGGTCTTACGCAGTTTCAAGACATTGCGGCTACATTCAAACATAAGCATGATGGCTGTTTCAGCAACAGAGGTACTGTTCGCTACAGGAGCATATAAAGTCTGTACCCCATTATCATGGCAAGCTTTGACATCCAATGCATCAAAGCCGGCACCGTGACGGGCAATAACTTTCAGATTCGGATTCGCTTCAATGACTTCGCGGGTAATCGGGGTAATACGTACGATCATCGCATCCGGTTTATATTCCTTCATATCTGCCAAGACGTCCGCTGTTTCAAAACCTCTGCCACGGATCAGTGTATGGCCAGCATCTTTCAACAACTGCGCTCCTTCTTCCATGATTTCCTGAGGTAATAAAATTTTCCATGCCATAATGAATCTCTCCTTTGATGAATTAGTATAATCAGTTCATATTTTGTATTTCCTGTTCTCTTGCTTACAACTAGATTATATTTCAAAACTTTCCACAAGTAAAACTATTAAATTTATTATTTTTTACAAAATATTTTTGTAACGGAGATGATATCCATGAACATAGACAGTCTGTACTATTTTGCAGAATTAGCTAAAGATCTACATATAACCCGCACAGCTGAACGCATCCACATCTCTCAGCAAACATTGAGCAACCACATTATTCGTTTAGAGGAATACTACGGTGTTAAACTACTTAATCGGCACCCCAAACTTTCCCTTACCTATGCCGGGTCATTTGTACTTCGTTATGCACAGCAATTAATCCGGGAAAATGAAAACTTACAAGACATCCTGGCTGACATAAAACATTCAAAGCGAGGCCTCATTTATTTTGGAGCCAGTATTTTACGTTCAAACGCCTGCCTGCCTTATATATTACCAATTTTCACCACCAAATACCCGCTGATTGAACTTGAATTAAAAGAAGCGACGACAACCGTTTTGGAAAAACTCGTTCTGGATGGCGATTTAGATCTGGCCATTGCTTTATCTCAATCAGAAAATCCGAACCTCGTCAAACAACACATGATGCGGGACCAGGTATATCTTTGCATCACCGATAGTCTCCTGAAAAAAACATTTCACGAGGATAGCGAAAAAATCAAAAAGAAGTCTCTCCAAGGCGCAAACCTGGCTGATTTTGCCCAATTGCCATTCTGCATTTTACAGAACCGTCTTGGCGAAACCATTCAAAACATCTTTAAAGATGCAGGCATTACTCCCATTACCTATATGACCAGCCAGTATATACAAATCGCTACGGCAGTCGGGGCCAGCGGTGTCGCCGCATTTTTTGCAACCCGCGCCAGTCTCATTAACCAGAAAGAAAATTTTACTGAGCCAGTCAACGCCTTTCCGTTAATTGTAAAAGGTACTCCTTTCGTTCAAAATCTTCAGGTTATCTACCATAAAGATCGCTATTTATCTAAGGCTTGTCTATATTTCAAGGATTTGTTATTACAATATGGTAAAAAGATTGAATCTATGAACATTGAAGAATTAACCGCCATAAAATAAGTATAGCGATGGATTTTGCAGGTTCGATACCTGTGAAATCCATCGCTATGTCTTTAAACAGCAATGTTCTCCAATCTCTCCCGCTACTATAAGCGTAAGAGATTCAATCGATGACGATGGAGTAGTTCTCCCGCCCGGTCACATAGCCGACGACGGCCGCACAGGGAATCGTGTCTTTCAGGGCCCGTTCCAGCTTCGCTGCGTCTTTTTCGGCGACAGCGATGAGCAGGCCGCCCGAAGTCTGTGGGTCATAGAGGACATCCATGAAGCGCTTATCGGCGCTGCCCGTATCAATCCGGCCGGCGACGAAATCACGGTTGCGGTACGCTCCGGCCGGGATCAGCCCCATGGCCGCCATGTCCAGGGCCTCTTTATGATAGGGAATGGCATCGCCTTGAAAATGAATCGTCGTCCCGCTGCCATCGGCCATTTCACAGGCATGGCCCAACAGGCCGAAGCCCGTAACGTCGGTACAGCTGTGGACGTCATAGCGGACCATGATGTCCCGGGCCGTCTTATTGAGCTGGGCCATCTGGTCATAGAGCTGCTGCAGGAGCGGCGCTTCGACGAAATCGCCCTGGGCAGCTGTCATCAAGATACCCACGCCTAAGGGCTTGGTCAGGATGAGGACGTCGCCAGGCCGGGCCGACGAATTGCGCAATAATTTCTGCGGATGAACGAAACCGGTCACGGACAGGCCGTACTTCGGCTCCTTATCTTCGATGGTATGGCCGCCGGTGATGATGACCCCGCCTTCATAGGCCTTTTGGTATCCCCCTTCGAGGATAGCCCGGATGGCTTCGCGGCCCATGGACAAATTGACGCACATGATGTTCATGGCCAGTTTCGCCTCGGCCCCCATGGCGTAGACGTCGCTCAGGGCATTGGCCGCTGCAATCTGACCGAATAAATAAGGATCGTCGACGATAGGCGGAAAGAAATCGACCGTTTGGACGACAGCCAGATCATCGCTCACCTGGTAGACCGACGCGTCGTCGCTCTTATCATAGCCAACGAGGAGGCGGTCATCTTTATGTGTTGGAAGCCCGTCCAACAATTGAGCCAGTGTCCCTGGCCCTAACTTAGCGCCTCAACCGGAGCAGGACGCCATTTGAGTCAATTTCAAACGTTCATCGTTCATGATCGATACCTCACTCTCTATTATATAAAACATGGCGGACTCGGCGGGCGCCCCACATGGGCGCCCCTACAGCCTGCAAACTACAAACTACAAACTACAAACTACAAACTACAAACTACAAACTCATTATACAACATTTATGTAATTCTTACGGCCTGGTTTAGCTCGATTTTAGATTTATCCCTTATACTGTCTTCGTAGTCAAGAATCAGTGATTGAAGACAGGAGGAATTTATCATGACCCAGGAAAAATGGCAAGATACACTCATTTCGATCAAACATAAAGTCCGCACGGCCCGCAATGCCAAAATCGCCGCTGCTTTCTGCGTCGTCTGCGTACTGGCGACGGCAGGCGGCCACTACTACCTGTACCGCCAGCACACAGCCCGTCACGCCGAACGGGTCGAAGCCATGGCCCAGATGACCAAAGCCCAGGCCGAACAACGCAACGTCTCCCTCATCAGCGAAGACCAAGCCTGTGCCGCCGCAGCCCAGGCCATCGGCAAGGACGAAAGCGACCTGGATTTCAAAGAAGTGGCCCTCTTCGATATGAATAGCGCCAAGCACGGTCCTAAAGACGGCCGCAAAGGCGACCGCAAAGACAAAGTAAAAGAGAGAGACCGCAAAGACCATGAAGCAGGACGCCCGCAGGGACCGGAAGGCATGAAGCCCGGCCGTCCGGGTGAAGAAAAAACCGATGCCGCTGCCGGGGCTACGGCCAAAGCCGCTCCGAATGGCCAGGCCGATACACAAGGCGTCCCCCCCATGGCACCGCCCCAGGGCCAGCCTGACATGAAAGGCCAGCCGCCGCAGGGCGCTATGCCGCAGGGCGCTATGCCGCAACGCGCTTTCCACCCCATGTATAAAGTCCGCGTCACATCGGGTTCCGTCCGCTACGACGTCTTAGTAGACGCCACCAACGGCTCCGTCATCCATACAGAAATAGAAGAATAGGCCTCCTTTCAAAAGGGCTTGTCGCACGTGCGACAAGCCCTTTTAAGTGGTTAGGGGCTAGCAGTTAGTGGTTAGCGGATGGTTTTAAATTTAACCACGAGCCACGAACTACTAGCCACTAGCCACGAATCACTCTATAATAAAACTATCACTATGAAAGGATGTCCTGCTTATGCTGCGTATACGTGACATTTCACTGCGGCACCGCCTGCTCGTTGCCAATTTCACGATGGTCTTTGTTCCCATCGCCATCTTGACGGTCCTGGGTTTCCTGCTCATCTCGGGTCTCCGTTTCTCTTCGCCTCACAATGACTTGACGACGTTGTGGCCGGAAAAAGGGCCGGCCCTGTCCATCCAATATACGGTCAGTTCCCTGCGCGTCAAAGCCGAACGGCCCGGGCCGTTAAAGGTCAAGGATATGCGTGAAGACTGCCAGGTCCTGGAGGAGCTGGGCATTGCCACGGCCATCATCCGCAACGACCAGGTCGCTTATGTCACGCCGGGCATCGACTTCCGCAGCCTGGCCGACCGGGTCTTGTGGAAGGCCCATGGCCAGCAGACGGTCATGACCTGGGACGGCGACGGCTTCTTCTTCCGCTATACGTCCCCCCACAGCGGGACAACGGTCATCGCTGCCGGCAACACGCCGTTCATCGCCAAGAGCGGCATCCGTGAAGGCATGGCCAAAAGCGTCATCCAGACCCTGCTCCTCTTCATCGTCGGCACAGCCAGTGCCATCATCATTGCCTGTGGCCTCATCGTGTCCCGCGTCCTGTCCCGTCAGATACTGACGCCTTTGGCGGCACTGCGGACGGCGGCAGCCGAAATCGAAAAAGGCAACCTCGACTATGAACTCACCCTGTCATCGCGCGATGAGCTCGGCCGGACCTGCGAAGCCTTCGACCACATGCGCCGCCAGCTGCGCTCGGCCCGCCTGGCCCAGGAAAAGTATGAGCAGAACCGCAAGGAACTCATCGCCGGCATTTCCCATGACCTGTCGACGCCGCTGACCCTGCTCAAAGGCTATGCCAGCGGGATACTGGTCGGCATCGCCAAAACCGCCGAAAAGCGCCATCATTATGTCGAACTCATCTACCAGAACGCCTGCACCCTGGAAAAACTCGTCGACAGGCTGTTCCTCTTTTCCAAGCTCGACTTAGGCCAGGTTTCCTTTACCATGGAACCAGTTTCACTGCGCGATTATTTCGCCGACTTCACCGCTGAAAATACAGCCCGCCTGGCCGAGCGGGGCCTCATCCTGCATTACACGCCGCCATCCGGGCCGGCCCGGACAGCCATCGACAGGATGCAGTTCCAGCGGGTCCTGGACAATCTGCTGGAGAATGCATTGAAATACAAGCAGTGCCCTACAGTGAACCTGGACCTGCGCCTGGCCGAAACAGGGCATTCCGTCGTCCTGACCGTTGCCGACGACGGGCCCGGTGTCCCGGCAGCCGACCTGCCCCGCCTATTCGACAGTTTTTACCGGACCGATGCTGCCAGGACGGATGTCAAAAAAGGCAGCGGTCTGGGTCTGGCCATTGTCAAACAAATCATTACGACCCTGCACGGCCAGATCCATGCAGAAGAAACGCCAGGCGGGGGCCTGACGGTCGTCATCACCTTGCCACAAATAGAGGAGGCCTATCATGAAACGCATCTTGATCATTGAAGATAATATAGAAATTGCTGAACTGGAACGGGATTTCCTCGAAGCCAGCGCCATCGAAAGCGTCATCGAAACGGACGGGACGAAAGGGCTGGAACGGGCTTTACAGGAGGATTTCGACCTCATCCTGCTGGATATCATGCTGCCTGGGACCGATGGCTTCCACATCTGCCGCCGCATCCGTGAAGAAAAGGAAGTCCCCATCCTGATGGTATCGGCGAAAAGGGAAGACATGGACAAGATACGCGGCCTCGGCCTCGGTGCCGATGACTACATCATCAAGCCCTTCAGCCCGACAGAGCTCGTCGCCCGCGTCAAGGCTCACATCACGCGCTACGAACGGCTGACGGGAAAGGCCCAGCAGAAAGCGGCCGACGGCGAAGTCCTCCGCAGCGGCGACCTGGAAATCTACGTCGACAAACACCGGGTCTACGTCAAAGGCCAGGAAATCTCCCTGACCAACCGCGAATTTGAGCTCCTCGTCTTTCTGGCCAAGCATCCCGGCCTGGTCTTCAGCCGGGACCGCCTGTTCGAACGCGTCTGGGGCCTCGACGCCGAAGGCGATACGGCGACGGTCATGGTCCACATCAACCGCATCCGCGAAAAAATAGAACCGGACCCGGCCAAGCCGATCTACATCGAGACCGTCTGGGGTGCCGGATACCGGTTCAAAGAATGACAGATTACGTTTCTTCCCGCCGCAAAATTTCCTGACCGACAGTTACACCTGCTGCCGACGCCTGTACCAGGCCGCGGGTGATGCCGGCGCCGTCGCCGATGGCAAAGAAATTGGGAATCTTCGTTTCCAGGACGTGGCTCAATTCCAGGCGGTTGGAATAGAACTTGGCTTCTACGCCGTACAACAAGGTATGGCGCGAGTTGGCCCCAGGAGCGACGGCATCGAGGGCTTCCAGCATTTCCTTGATGTCCAGCATATGGCGGTACGGCAGGACCAGCGATAAATCACCTGGTGTCGCATCGGGCATGGTCGGCCGGACGAGGCCCCGCTGGATCCGTTCCGGCGTCGACCGGCGGCCATCGAGGAAGTCGCCCAGGCGCTGGACGATGACGCCGCCGCCGAGGATGTTGGCCAGATTGGCGATGTACTTCCCGTATTTAATCGGTTCATGGAAGGGTTCCGTGAACTTCTTGGAGACGAGGATGGCGAAGTTCGTATTTTCACTCTTCTTGTGGGCATAACTGTGGCCGTTGACCGTGAGCAGGCCATCGTTATTCTCTTCGACGACGAAGCCATAGGGATTCATGCAGAACGTGCGGATCCGGTCGTCAAAGGATTTGCTGAAATAGATGAGCTTCGATTCATAGACGACGTCGGTAATCGTTTCCAGGACTTCTGCCGGCATTTCTACGCGGACGCCGATGTCGACGGCATTGGACGTCAGTTTGAGGCCCATCTTTTCGACTTCATGGACAAACCATTCCGACCCTTCCCGGCCGGGAGCACTGACCAGATAACGGCAGGCATAGAACTGGTCATCGATGAGGACGCCTTTGATTTCGCCTTTCTCTTCCACGATATGGTCTACAGCCGTATCGGCCATGATGTCGACTTTCCCTTCCAGGAAATCGCGCATGTTAGTCAGGATCTGAGCGTTGACGTCGGTCCCGAGATGGCGGATACGGGCCGGGATGAAACGCAGGTCCGCTGCGGCAGCTTTGCGCTTGATGTCGCGGATGTGGTCTTTGTTTTCATCGCCATAGACTTTACGGCCGGCACCGCCGAAACGGCAGTAGACGTCATCGACGTAACGAATCTTGTCCATGAGGTCGGCCTTGGACATGTAGTCGTCGAGGTTGCCGCCGTATTCCGTCGTCAGCGTCAATTTTCCGTCACTGAAGGCACCGGCACCACCCCAGCCACAGACGACATTGCGCATCCGGTCTTTGGGCAGGGCCTTCTTGTTCAGGCTCGTCGCAATGCGCTCCCGTATGTCCTGCCCCTTTTCGACCATGAGAATCTTAAATCCTTTATCGGCCAGTTCCAGGGCCGTAAAAATACCGGCCGGACCAGCCCCGATGATAATGACATCATATGTCTTTACTGCATGCATAATCACACATCCTTTTACGTTTGAAGTTAAAAGTTTGATGTTTGATGTAAATGGTTTTAAATTAAAAAACCGTATTCCCAAACATCAAACGTCAAACATCAAACAAAGAGAGTAAAGGTCCCATCGTTAATGACGAACACCTTTGTACGGCGGCCCTTACCTCCTCACGCTATCATAATGTTGAAAGAAAGTCAACCTATGCTATAATGAGACATAATGCTATAGAAAGGATGATGACTCATGTCTCGTCGTAACCGCCCGGCTGTCCCTGATGATTCCAGCCAGGATTTGAAACGCCAGGAAGGGATTTTCCTCAGCACCTTTGCCCTTATGCTCCTCGTTCTCGTATCCTCATATCTGCCCCTTCCCTTGATCGTCCCCATCGTACTGGCTGTCGTCCTCGTCACCTGGACCATCGCCATGTACGTCAAATTCCACGATTTCTATAAGATGCGCGACCGCGGCCAGCGGACGTGGTGCGTCACCATTTCCATGTACGCCAGCCTCATCCTGACCCTGGCCTGTGCCTGGTACTTCACCAAAGACGCCCCGCTCACAGACGAATACGCCTTGGTCTTCCTCTTCGGCTTCATGTTCTTCACCTACATGGTCTACCGCACCCTGAGCCCGACCATGGTCGTCGGCAACCGCCGCGTACGGTATAAATGATCGTTCGTCGTTGGTCGTTCATCGTTCATCGCTGTAGGGGGCGCCTTTCACTACAAAAAGGGATTGTCACACGAAGGCTTTTGCCATCATGCACAATCCCTTGGTTCACGTCGTTTGCCGTGGGTCGTGGCTCGTTTGCCGTGAAGGTTTAAAATTTTTAACAATCTGCTGTATGCAGATATCATTTTTCTTGCAGCTGCGAGAATTTTCGGCAAACGGACCACGCCAAACGAAATCGAGTAGGAGGGATTTCTGAGTAGAAATCCCGACCTCTCACACCACCGTGCGTACCGTTCGGTACACGGCGGTTTCCTAGTTTTCGCATACTTGCTTGTAATAGCTCGTCATGGTTATGTAGCCAAGGCGGGCTATTTCTTTATTCGTAAGAACTGAGTTCAGCATTGCCGCTGCTCGCCACGGACCTTTTCGGCAGTTAGCCATTTCCAACACTACCCACTTGGGCGCGCCGTATTGGCTTATCATCCGGTGTTTCGTCCGTACCTTCTTCCATTGTTTCCAGTATATGGTTCGTATTTTGCGTCGAATCCATCTGTCAATTTGAATTAGCAGTTCCTTCATATTCGCTAGTTTAAAGTAATTCACCCATCCCTTTATGAATCGTTTCAATAGAAGGGCTCTCACTTCGTTTCCTTTTCCATTGCTTCGTTTCAATATAAACCGCAAACGGTCTTTCATCTTAGTAATGGATTTCGGATGCACCCGGAGTCGGCATTTTCCATTCTTTCGGTAGAAGCCATATCCCAGATATTTAACATAGCGGATGTGGGCTACGTGCGTCTTATTTCGATTCACCTTGAGAAATAATTTCTTCTCAATATATCGAGTGATGCTTTCCAAGGTCCTTTCGGCACTTCTTCTGCTTTTGCAGAGTATCATGCAGTCATCTGCATAGCGGACAAATTTATGTCCGCGCCGTTCCAGCTCCTTATCCAGCTCATTCAGCATGATGTTACTCAAGAGCGGACTCAATGGCCCTCCTTGGGGAACCCCCTGTTCACTTCGTTCGAACATCCCATGCCGGATAACACCAGCATGGAGATATTGGTGTATCAGCGAGATGACCCGGCCGTCTTTTACGCTCCTTGACAGAACTTCTATCAATTTGCTTTGGCAGACATTGTCGAAAAATTTCTCCAAGTCCATGTCTACGACGTAGACATAGCCCTCATCTGCATAGGCCTGGCATTGTTTCAACGCATCGTGGGCGCCCCGTTTGGGACGGAACCCGAAACTGCTATCTGAAAACTGTGGCTCGTAGATAGGCACAAGAACCTGCGTAATCGCCTGTTGTATCATGCGGTCTACGACCGTAGGGATTCCTAATTTCCGGAATTTCCCTTTTTCCTCTTTGGGTATTTCAACCCGACGGACTGGCTGGGGCTTATATTTCCCATTCCGTATTTGCTGAAGGAGGTCCAGGCGATGTTCCCGCAGGTAGGGTAGAAGTTCATCTACACTCATCCTGTCGACCCCGCCGGTTCCTCGATTAGACTTTACCTTCTTATAGGCACCATTTAAGTTGTCTCGTGATAAAATCTGCTTCAACAGACTGTCCGCTGGCAAGCTTGCAATGATGTCGTTGTGTTCAGCAATCCTCGCATGGGCAGACGCTTCCACATATCCCGGTTGTTCCGCAACCTCTTTTTGTGGACAGCCTTCTTGATGAAGTTTTCTGTCTTTCATTCCATGATTGGTTACTTTCATTAACTAACATCTCCTAGGATTCGGCCCTTTCCTCATGGTCTATAGCCCATAAGGTACTATGGCCTCGGCTGACTCCTCATGATAAATCTTATTTCAACCATGATGTCCAATCTATATGGCACCATCATGTCCATGAGGCCTCCCCGGGTAAGAACGCACTCTTTCTCTCCATGTGTCTGCCACATCTACTATTCATGGTTCCGTGTAGCTATGGGACTTCAACCTGTTAGGCGGCCTTATCCCCATGACTAGCCTTATGTGATTTCTGTTCGTCAGACCAGAGATTTGCCTCGACCTTCCTTCAGATTCCATCTCACGATGGACACCCTTGGTTCTGGCTATAGCCTTCCCGCTACCGGGCGGCTTAGGGACTTTCACCCATTAGAGTGCGCCCATGCCGGGCGCACCTACAAAAGGGGCTGTTCGCTTAATGCGACAGCCCCTTTTTTAATTCAGCCAGCAATTACTGCTGCTGAGCACGTTCTTTTTTGTAGAGGTCAGCTGTGATGGCATCGGAGCAGCATACAGCGACGACGTCAGCAACGTCTTCAGACGAGCAGCCACGGGACAAGTCGAGGATAGGTTTATCCAAGCCCTGGACCAAGGGGCCAAGAGCCGTTGCGTTAGCGAAACGCTGAACCATCTTGTAACCGATGTTAGCAGCATCGAGGTTCGGGAAGATGAGGACGTTAGCATGGCCGGCAACTTTGGAGCCCGGTGCTTTGTGTTCGCCAACTTCCGGTACGAGAGCAGCGTCAGCCTGGAGTTCGCCGTCGAAGTCGAAGTCGACGTTGCGTTCTTTCAGGATTTCAACAGCATGGCGTACGTTGTCGACGGATTCGCCAGCGCCAGAACCTTTGGTGGAGTAGGAAAGGAAAGCAACTTTCGGATTGAGGATCTGAACGGTACGACGAGCACGTTCTACGCAGATGCAAGCGATATCAGCGAGCTGTTCCGACGTCGGGTTGGGGATAACGCCGCAGTCACCGAGTACGAGGATACCGTTATCACCATACTGCGGAGTGTTGGTCAAGAGAATGAAAGCGGAAGATACGGTTTTGTTGCCAGGACGGGGGCCGATGACCTGAAGGCCAGCGCGGATAACTTCAGCAGAAGTCGTAGCAGCACCGGATACGCAGCCGTCAGCTTCACCGAGAGCAACGAGGCCAGCTGCGAAGAAGGTGTAGTTGTTGAGCATGATTTCACGAGCTTTTTCCAGGGTCATGCCTTTCTTTTCACGACGTTTTGCGAAGTAAGCGCAAAGTTCGTCCATACGATAGTAAGTTTCAGGGTCGACAACTTCGACACCGGTGAGATCGATCTGGAATTTAGCAGCATCTTTCTTAATCTGTTCCAGTTTACCTACGAGAACGATTTTAGCAAAACCATCAGCCAAAACGCGTTCAGCAGCTTTCAATACACGACGGCTGTTCGTTTCCGGAAGGACGATTTTTTTCTGTGCTTTGGAAACGCGGGCTTTCAAATCTTCTGTAAATCTCATTTGGGTACCACTCCTTGTAAGTTCTTAGAAAATAATTAGGAATATGTCCTTAGGCTAAGGAAAATATCCTATCGCTACCATCCATTATAATACAAAACTTATAGGAATCAAACATATTATTACGCATATATAAAATGAGCAGAAGAAATAGATTATGCAAATTGTGCAATCCGCAGGCTAATGTGATACGTATTTTATATTGTTCACTGTAGGGGACGCCCAAAGGGCGGCCCGCAGACCGCAGGCCGCAGGTCGCAATCCGTGGCGGCAAATCACTCGTCATGGGCAGAACCCCTCAGACGCCTGCGGCGCCAGCTCCCCTTCACAGGGGAGCCACTAGCCACTAACAACTAACAACGCAAAAAGACCTGTCACAAAGTGACAGGTCTTTTTTTCTGGTGGGCGATAACAGGATCGAACTGCTGACATCCTGCTTGTAAGGCAGGCGCTCTCCCAGCTGAGCTAATCGCCCATGGTGTGGTGACCCCTACGGGATTTGAACCCATGTTCTCGCCGTGAAAGGGCGATGTCTTAGACCGCTTGACCAAGGGGCCACGTAATGTGGAATGTGGTGATCCACCCGAGATTCGAACTCGGGACACCCTGATTAAAAGTCAGGTGCTCTGCCAACTGAGCTAGTGGATCATGTTTGGCAGGGGTAGTAGGATTCGAACCTACGAATGACGGAGTCAGAGTCCGTTGCCTTACCGCTTGGCGACACCCCTGTATGGCTCCTCAAGTAGGACTCGAACCTACGACAAATCGGTTAACAGCCGATTGCTCTACCAACTGAGCTATTGAGGAACAATAGCTTCCCGAAGGAAATGGAGCGGAAAACGAGACTCGAACTCGCGACCCCCACCTTGGCAAGGTGATGCTCTACCACTGAGCTACTTCCGCATGACGACTTGTTAAGTATATCACATCGGGATTGATATGTCAACGCTGTATTCCGGCGGGCCTTGCGCCCGTCACAGTACTTGATTATAATACCATGACGTCAGAGATTTGTCAAGAAAAAAATGCTGGCCGCATATGCGGTCAGCATTTTTTCTGTAGGGGACGCCTAGAGGGCGTCCCGCCATGGCAGCGGAATCAGGCGGGCCGCCCTTTGGGATGGCCCCTATGATGAACGGCGAACGATAAACGATAAACGACGAACGAACTACGAAATATCTTCCGCCTGTCCGATGAAGCCGCGGACTACGTTGGGGATGGTCAGGTCTTTCGTACCAGCCCCGTAAGCTACGGTATCATAAACGAAATCTTTCGGGCGGACGCCGGCATGGGCCAGGACTTTCACTAAGGCCGCGCCGGTCGGCGTGACCAGTTCTCCTTTGATGTCCGTAGCGTACCAGGGAATCCCGGCCAGGAGTTCCGCCGTTGCCGGTGCCGGTACGGGCATGATACCGTGCGCGCAGCGGACAAAGCCGCTTCCCGCATGGATAGGCGATGCGGCAACCTGTTCGATGCCCAAATACTTCAAGCACCACACCGTACCGACGATGTCCAGGATGCAGTCGATAGCGCCGACTTCATGGAAATGGATCTGGTCGACCGGCACGCCGTGTACCTTGGCTTCGGCTTCAGCCAGGGCCTGGAAGACGGCCAGGCTCTTGGCCTTGATATCTTCATCGATAGGGGCGCTTTCGATGATCTTCGTGATTTCCGGCAGGCCCCGGTGCTGATGGTGGTGATGATGGCCTGTCGTATCGACGAGGTGGCCCTGCCCTTCATCATGATGCTCAGGGTGTTCATGATGGGCGTGTTCATGGCCGTCATGGTCATGATGATGGTGATGTTCGTGGCCATGACCTTCTGATTCGAGGAGAACATTATAATAGATAGATTGGATTCCCAGCTTATTGACGCTGCGGCATACGAGATCATAACCCGTCAGATTCAGCGAAGCCATGGCCTGTTTAAAGGCTTCAAAGGGTACGCCGGCCTGGATGAGCATACCGATGAACATGTTGCCGCTGATGCCGGAAAAACAATCAAGATATAAAGTTTTCATGGAAATCACTCCTCACTTTAAATTTTCATTCATCATCTGGACCGATGCGTCGAGCATGGTCAGTCCCATGGCCGAACCCATGCCCTGGTCGAGGTTCTGGTCCATTTCGACAAAAGGCTTGAGGCCCAGCTTTTTCATCTGCATCTGATGGACCGGTTCCAGATAACGGGCCGAAGCACAGACATAATCATCGATTGTCGGGCATAAGGCGCGGGCGATGAGGACGGCCGAACCCGTAACAGCATTGTCGAAGATGACGAGCAGCTTACGTTGGGCCGCCGAAAGGATGAAGCCGACCATGGCAGCGATGTCCGGAGCCCCGGCGCGGCGCAGGAGGTCCAGCGGATCGGACGCATCGAAGTGGCGCTGGTCGATGATTTGCTTTAATTTCTCTAATTTCTGACCAGACTTCATGTGTTCCGGCAATTCTTCCAGCTGATCCCGGAAAAAGACAGCCGTCAAAATGAAAGCCGTCAGCAAGCCCCGTTCGCCGAGGTTCCCCAAGCCTACAGCCGTATAGCCTTCATCGGCCAGATTCTGGCCGATCTGGAGGCCGCTGAAAAGGGCATCCATCATTTCATCTTCGCTCATGGCATCCTGGCGGGCCCAAAAATGGCTCCCGTGCATGACTTTGAGGTCCTGGACGCCTTGGGATTCGGGAATGTCTTCTTCCAGTCCCATGTCGAGGAGCATGACGCCGGCGCCGATGCGGTGAGCCACCTTATTGATGGGTCCCCGGCCCGTAGCGATTTCCAGGGCATCGGCCTTGCTGTTCTTGCCGTTAGTCTTGTTTTCCCCGCCATCGACAGCATGGTCGGCAGCAAAGACGACGACGGCTTTCTGCAATTTTTCCGGATGCAGCGTCCCTTGGACGCCGGCGATACGGCCGGCCAGGTAGGACAACTTGCTGTCCTGACGAATCGTCAAGCTGGCCAGGCGCTGGTAGCACTCTGCCGTCTTCGCCAAATCCATCGGTTCGATGGCACTGATGATTTGTTCTAATACTTGATCCATAATCCCCTCCGTAAAAGAGTTGAAAAGGAGCTGTCGCAATAAGACAGCTCCTTTTCGAGTTTGTAGTTTATAGTTTTTAGTTCTTTTACTGCAAACTACAAGCTCTATTCTACAAACTATATCTTATATAAAATTCATTATACACGAAAATGTCCAGCATATAAAGTATTATAACGAACGGCCAAATTCGTCTGCATCCATGATGGCCTTTTTGAAGACCTCTTTGGTCATCGGTTCAGGGACGCAGGTCCATTCGGTCAGGGCCGGTGCAGCATCGACGATGGAGTCGACTTCGTCGGCTTTGATGTCGAGGTCAGCCAGGGTCGTCGGATACTGGCACTTCTTATAGAGAGCCGCTACTTGGTCGCGCAGTTCGAACTGCTTGTCGTATGTCAGCAGGACCAGGACGCCAAAGGCGACGATTTCGCCATGGAGATGACCTTCGACGACTTGCGGCAGGACTGTCGAAGCATTGTAGAACATGTGGGCCAGGGACGAATTGTAGTAGTACTCACTACCACCGGTCGTGCAGTTAGAGACGAGGCCCGTACTGATGATAATGTCCAGGACGACCTGCTGCAGGGCATAGGTGATTTTATTGGCCTTGAAATCGTCCAAAGCCTGTTCGCCATACTGCAAGAGCGGTGCCGTGCAAGCCTTGCCGATAGCCCGGCCGAGGAGGACCGTGTGGAAATGTTCAGCTGCACGGCTGGCCAATTCCGATTCACATTCCTTACTCATGGCGTCGCCAATACCAGCCCAGAAGAATTTAAACGGCGAATCGGCAATGATGGCCATATTGATGAAGGTATGGACCGGCGGCTGATTGAGATAATAGTAGCCAGCAAAGGATTTATCGGCCTTGTACATGACTGCCAGGGCTGTCGACGGCGCACAGTTGGAAGCCAGTGTCGGGAAGGCAAATAAAGCCTTATCGGCCCGGTCGGCTACGACTTTACACGTATCGATAGCA